>JAEOTZ010000007.1 GCA_016839585.1 Promethearchaeota archaeon
CCATTTAAAATATTCCTAAGAGATGAAATTGTAGGATATTCTAATATAAATAAATTATTTGAACTAACTCTTGATGAATTATAAATGAATGAAAAAGAAATTTTAGACGTAATACAATCCTGTATTGATTGTAAATCATGCATGGATTCATGTGATACTTATTCTGTCACTCAAGAAGAGTTAAAATCCCCAAATGGACGATTAAATATCTCTGAAAAAGTCTTTAAAAATGAAGAAATTTCTGAAGAAGAACGAATTGGATTATACACGTGTACTTTATGTGAGATGTGTGATCGAGTTTGTCAGCAAAATATCCCAATCACAGATATTATTCATTCAGCTAAGATAAAATTAGTAGAACAAGGGAAAGCACCTTTAGATATTCATAATAAAATTATTAAGGGAATTATTGAAAAAGATAATAGTGTTAATGGAGATCCTGAAAAACGATTGGATTGGATTCCAGATATATATCGTGATGCTGAGCTCTTTGAAAAAAAAAAATCTGATACATTATTATTCTTAGGATGTATGTCTTCTTTTCGAGTAAAAGAAAGTGCTAGTGCTTCATATATACTTTTAAAAGAAGGAAATTATGATTTCAAAATTTTAGAAAAAGAACCTTGTTGTGGTGAGTATATCTATTCTGCTGGAAATCTTCATTTAGCTAAAAAATTATTTAAAGAAAATGTTGAGCTTTTTAAAAAGATTGGAATAAAAAATATAATTGTTACCTGTGGTGGATGCTTATATGCGTTTGATAACGTATATCGAAAATATTTCAAAGATTTTAATATTGAAGTAAAACACATAATTGAGGTTATCCATGAATTAGAGAAAAATGGGAAAATAATGTTAAATTCTCTTAATAAATCAATAACTTACCATGATCCTTGTAGGCTAGGTAGAAAATATTTAAATGGTCCCCTTTATAATGAGCCTAGAGAATTGTTAAAGAAATGTGGAATAAAAGTAAAAGAATTGATCGAGGAACATGACGATTGTCCGTGTTGCGGATCGGGTTCCGGAATTAGAGGTGTTGATAGCAGTATTTGCATAAAAATCGGCAACCAATTGTTTAACAATATAGAAACTAAGGAGATAGCATCCTCTTGTCCCTTATGTGTTTTTAATTTTAGATATGTAAATTATAAGACTGAAGCAGGTAAAGAATGTAAATATATAACAGATTTTTTACTTGAAGCTCTAAAAAAAAATAATAATTCGAATTAACTCTTTATTTTTCCTATTGATTTGGTATCTATTTTTGATTTCATAGCATAGAAAACAACGATTCCACAGAGTATAATGATTATCTGAATAAGAATAATATACCAATTAAAAGTGAATAATAAAGCAATGCAGATAATTGATCCTAATAAAGCGATTACTGGATATCCTTTAATACTCGGTTTTAATTTAAAAGGTCTTTCTAAATCTGGTTTCTTTTTTCTTAAAGCAAGTAAGCTTATATTAACCAAGATAAAATTGATAAGCACACCAAAGACAGTGGCATGTGCTACTAGTGATATATCTCCAAATAGGATTGGAATTATCGTAAAGCCCATAGTTAATAGAACAGCAATTATAGGAGTTCTATATTTTGGTGAAATTCTACTGAGTCCCTCGGGAAGCGCTTTATCACGGGCCATACCATACATCATTCGAGATGTAACAATCAGCATAATGAGAACTGTATTTGCTGTCGCGAATAATGCTATAAAAGACATGACTATTCCCCCTCCTGGTCCTAATATTTCTTTCGCAACAGAATTTAACGGAGCATCAGCATCTGCAATATCACCATATGGTAATATACTAACCACTGCAATAGCAGTAAAACAGTAGAGAATAGTAGTAATTATAATCGAATAAATTATAGCTTTCGGTATGTTCTTTTGAGGTTCTTTAACTTCCTCTGCGATATTAGCAATGTCTTCAAAACCTATATACGCAAAGAATATCAATGCCACAGCTGAAAAAATTACAGCAAAAGATGAGCCTGATGGAAGTATGAAATAATTTGGCTCCTGTTTTCCAAAAAATCCAATTATAATGATTATAATTAACCCTGATGCTTCAATTAATGTAAATAGTATATTAGTTCGAGTAGAAGTTTTAATTCCAATAAAATTTATTATACTAAGGATTAATACAAGAATTATTGCAAAAATAATATTAAGAAATATTGAGGGTATGTTAATTAAATCAGATAGATACCCCCCAAAAGCTAAAGCAACAGTGGAAGCAGATAGAATACCTGAAAAGATAATTATCCAACCTAAAATAAACGATAGTCTCCTTTTCTTAAATGCTTCCTCTGTATAAACAAATTCCGCAGCGCTTTTTGGATACATTGCAGAAAGTTCGGCATATGATAATCCTGTTAAAGCTCCAGTGATTGAGGCTAAGATAAAGGCTAACCATGATAGATTTCCTGTTTTTCCCACAACTTCACCTATTAATGCGTAAATCCCTGCACCTAACACATTTCCTACACCATATACGGTAAGTGCAAATAAGGAAACTCTGCGCTTGAGCTTTGGACTTTTTTTAGGTTCTTCCATGATTACTCCCTTTTTCAATATGAATAATTATATTTTCAATTTTATAAAAACTATATAGGAAAATTTCAAAATCAGATTTGAATTATTTAGAACTTCCAATTATTTTAATTTCTCAACCCTTACAATGCATGGTTGCTGTCTATGTTTATGACTTCTTACTTTTTGTAATCTAACTTCTCTTCTTCTTTTAGCTTCTTCATATCTGCGTCGATCCTCTTCTGTTTCTGGGATGATCTCTGGAATTTTAACTGGTTTATCATCTTCGTCCAGAGCAACAAAACTTAGATACGCTGATCCGACATGCGTGTGAGTTCCAGTTATTAAACATTCTGCTTCTATCCTTACTCCAACTTCTAGAGAGCTATGTGCAACATAATTTATTGATGCTTTAGCAAAAACTAAATTTCCTACATAAACAGGAGATATAAAATCCATTCTATCAACTGAAGCCGTGACACAATTTCGATGAGTATGCCTTGCTGACACTATTGCTCCTGCTTGATCAACCATTTTTAATATATATCCTCCATGAACATTACCAGCAGGGTTGGAGTGTTCTGGCATCATTACTTGGGTAAGCTCAATCCTAGATTCTGAAACTCTTTTTGCTTCCAAAATATAATTACCTACTCAAAATATATTTTGTTATAGAAATACAAATGTCTAAAATGATAATAAAAATTTCTGTTTTAAATTATAATTTTTACTTCTTTCTGCTAATATATCCAACTCTTTCTTGTAATCATTATATTTAAATTTGAAGTAAATTTTTCTTATTTACTAAAATTTGATTACTCATTCATTAGTAGAATATTGTTAAAGTGGTAATTTATGCCAAGTTTTAAAGAAACGTATAATGCAATAAAAGAAGATGTAGCGAATGGAGAAAAGAACTTTAATGTTTCTTGCACGATGTTGGATGATGGAATGCAATGCAATGTAGTAATGGGAGCTTCTAATCATGAATTTCTAATTGATGCGCCAGTTGGGTTAGACGGTACAGATAAAGGGCCAAGTCCTTTATTAGCAATTTTAGGGGCGATAGGAGCATGTATTATAGCTGTTACTAGGTTTTGGGCTTTAATTATGGACATCAAAATTGAAAGCCTAACTGTTAATTCAAGAGGGCACATTAATCTTGGAGCCCTTTTTGGAATTGATGATAATTTACTTCCTGGCTATGATAAACTTGAACCTGTAATTAGAATTAAAGCAGACGCTCCTAAAGAGAAGATTGAAGAAATGATGGAAAAAGTACTTACTCATTGTCCTGTAATAACCAATTTCAACGGAGCTTCACCAATCAAGCCAAAAGTTCAAATTAGAGAATAAATATTTTATCTTAATCTTTTTTTTTTTTTCAGTAGTAAGATGCTAGAGTAAAAATAATTGTTAGAAAATTATTTAGATATTTTTTTTGTAATTTTTTATCTTGAAAAAGGTATAATAATGTTTATATAAATAATTAAAATAATTGCTAATATTGAGAAAATAGCATATCTCTTTATCTATTAGTAATGCTCCCTTTTATTCTGTTTTATTTACGTGTTTTTTTCAGAATTATATAAAATAAGAAAAAATTAACTTATTTAAGACCATATTTTGGCTTCTTTTTACTAAAGAAAGCGCTAGCAGCTTTATTCACATCTGTAGAGGAAAAAGCTAATACAATAGAGCTATTCTCAAATTGTAATATATTATTTAAGCTAGGAGAATCTAAAGATAAATTGAGAGCTTCTTTTGTCATACGTAGACCTAAAGGGCTTTTAGTCAGCATTTCTTCAGCAAGTTTAGTTGCTTCATCTAGGAGTTTTTCTTTCTCTATAACTTTTGATACAAATCCAATTCTTTCAGCTTCTTTTCCACTGACATCTCTTCCCGTGTAAAGTATTTCTGCAGCCCTAGAAAGACCAATCAAACGTGGTAGGAAATAACTACCTCCCATATCTGCTCCTGTTAATCCTATATTGATAGAGGCATTAATAAATTTTGCATCTTCAGTTGCTATTCTGATATCTGCTGCCATAGCAAAAGCAAATCCACCACCCGCGATTGCTCCATGAATAGCGGCTATTATTGGTTGTGAGATTTTTCTCATTTTCATAATTATTTGAGTTATATACCATTGATGATATACTTTCCTTTTCAGAGGTTCTGACATATCTAAAAAGTGAAATTTATCATATCCTTCTGGAATTTCCTTAGAACTTAAAATTAAACCCTCTTGTAAATCTGTTCCTGCTGAAAAAGCTCTTCCTTCCCCTCGCAAAATCAATACTCTACAATCTAAATTAATCATTAATTGATCCAATATTTGATGGAGTTCTTCTTCCATTTGAAATGAAATAGCATTTAGTTTTTCAGGTCTGTTTAAGGTTATGATTCCAATGCCATTTTCTTGTAATTCGAATTTTATAGTCTCATATTCCATATTTATTCACCAATTTTTCAGCTTTTCATAATTTTGGGTAATGTGGTTTTCTCTTTTCAAAAAAAGCATTAATTCCTTCCAACAAATCTGTAGAAGTTGAACAAAGCATCTGAGTACGATTTTCTATTTGCATTATAGTGTCTAGACTAGGAGAATCAAGGGAAATATTAATAGCTTCCTTAGTCATTCTAAGACCAAGGGGACTTTTAGCAAGTAAATTCTCAGCTATTTCACTAGCTGCTTCTAATAATTTAGTCTCATTACCCTTAATTACTTTCAGAACAAGACCAATTCTTTCAGCTTCTTCCGCATCTATAAAACGACCTGTATATAATATTTCAGCAGCTCGAGACATTCCTATTAGTCGAGGTAAATGATAACTACTTGCTAAATCAGATCCAGAAAATCCAATATTAATAAACGAATTTGCCAATTTTGCACTTTCTCCCGCAATTCTTATATCAGCTGCCAAAATTAACGTAAAACCTGCTCCCGTTGCAGGACCTTGGATAATGACTATAATTGGTTGACTAATTTTTCGCATTTTAACAATTAATTGACTAGCTCTTGCCTGTGCATATATTTTAGCTTTAATTAAGTCTTTTTCCGGAGCTCTCATGAAGAAAAATTTCTCTTTAAGGGCTTCTGGTTTTTTTTTAGACTGAAGAACTGTGGATTCTCTTAGGTCCAATCCTGCACAAAAAGCCCTGCCTTCCGCTTTTAAAATAAGAACACGACAATCTAAATTAAGCATCAAATCATCAAATATTGAATGCAGATCTTCAATCATTTGAAAATTCAAGGCATTCAATTTATCAGGACGGTTTAAAGTTAAGATTCCAATCCCATTTTCTTTTAATTCATATTTAATAGTTTCATATTCCATTTTTCATCATTTTTTACATTCATTTTATTCTTTTATTTAATTTAATAATTTTTAAAGCAATGGATATTTTGGTTTTCTTTTCTCAAAAAAGGCAGATACACCTTCTCTGATATCTAGTGATGATGAACATAGAGTTTGTGCACGATTTTCTAATTGAATAATAGTTTCTAAGCTAGGAGAATCAAGCGATACATTAATTGCTTCTTTTGTCATTCGTAAACCTAATGGACTCTTAGCAAGAAGATTATCTGCAATTTTAAATGCTTCAGCAAGCAATTTATCCTCATCACCTTCAACTATTTTAAAAACAAGACCAATTTTCTCAGCTTCCTCAGCATCTATAAAACGTCCCGTATATAAAATTTCTGCTGCTCGAGACATTCCGATAAGTCGAGGAAGGAAATAACTAGTACCTACATCAGAACCAGAGAGTCCCAATTTTATGAAAGCATTATTAAATCGTGCTCTTTCACCAGCAATTCTTATATCAGAAGCTAAAGTTAATGCAAATCCTCCTCCTGCAGCAGCTCCTTGAATTACTGCTATAATTGGTTGACTAATCTTCCTCATTTTTATTATAACTCGACTAAGACGCCATTGAAAGTATAAACTACTTTTTAAAGTCTCTGGAATATCAAAATAATAAAATTTTTCTTTAAAATCATCTGGTTTCTTTTTAGCCTGAAGTATCGTTAATTCTTTTAAATCTAATCCTGCGCAAAAAGTTTTCCCAGCACCTTTTAAAATTAGAACACGAGCATCTAAATTCACCATTAAGCTATCTAGTATTGTATGCAGATCCTCAAACATCTGAAAAGACATAGCATTTAAATTATCTGGTCTATTCAAAGTTAAAATTCCAATACCATCTTCTCTTAAATCAAATTTTATTGTTTCAAAATTCATTTATTTTCACTATTTGAGTAATTTAGTTAGAAAATTAAAGAAATTTATATTATAAAGCATTTAAAGTTTTTTTAGCTATGAGAAATAACGTTTTTAAATGCTCTTCAGTCAAATGAAAATGTAATTCCCACTCATCTTCACATAAGTAATCACTAATTGTAAAAATCACTCCCGCATCTACATTTAAATATTTTGCAACAGTAAATATAGCAGCTGCTTCCATGTCAACAGTTAAAACATTCTCTTTTTTGTATTTATCGATTTCAGCGAATGTTTCTCGATAAGGCGCATCTGTTGTCCAACTTGTACCAACAATATAATCTATATTCATATTTTCTAGCACAGCAGTTAGTTTTTTAGATACTTTTTCTGATGAGAATGAGTATTTTTCATGTTTTAGGTAATGATGTGAAGTACCTTCATCTCTAATAGCTTTATCACATACTACTATACTTCCTAATTTTATATTTTTCTGGAGTGAACCTGCCGTTCCTATTGAGAGAAATAATTTTACACCAAATGCATTGAATTCTTCTAGTAAAATTCCAACCATAGGTGCTCCAATTCCAAATCCACCGCAAATTCCCATTTGTTCGTTGTTTTCTTCTAAAATGTAAAAATGATCTCCAAAAACATAATCAACCTTTTTAACTGAATAGTTTTCAATAATATAATTAAATAATGATGGTGAATAGCAAATGATAATCCCTTTTAGAGGTTCAATATTTGGAATTCTTCCTATTCGTTTTTTGTATTTCCAAAAATCTCTAGCTGTAACGAATGATTTCTCATGATATTTATCTGAATAATTTGGAAAGGGCATTTTTTCAAAAATTAATTAAATTTCAATTATTTAATAGAATCAATAATTATAAATAGTATTATCCTTTCAAATTAATTTATATAGACTAATTTTAAGATATTTTGGTTGGTAAGAGATTGATTACTGAGAAGACAACTAAAAGAACAATAAAACTGAAAAATAATCTATTATCAAGTAAATATGAACTATGTATCGAACGTATGAAATTTTTTACTGAAATCTATAAAAAATACCCAGATGATCCTGAAATCATAAAACGAGCAAAAGCTATAGCTCATACTTTAAGAAATATGACCATTTTTATCCGAGAAAACGAATTACTTGTAGGAAATGAGACAAGTAAAAATCTAGGAGAGAAAATCTTTTTAGACTTATACTCGTATGACAGGACCTTAGATGATCGAAATAGTATTCAGAAATACAAAAATAGAAAACTACAACCCTTCTATCTTGAAGATAATGAAATTGATGAACTTTTAAAAATAATTCCTTTTTGGAGAGACAAGGCAGTATATGGTGATATCATTCCGAAAGAATTATTTGCAAAGAAATTAATTACCGGATTAGACAGAATTAAAGCAGCGGCTCCTAATATAGCTATAGCAAATGGCACAAATGAAGGACATATCTGTGTTAATTATGATAAATTATTGAAATTAGGATTTAATGGTATTCTTAGAGAAGTAGAATCTTATCAATCATCTTTAAGCAAAAATGATTCGAAATATGAAGAAAAGTTCAATTTTTATGAAGCTGTTAAAACTTGTTATGAAGCGGCAATAAGCTTTTCTAAAAGATACTCTGATCTTGCTTATAATATGTATTCATATGAAGAAAATAAAAAACGCAAAAAAGAACTTGAAGAAATTGCGAGAATGATGGAAAAATTTACTATAGCAACTGCTGAAACATTTTACGAAGCTGTTCAGCTAATCCATTTCACGCAAAATATAATCAATATCATTTATCAGAGAAGTGTAGTAGCATTAGGACGGCTTGATCAGATATTATGGCCTTATTTTCAGAGCGATTTGGAAAAGAACACGATTACAAGAGATTTTGCTTTAGAATTGATTGAAGAGTTAAATTTGAAGCTAACTTGGAACGTAACATTATTACCAACAGACTATACTATGGTTGCAAATGCTTTTGGGCAAAATACTCAAACCATAACTATATCAGGAGTAGATATAAATGGGTTTGATATTACAAATGATCTTTCTTATCTATTTCTTGAAGCATATAAAAATATCAAAGCTTTAACTACGGATTTATCAATTAGAATTCATAGAGCTACTCCAAAAGAATTTTTCAAAAAAGCAATAAAATTATTTCAATTCACATCTGGAATTGCATTCTATAATGATGATATCATTATACCAGCTCTAGAAAAAGCAGGTTATTCTTTTGAAGACGCACAAAATTATGCTTTAATAGGATGTGTTGAGCCTACTAGTCAAGGAAATACATTTGCTGCAACAGGTAGAATGTATATAAATTTACCGGGTGTTCTCGAATTAGTTCTTAACAATGGATATTGTAATTTAACCAAACAAAAAAGTGGGTTAGAAACAGGAAATCCGATTAATTTTGCAACCTTTGATGATTTATATAAGGCATTTATCCAGCAACTACGGTATAATATTGAGAAATCTGTTAAAGTAGCAGAAATAGGCGATAACATGACTATAAAGTATTTTCAACAGCCTTTTATCTCTGCTCTAATTGACGGATGTGTAGAAAGTGGTAAAGATTATACTGAAGGCGGGGCTAAATATAACTTCTCTTCTATAACTGCATATGGCTTTGCTACATTAGTAGATTCGTTGTATAATATAAAGAAATTAGTGTTTGAAGAAAAATTAATGTCATTACCAGAACTAGTTCAAATTTTAAATTCAAATTTTAAAGGTCAAGAAGAACTTAGACAAAAATTAATAAATAAATATGATAAATGGGGAAATGATAAAGAAGAAATTGATTCATTTGCCTCAGAATTATGGGATTTATACTGTTCTGAAGTTGTAAAACATAAATGCATTAGAGGAGGTCGTTATAATCCCGGTGCTTATTCAATGGGAGTCCATGTAATGGAAGGTCTTTTTACAAAACCTACTGCTGATGGTAGAAAAGCAATGCAACCGATCTCTAATAGCCTTTCACCGGTAAATAAGGTAGAAAAAAATGGAATTACCGCAACGCTAAATTCAATCGCAAAATTGAATTATGATTTAGCTACAAATGGAGTAGCTGTAAATGTAAGGATCCACCCCCAAAATCTTAAAAATGAAGAAAATGTGGATAAATTCTATCATTTGCTTAAATCTTATTTTGAATTAGGAGGAATGCAAGTACAACCTAATGTTGTTTCAACTGAAACATTAAGAGATGCTCAAAAGCATCCAGAACAATATCCCGATTTAATAGTTAAAGTTGGAGGTTATAACGCAACTTTCGTGGATTTAGGTGCTCCAATTCAAAAGGATATAATTGATAGATTAGAATATAACTTCTAAACCATTAAAAGAATAAAAAAAAGGAAAATATTTCTAGATTTTAATATTATTAATATTTGAGCTAATTTCATTAATTAAACTCGGATCATCATAATTTATTCTTCTAATGCTTGAAAAGCTCCAAATTAAAATAGTTGTTGAGATCATTAAAAGAGCACTGTATAATAATAGATTAGCATTTCCTATTAGAGTTGCTAAGGGTCCTGTTAAAATAGTCGCAATTGGTGATATCGACATAGATAAAGTGTGATCTATTGATGTAACTCTGCCGATTTTATCTTTGGGCACAGTAGTTTGTATCCATGTTTGATATAAAGAATTTATAATTGGAAGCATTATACCCAGTACAAAGCCGCCTATACCGATTATAAAAAATGCACCTGTTGGAGCTATAGAAAATATTACATAACCTATTCCAGCAACTACTATACCAAGAAAAATAATCCTCATTCTATTTGACCATTTTTTTTTAAATGAGGCTACCAGAGCACCAATGATCATACCTCCTTGAAAAGAAATCATAGTTAAAGCAAAAATTAATTTAGTTCCTCCATGATCTATTAGAATATAAAGTGACATTAAAGTATCTAATGGTCTTATTAGAAAATTTACAAACATACCTAAAATTATCATTGCTGTTAATCCAGGGATCAATTTTACTGTTTTATAACCCATTTTAAATTCTTTAATAAATGAATCTTTTTCTGTAGTTCCAGGATTTTCTACAAGATGTTTCGCTGAAGGAATACTTATTAGCAATAATGGAATCAACGCTATGAAAAAAGTAATAACATCTGCCCATAGAAGGTGATTAATCGTTAAAAATACCAATAGAAGTGCTGCTAAAAATTGAGCAGAAAGTTGAACTACTCCAGTAAATAAATAATTTATTCCATTAATTTTGGTTAATTTTTCTTGCGGAACCATAGCAGGGATGATTGCATTTACCGTAGGTAAATGGAACGCTTGAAATACACTCCGTAAGCTAATAAAAATAAGCATCATCCATGTAGTTAAAATATTGAATTGAAATAGAATAATTAGTAAAAATGTAGCAAATGCTTGTAATGAATCTACAACAATTATTAAGGTTTTTCGATTTACTCTATCAGCAAATACTCCCGCAATTGGCATACAAATTGTCATGGGGAGTATGTACATAAATGAAGCGGTCGCCATAAACATAGCACTTCCTGTTTCAAGCGTTAACCATATTGTTATAGCAAAAAATACTATAGTTGATCCAAATAAAGAAAATAATTGTCCTGTCCAAAAAAAGAGATAATTCCTATAGGTTCTTTTATTTGCTGTATCCTCCATTTTTTACATCTACTAGTCGATTATTTCTGGCACAATTGGTTCTATATGTATACTGTAATCTATGTGTCGAATGCTTGTAAAGAAATATAAAGAGAGAGAAAATATAATCATAGTAATAGCGCAAATTAAGAATAAAAGTTGTATTCCAATTAATTCAGCGATAGGTCCTGCTATCACTGATCCTAAAGGAGAAATTATCATCGAAAGAGTAGTATCTATAGATATCACTCTTCCAAGCTTATCCTGAGGTACTTTTGTTTGTAAGATTGTTGAGTATAGTATGTTTATGAATGGAACAACAAGTCCTACTGTCAATAGAGTAATTCCTATTAAAATGAAAAATCCTTTTGGGATCAATGCTAAGATTGCATACCCCACACCTGCAAACGCGAGCACATAAAACATTATAGGGATCTTATGCTTCCATTCTTTTTTGAGCGATGTTATTATCGCACCACCTATCATTCCCACTTGAAGAAAGATTAGAACTAATGCATATTCAAACTCTAAGCCTCCATGTATAGTATTAACGTAATAGGGCATTAGAGTACCTAAGGGTTGGGTGAGAAAGTTGACAAATATCGACATAATTAGAAGAATTACCAAACCTGGCACTGCTTTTAATGCTACAAATCCAATTTTGAAATCCTTAATGAAACCATTCTTTTCTTTTTGATCTGAATGATCTCTTACGAAGGGAATCTTTATTATTATTAAAGGAATTAAAGCAATGAGGAATGTGATTACGTCAACCCATAAAATTTGATCTATTGTGAAAAATTGCCATAAAAATGCTCCAAGTGCTGGACCAATGAGTTGTACAAGAGCTATAAATAAAAAATTAACGCTATTTATTCTACTGATTTTATCTTTTGGAACCATTGTCGGGGTAATTGATGCTACAGCAGGTTGATGAAAAGCTTGAAAAATACTTCTTAAGCCTATAAAGAGAAAGATAAGCCATATACTCGTTACATCGAATATGAAAAAGATAATAAGAATAAGGGTAGCATATGCTTGTAATGAATCCACAACTAGGATAATATTTTTTCGCTTTAACTTATCTGTTAACACTCCGGCAATCGGCATAAATAATAACATAGGCAAAAAGTAAAAGAATTGCCCCAAAGAAAGAACTGTTGGACTCTCTGTTTTAACCTGTAACCACCATATAATTACAAAATGAACAACCATTGAACCTAACAAAGAAAATAACTGACCTACCCAAAAAAAGATAAATTCTTTGAAGGTTTTATCTGTCGGTATAACTTCCATTTTTTATCCCCTAATTTCCTAATTATTTTTTGTTTCTATATTTTTTTTATTAATGAAAGTTTACATTTTATCAATTATTTCAAAAAGCTTAGAAAGAACCACTTCAGGATCGCCCGTAAATTTGAATACTCCTTCCTCCAGATCTCCCTCAATACCTTCCGCTGCTAATTCATAAATTAAATTCTCCGCATCTTCATTAGTTATATTTAATGCTTGAGCAAGTTTTTCAATTGGTAATGTTTTTTGAAGCTTGATTAATCCCTTGATACGCATTTTAATTCGTTCCTTATCGACTTCTTTAGATTCTTTAATTTTCATTAAAACCTTTCCTTTACCTTTTTTAATGCCTCGCTCAATTTTTTCTTCTAATTCCTCCAATCCAGATTCCTTTACAGCTTTTTCAATACTTTTACCTAGATTTTCTAACTTACCAATATCCCCTATATTATTTTTGACAAATTTCATTGATTTTCGAACCAACTCTGAAACTGAAGATCCTAAATTATCTGCCCAATCTCTCCATTCATTACTCATCTCAGGATCGACTGAAATGTTTATTCGCTTTACGTTTTCCCTTGCTTTCTTCTTTGCCTTTTCTAACTTTTTTATTACTTTGTTTTCATATTTTTCTTCAAGCTTGGCAACTTTATCTTTTAAACTTTCAATGTACGTTCTTGTATATTCGATCTGTTCACTAGTGTTTTCTCCTAATCCTTCGATTTGTTCCTTTATTCCTTCTATTTCTTCTAATAATGATTTTCTTTCCTCTTTAATATCTTCTAATTCATCGCTCACTTCTTCTTTTATATCTTCAGCTTCCACTTTTATATCCTCCATAGAATCCTTAAGATCTTCATTTAAGTCTTCCAATTCTTCCATAAGTTCCCGCTGGATCTTATATAATTCCGCTCTTATTTTTTCTTTTTCATTTGACATAATACCACCTACTAATTTTTTTTAAATTTGATTAGGTTTTGATTTTTTTAATTTTTTTTTTCATAAACTTGATTGGTAAACTTGATTTAAATTATTGAAAAAAAATGTGAGTTAATTAGTAGATTATAATAGACCTATTCAGTCTGGAATCTACTTTACTCTTCACTTCAAAAATATCCTTTTCTATATCATTAGCAATTTTCATTTTTTTTTACCTCCATGTTTTTTTTAAGTTTTGTTTGGTTTTTTGGTAAATTTTAATTTCTAATTGATTGTTTTATTTTTCTTATTTTTTTTTATGAACTTGATTTACAATAAAAAAAATAGATTAATTATTATTAGAAAACTCTCGGAAGATACAAAACTTTTCTATCTAATTCGACCTTCAATTCCTCATAATCCATTTTTTTAACCTCCTTTTTTATTTTTTTGTTTTTATTTTTTTTTTTAATTAAAAAATATACACACTAGTATTTAAATGTTGTGTTATTGATGTGTATCCTTTTATTAAATTCTTTGTGAAAGCAAAGATTAGGAGGCTTCATAATAAATTTTATTAGTGTGTAGCGAACTATATATGCATTTTTTTTAATACATACTGATACACAATATATTTTTAAATTTATTTTTAAAAATTGAGAAAAGAAGCTTGGAATATAGGTTAAGAAGAAAAATTATAACAGAAAAGAGATAATGGAATCATAAATATCCGAAATCCTTACAAAGCTGTTTTTCTTTCGACTAATATTTCTTCACAGACATTATTCCAACCTATTTTTCTTTTAACTATAACTACTAATTCATATTAGTAATTTTAGCATTACAAATAGGACATTTTTTCCATTCAGGTCTACACATATATTTGCATTGTGGGCATTTGATTAAGGGACGAGATTTAATTTTTTTTCTAAATTTTCTTTCACGAACAAAAGTCTTATAATAATTTTGGTTAAGTTTGAAATCCACTAAATCATATATATTTTTGAATATAAATAGAGACCATATGACAATTAATAATAGAAAAACTCCTGTTAAATTTAAATATAGACTGGAGTTCTCTATTGTAATATCTAAATTTCCAATTTGAGAAGTAAAAATTAAAAATATCATGATAAGGACAGAGTTTAATAAGTTAATTATCCCACGTCTTAATGAATATTGTGGAAAGTAATAAAGATAATATCTAAACCCAGTTAAGAGAATACCAATTATGATAGTCCCAATAAACACAATATCATAATTCTCTTGGAAATCGCTTAAATATATTTCATTAGGCATAGCCATTTTGAACTGGAAGTAACCGATAATCGGAAGGAGCAGAGTAAGAATGAACGTGAGTATTGTGAGAGATATTTGTATTATTTCATTTTTCCGTAGTTTCAAGCTAATTTTCATCACCCTATTAACCATATAAATTAATATTATTCTCAATAATTTTGAAATCAACTAAATTAAAGAAATATTTTGCTCTTAATCTGAGATCAAGGAAGTAGAGGACGAGTTTTGTCTCATCAAAATAATTTAAAAAATCTACGAGTGAAGGAATATTGAAATTAGTGAAATCACCTTTAAACTGTCCATATATGGAGTACAATGCTCTACACCGCCCAATACTGCCAATTTTTGAAAAAATTAAAGAAGTTATGTTTACTTGGTCAGATTTATTAATGTAATTTATATTAATCTTAATTTCTAATTCTATTTCGTCTAAATCATATATACCAGAATTTTTTATATAGTAGGGAATTTCCACCGTCATGTTTTCAGGAGTAAAAATATCTAAATCCATATAAACATAGCCTGCAGGAATATGAATATTTGAAAACAATTGTGATAGATTTAAGATACAAACAAGACATAAGAGAGACGTGATTTGAGCTCCTAATAAAATCCCGATAGAGAGAATTATGCTTATCTTTCTTGATGTCTTTAAAGCTTTAAATTTTAAAAATTGTTTTTTAAAAATTGACATTGTTTCTCTATTATTAATAATTATTTAAACATGAAATGTCTAAGTTTTAATCTACTGTCAAATCTACCTTATCCTTTATTGCGTCAAGTTCTTCTTGCGGTATAGGATTCCCAAAAAGTAATACTTTACTACCATATAGTGTTTCAATTCCCTTAATGCTGGAAATCTGGTTGTTAACCAAATCTACTTTTTGTATTTTTTGTTGAGAATTAAATCCCTTTATCTCATTTATTTTATTATTACTAAGATTTAGATGCCATAACTCTGTTAGATCCTTAATACCTTTAATTTCCTCTATGATATTCCTACTAAGATCTAAAGAACCTAACTTTTTAAGATGGTTTAAGCCTTTAATCTCTGAGATTCTATTTGAAGATAAATCCAAATATAATAACTTACTTAGTGATTCAAGTCCTTTAATTTCGGTAATTTTATTCCTTCTTAATTTTAATTCTTCCAAATTTGTAAATTTATCTAATTCGTTGATCTCAAGTATTTTATTATCAGATAAATCTAAGAATTCCAAATTTTGAAGATGTCCTAATTCCTTAATTTCAGAGATACTTTTACCTCTTACTGTTAAACTTTTTAATTTTCACTTTATCTTCAGATCATCCCTCTAAATACATTATCAAAGCTAATGATAAAATTTCTTCTTTATAAATCCTAATAACTTAAAAAGTTTAAAAGAAAATAGGATTTAGGTTTGATATTTTATATCATACTTTTTTTTAATCACTAGGGCAATGGTAACACTTACCACAGTAATAATCAACACAAAATTATAACCTGGAATTTCTGGAGAACTTTTTTCTGGTGTTTCGAGTCCCCCATCTATAATTGTCCAAGAAAAGTTGGTAATGATAAATTGTCTAGCATCCACAGCCACACTGCTATATTTTGAATTACCTGCATGAAATGTTACACCGAAGTGTAAGGTTAATTGCGACCAACCTAATAATAAATTATCATAATTAGATGTCGATAGTTTAACTGCATAGAACATATTATCCATTTCTCTCACACTCGAGATATTCCAATTTCCAAGGGGTTGATTAAATGAAGAAGCACTATAGAACATATAGTGCATGGATGTTAAACTTGAGACATCCCAATTGCCAATGGGCTGGTTGAATGAAGAAGCCCCAGAGAACATATAACCCATATATGTTACGCTCGAGACATCCCAATTACCGATGGGCTGATTAAATGAAGAAGCCCCCCAAAACATCATACCCATATCTGTCACGCTCGAGACATCCCAATTGCCAATGGGCTGGTTGAATGAAGAAGCCCCAGAGAACATATAACCCATATATATCACGCTCGAGACATCCCAGTTGCTAATGGGTTGATTGAATGAAGAAGCCCCATCAAACATCCTAGACAGATCTATTATACTCGAGACATCCCAATTGCCAAGGGGCTGGTTGAATAAAGAAGCCCCATAGAACATCCCATAAATGAATATCACACTCGAGACATTCCAATTACCAATGGGCTGATTAAATGAAGAAGCCCCCCTAAACATCTCTCTCATATCTACCACGCTCGAGACATCCCAATTGCCAAGGGGCTGGTTGAATGAAAAAGCCTCATAGAACATCCTAGGCATATTTTCCACGCTCGAGACATCCCAATTACCGATGGGCTGATTAAATGAAGAAGCCGCCCAAAACATCCCAATCATATCTGTCACGCTCGAGACATCCCAATTGCCAATGGGCTGGTTGAATGAAGAAGCCCCACAAAACATCCCAGACATATCTGTCACGCTCGAAACGTCCCAGCCATTCATATTACCGCTACTACTAAGATTTTCGCAACCAATAAAGGCCATAGATAAATCAGTCGTTCCTGTTAAATTCAAATTATCAGTAGCCGTGAGTTTTAAATTGGAGCACCCGTGAAAATAACTCCCTAAATTTCCTAATCGTAGGCAACCCCATTGTTGAATTTCAAGTATCTTCAGTTGATCTCCGACACTAACACCAAACCGCCAGCCTATGATGGTTCCTGTGATATTGATGGTGTACACTCCTCCGGAAGTATAGGTATGTGTAACGGCAGCTTGATTCCAGACCGTGATCGTATCATTGCTCCCGTCTCCCCAATTCACTATGAAATTATATGTTCCGCTCGATTGCAATGGTAAGTGTATTTGATTGCTATTGGTTGAACCTGGTTTAGTCGTGTTCCAGACTGAAATAAACTCGTTTGGATCTGATGCAACTAGATTTTTACCACTAGAACCAAAACTTGTCTCCCTCGTTTCCCAATGCGACGTAAAATCGTTCGGATCTGATGTGGTAGGTGCTAAAAAATCCATACCGGTGAACGTTTGCTTTTGTCCATAAAGTGGGGACGTAAAGGTCGAAATGTTTACCAATACTAAAGATAATACTACAAAAACTGCAGTTAACTTTACTGCTTTATTTTTTATCAATCTAATCACACTAACTTATTAACTTTTTAACATTTAAGGAGATTTCGTAAGTTATGTTATACTTTTACGTCTATAACATTTAAATGTTTCGTAAGTCGCGAAGTACATTAAATACTCTAGAAAAATATTGTGGGACGTTGATCAATGAAGTAGGGCATTGTCTTAATACTGGTATCCATATATAATCTATATTAAATAAGAGTAGAAATGTATTTAGTAGAATAGAAGCTCATATTTAGTATTTTAGCCTTTAGTATAAGATCTCTTGAATTAGATAATTTACTCTTATTCAGCAGGTTCTTTAAAGACGATTGTAGTAAAGAATTCAATCATAATACCGAAAAGACCGTTGATAATTAAGACACCTAACGCAATTGATAAATCAACTTCCATTAGATCAAACAGAAAGAAAGGTAAACCAACAATTTCTCCTAGCAATAAGCCATGGAGAACCCATTTCATTCGTAATGCTGAAATACCTATCACAAAGCCTATTAATGTTCTATTCACAATGATAAAGATTAGCCTTAAAGCGTCAATTTCTAAATTTAATGAAATTGCACCTATTAAGCATATGATACCAGCAACAATTCCGAAAGTTGTCGCTACAATAATTCTTTTTGGATTAACCATCTTAAAAAACTCTATATGTACTTAAATTAGTATTTTAGTTATAATATTCATTATACGTCTTATAAATAAAAAAATGATGGTAAAACTTCTAAAATTTATTCTGCTAATTTCTCCTTAATTTGTACAACCAAGTTTTCAGCTTCTTCAGAATCAGTTATGAATTCAATTTCATTGGGAATTGTTATTCCTAAGCTTAATTCTACTGCTCTTTTAATTTGTTCTTGCTCAAAAATTGATCCATTGGTTACTTCTGGAGTTGTCCCCCGAATTCGTAAGAGAGCAACTCCAACAGCATCAATTGCTACTTTATCTGTACCAGCAACAAAGACATTTGCTTCTTCTCTAGTACCGTGCATTGGTCCACCATCAACAAAAGTAATAACGCCATCCATGATAATCAAATCAGGTTTAAAAACGCTATTAATTTCTGCAATCATTTTCCTTTGATGCCTTGAAGAGTGCAATTCATCCATATATTCTCGAGGTACTAATCCAACTGCGTTTTTTAACGATAATGTAAAGTGACCCCCATACATATGAGTCTTTAAACAACAGGTTTCAACAATACATTCTGCATCATCATAAATTTTGGCAAATAGGAATCCTTCTTTCCAATGGCAATCTTTGGGTTTTTTGAGGACAAACTCTTCTTTAGGGACATCTGATAAATTAACTATCTTAAAATCTAATTCTTGTGCTAATGTAAATAATCCTTTTTCCTCAAATACTTCAGCAGTATTAGCTGGACCACTTCGCTCCGCAACTGTGATAGATTTTGCACCCATTTCATTCAGCTTGATGATAAGCTGCCTTATTGTTTCCATTTAGCTTGAAGCAGGAGGAGGATCAGCAGTATTGAAATTTGGTTTCAAAATTACATTTTTATCCTTAACAGGATTGATACCTAATAACTCTAATGACTTATTTACATCATAAACTCGATCTTTTGTAGAAGTAACTGCTACTTTGGTCATATTATACACATTATAGTAGATAGTAAATTGCATTTATAAAATTAAAATTTGTCTTTTTAAAATAATAAAAAAATATGCATTTAACGTTAAAAGAAAAAGATTTTCAATTTTTATTGCTTAAAAATAAAGATAAATCAGGTCAATCCATTCTTTTAATTAAGAATTTCATTAACTTAAAGATAATTAAAAATATTAACAAGAATACTACTTGATACATTACGAATCTACTAACATTGCTTAACTAAATAGGGTTTAGTAAACGTATACGCATTAATAAATGCCAAGCATCAGATCCCACTTCAAAAG
Organism: Promethearchaeota archaeon; assembly: GCA_016839585.1. GTDB lineage: Archaea > Asgardarchaeota > Lokiarchaeia > Sigyniarchaeales > SOKP01 > Loki-b32. The sequence continues at coordinate 19,992 of JAEOTZ010000007.1, forward strand.
GTCCTTGTATCCAATAATATATTTCATTAACAATATACAAAAAGAAAAACCACAATTTAGAGATTTCCCTGGGTAACATAGATAATAAAAAAAATGCCTGAACACATAACAGGAATAAAAAGAAAACCAAATGTAGGGAAAAACGCTATAGGTGAATAATTAAATCCTACTACAATCGCGACTGCTGCAATAAGATCAATTAGAGTAACTACTATAAAAAACCCTATTATTTTATATCCATATGTTTTAATTCCTGATCTTTTTAATTCGTTAACTTGTTCATCTGGAACTTCATGTTTCTTTCCTAAGTCAAATCGCTTTAGGTTTCTTAGATTTTCAAGACCTTTAACTTCAGTAATATTATTATTAGCAAGATATAAAGCATTTAATTTAGATAAATTTTCTAATCCTTTAATCTCACTAATTTGATTCCCATAAAGATCTAACCTTTTTAAATTAGTAAGAGTCTCTAACCCTTTAATCTCACTAATTTGATTCCCATAAAGATCTAACCTTTTTAAATTAGTAAGAGTCTCTAACCCTCTAATTTCGGTAATTTGATTATCAAATAAAAGTAATTCTTGTAACTTAGTAAGAGTTTCTAATCCTTTAATTTCGGTAATTTGATTACCGCGAAAAAATAACCTTTGTAAATTAGTAAGAGTCCCTAACCCTTTAATCTCAGATATACTATTATTTGAGAGAGCTAAATGTCTCAAGTCTTTGAGATTTTCAAGTCCTTTAATCTCGGTAATATTATTATTTGAGAGATCTAAATATATCAAGGTCTTGAGATTTTCAAGCCCCCCAATCTCGGAGATATCAATAATTCCTTTATTTTTTAAAGATAATCTATTATTTTTAACTTGATACCTTTTATCTTTATAAGTAACGTACACCATTTAGTTCCTTTAATTTTATGATTTCAATTAATTAAAGTTAAACCGATCTAATATATAATTTTTTTCCAAAAATGTAATAAAATTAATTAAATATTAAAATTAAACCTGATACAATAAGAGCTAATCTAGAAGAAAAAATTATAAAAAAATTAGGTATCAAAGCAGATATTTGTGACAATTTTGGTCCAGTCTTTGATTTCACAAAAGATAGAAAAGATACTAACGCTCCAGATAGATTGTCATTAAAAATAATATCTAAAAAAACTGGACTTGTATTCAATAGGAAAGGATATAATGATTTTCATGACTGGGATCTAATTCAGGATTTTGCATTAAAAGTTACTGAAATGATAAATCCTTAATAAAAATCTGCTGGATCGTTAAAATTTTGCCTTAATTGTGACTTTAAAAGTTTTTAAGAAGATTAGAAGGTGAAAGTTTTTTTTTCCTTTAAATTAATGATAGCTCATCAAATAAAAAGGAAAATTTGTTAACCAAATTTTATTATGTGTAAATATTATAAATATTTTTTAATTCTGAAAGGAGAATATTATAAAGATTCCATTAATTAGAAATAATATATTAATGAATAGCAAAGAGTTATTAAATGAAAGTAGAGGAAATAGGACTTTTTAGGAAATTACAGGAACATCTTGATAAATTACTCGTTGGTTTTCCCTCTACAAAATTTTATGTTGAATTAGAATTATTGCAATATCTAATTACTCCAAAGCAGGTAAGAATTGCTATTAAACTTAGTTTTACATAATAAGTTTATCCAAATAAACGATATAATCTTTTTAGTGATTAAAAATTAATATCATAGCAACAAGAAAAGAGGAAATAAGTAAAACTGCGATTGATGTATTTAGTTTTTGTCATCTATTTTTTGGATTCATTTTATATTTAATTACGAATTCTATTATTATTACAATCTTCGGAATAGCACTTCATCTTATTTGTTTAGGGTGTATTCTATTTTATAGTATATTTTGGGAAATACTTGAGAATTATTTCTTTATAAAAATAAACCTTAAATTTGGAAGAAGAAGAGATAGCATAATAAATTCTTTTGTGGATACTTGTTTTTTTCTTCTTGGTGGGGTCATCTCGATGTTCAATTTAAATTTTAGATTTACCTATTCCTTAATGACCACTCTGATCTTTTTAAATGGACTAGCTATAATATTATTTGTATATGCTAAAAAAATATTAAAAATAATATAAGAAATAAAAGGAAAAAAAAGAATTAGTTAATAACTGGAACCTATAGCAACTAGAAGAGGAGTAAAAATCAGTAAAGGAACATAAAGTGCTCCGACAAGTGTCCAATATGCAGCAATATCTCCTTTTAATCCAGCACAAATTGCCCACGATATAAAAAGATCAAAAAAAAATACTCCAATAAAATATGCAATTACTTTGTAAAGAGTAAACATACCACTTCCTTTTATTATTATCTTACCTTTTTTCTTTGGAGTACTGACAAAGGTAGGAGGGAGGGTGGTTTCCACTTGCCTTACTGGTTGTCCACAATTCGTACAAAACTTTGCTCCTTCCTTTAAAACAAATCCACAATTACTACAATTTGTCAACTTTACATCACATTAACATATAGACTTCTATGTTTATGTATTTAGTTAAGGTTATATTTAAGATTTTATATGAAAGATAAAAAGAGAATAAAAAAGCAAAGTGAATTTTTTTTTAATCTATTTAGTTTCTAATATAAATGTATAGCCTTCATTTTTTACAATAACCAAGACACCTTCTTTTCTAAACTTATGTATTAGTTCTTTTATCTTATAGGAAGGAATTCCGTAGTTTTCTGCGATAATTTCAATCATAAATTTAGGGAATTTCCTATAAGTTGTAGCTAAATAGTGAAGAACTTCTATAAATTTATCTGAGTAATCCACCTTTTTTTCACCACTTTAAACAATTTATTAAATTAATTAAAGAAGATATCAAACCTATATAAACAAAAAATGGGAAATTCCTATACCAGAAGTAACAAAAAAATTCACGCATATATATATTTGTCAAAGAAAATTAGAATTTCCCAATTTTCCTTTATTTTGTAAAAAATATAAAAATGAAAAGTGGTTCCATGGTGTTGATGTTCAATGATCAGAGATTTTACTATTCTGATTGCATGAATTTTTCTATATCATTGACGGTTTCTCGTGGTTTCTCCCAATGAAGACCATGTCCCACATCCGGGTATAATTTAAAGGTCGATTTGGAAATTCGGTTTTTTAGGGTTTTTTGTTCTTCCTGTGTAAAGAAATCATCATGATCACCCCAAACAATCAGGGTTGGTACATTAATTTTTTGCAATTGATCTTTGTGATCTACTTTACTCAGTCCAGCTAATGCTTCCTGCCATACATGTGCAGGAACTTTCATACTTTCCGAAACTATCTTCTCCAAAAATTCATTGGGTACAGGGTTTAGTAGAGTGCTCGATTGAAACTCATATACAAATGTTTTATCAATGGGGTCTTCTAAGGTACCAACAATCTTCTGAAACTCCGAAATGCCCTGATTATTTGTCGCGGAAGGAGCAGATCCGATAAGAACGAGCCTTTTAACCCGATCAGGATAGTCAATGGCCACTCTCTGAGCAACAAAACTCCCCATTGAATGCCCTACGATACTAGCTTTTTCAATACCGAGCTCATTCATAAAGGCTTTTACATCTGCTGCAAAATCACTTATGTTATAATGATCTGGTTTTTCTGATTCACCATGACCTCGTTGACTCAGAGAGTAGGTGTGACACTCCGTAGATAATAAGGATAATATAGTACTAAACGAATACCATGAATCGGTATATCCATGCAGGAAGATGATAACTTCACCATCCATTTTACCTCTTTCCGCATAATGTAATCTCACACCAGTTTCTAATTGTACCATGTTGAATTTGATTTCATCTGCCGAGTTAGTAATATTTGGCATATTTTTCTTAAGTTATTTTTAAATTTAAATACTTTTTAAAAATAAAATAAATTATTACGACATAAAAAATCTATGATTTACCCTCAATGACTTAAAGTTTTAATAACCCCTTAATAGGGTTATTTAAATATGGTTTAATCAAAACATATATTGTTCATACCTAACGGTGTGAATATCGAGAAGTAGTATTATTATCAATGTATTAATACCGAAAGGTAGTCAGCAACGATATGAAAAAAGATTGTGTGTAAAAAACACAATTTGAATTAAAATATAGGTCGTCAGGTTTGTATCCGGTATTCAACCCGGTCAATTCGTAAGAATTGATGAGATTATCGACGATAATACCTTTTATAGAATAAGAAATTATTCTATGGAAGATGGTTTTTTTCACGACACTGCTCGACTTAATATATTGAAAAAATCTATATAAGCAATTGTATGGAAAATAATACTAATGCAATGAAAACCTTCGGGCGTTCATTGCAGCTTCTTGATCCTTTTAACTTTTACTATCTAAATATTATAGTTTCAGTTTTATTATTTCTCTAGTTCTTTTAAAAAAATTGAATAACCATTGGTAGAGTCTTCTCTGTAAAAATTAATTATATATATAATGTTAAGAATAATAATAAAAGCAATTAATGAAAAATCAAAATGGTGTGATTGTCATATATGACATTATGTTATATTTTTATGAAAATTCGAGCAGGTTTTATTGAAAATGTAATTAATAGGTTAAATGAAATGCCAGAAGTAAAAGAAGCTCATGCAGTTACGGGAGGTATTGATATTATTGCAAAAGTAGAAGGAGAAGATTTTCCGATTATTTCAAAGGTAATTTTATCAAAAATCCATAACATCGATGGTGTTGAGAGAACTTCGACTCATCTTGTAGCAGCACTATAGAAAAGGATTATTAAGAGAAATTAAACATAGTTAAAGTTTATAATCATAGATTACTTAGTTTTACTATATTGTAATTTTTAAGAATAGCGAGTTTCGATATGCAATTATATACTGTGTATGAAAATGGAGCTTTAAGGAAAGTCGAAAAGATTAACTTCAGTGAAAATAGAGTTTTTCTAATTGATGATATTAAAAATATATATTTGTGGTTTGGTTCAAAAACTTCTAAAAAGAAAAGAGAATATGCTGTTAATAGGGCTAATATTTTAAATGCAAAAAGGAAAGAGATTGCAAAGATTCAGACTATAATCCAAGGTAAGGAATTTGGAGCTTTTCTTGCCATGATCGATATTTTAAAAAAAGGTATAGAGCAAGATCTTCAAAAAGAGAGACGTCATGAATTAGAGTTTGATATAGAAGATACAATGGAGCTTATTGAATCAGGTTTAAACCCTGATTTTGAAGCTGAAGTTGCGCTCGCAGCATATAGTCTATCTCAAGAGAAAAGAACTTATGAAGATTTATGCAGAACCCTAGCTAAGATCCAATTAAAATTTATAAAAGGCAGAAAAAACCTTACAGTAGCAGAAATTAATAAAAAATCAAAAGAGATTTTTAAATCATCATCTACTTATGAGGAACTGTGTTGGTTGATTGCTGAATTAAATTTAATGAGCAAAAAAGTCCTTTAGTGTTAAAATTCTCAATATCAATAATTATCAAAATAAATAATCCAATCGACCATTTTTAATTTGTTTTTTAATTATGGTAATTTTGATTTTTTTCACTTTAGGTTATCCTTTCTGGATTTTTTACTAAATATTCGACTATCCTTTATAATAATGCATATTTCCTTGAAAAATTTTAATTGAATATCTATTCAAATAACAAAAAGTAAATTTTTTATAGTATTGAAAGAGATAAAATATAAGTTGATAAAAATGAGTTCAGAAATACTAGAACCTAATGATTTAAGAAAAGGTAAATTAAGAAAAATTGTAATTATAATTAGTGCTATCGCCTTGATAACATTGATTGCGACAATCGCAGTGCTTTCAATTTCTCTAAATAAAACTGCAGACGATGGAAACGGAGGACCTAGTTGACTTTGTTTCAATTTTTTATCTCTGATTTTCAATATATCAATGCTTTATTTCATGTAATATTAATAAGTAAAAATTCAATTTAGCTAGAATGGATGAATCTTGCGAGAAAATATTAGTCGCAAGATGACTAGCCTTGCAAAGGTTCTAGCGTCATTGTTTAATTTAGTCTTTAAATTAGAGAATTAATAATACGACCAATAAATCTGTTCATTATATGTTGATTTTTTAATTATGTTTTTTGATTCAAGTTTTTTTAATCGATAGATTATATCTTCTTTTTTAAAATTATTAGAAGAAAAAGTGTTTATAATTTGATTTTGTCTCATAGGGTGCCTCTTTATTATATTTAGCAATTCTTTTTCAAAATCTTGAGAATAGAGATAAAAATTTCCCATCTCAGGAAGACTTATATCAGAATATGAACCAAATATTTCATCTAATAATACAAAAATACTTTTATCTGGTATTTTAACCCATTTTTCAAGAGGAGGTCTAAGTGGAATGTTAATATCTATTTTATCTGGTTTAATTAAATCTATTTTCTCCTTAATTTTTAAGAGCTCTTTTTTAGAATCGTTGATTGCTTTCATTATCATAATTTCAATCCAGAACTTACCCTTAAATAGGCTTCTAAAATCTATGAAACCTTGTATTACAGACTCAAAGTCTATATCTGGATGAGGTCTGTTTATTTTTATAAAGGATCTTTCATCCCCTGCATCTAAACTAGGTAAAACAATATCACTTAATAATAAAGCTTTTATAACTTCTTCTTTGTACAATAAAGCCCCATTTGTTATTACGCAGATCGGTTTATTTGAAAATGTTTTTGCTTTTAAAATTAATTCTTCTAAATCTTTATACAAAGTGGGTTCACCACTTCCTACAAATGTGATATAGTCAAAGTTATCTTTGTTTTGTTTAATCGCTTCTTCTATTTCAACAATAATTTCATCTTTTGGATAATAATTTCTGCGTTCATTAGTAAAATTAGTTGTTTTTCCTAATTGACAATAGATACATTGATAATTACAAGTCTTTAAAGGGAGAGGATCAATTCCTAATGATCTTCCTAATCTTCTACTAGGAACTGGACCATATACGTATTTCATTTTTTTAATTTTTATATTACTTAATTAGTTATTAAATCTCCTTTTTATACTTTTGAATTAACTGATTTAAAGTTCTCAAAGCTAGCTCTGTGCAATGCTTATGATCTTCTGGTAATCCTTTCAAAGCCTTATCAATATCGTCTGGTTTTAAGTTTTCTACATAATTTAAAGGCTTACCTTCAATAAGAACTGTAGTTTGGCTTGCTGTTGCTATAGAAGCACCACATCCATCTGTAATAAAATTTGCTTTCTCGATTAGATTATTATTTATTTTCAAAAAGAATTTCATTGTATCACCACATGGACCTTTATAAGAATGGGATATTGTTATTTCATCTTCTTTAGGTTTACCCCAATTTTTTGGAGAATGAATTAAATCAATAATATATTGATTATATTCTTTAATTTCTTCTTCTTTTATCTCTTTTTTATAGTTAGTAATAGAGTTATTATTTTTTTCTTTAGACATTGAAAACCTCTTATCTAGGTGGTTTTTTAATACATGAGCTATTTGGTTATGAATAATTATTCATTAAATTTAAATCTTTAAATTCATTAAAAACATATATATAAAGAATAATAAAGAGGTTGAAATATAATTTGAGAATTGCAATAAGTACTGATGGAGATGAAGTGTGTCCTCATTTTGGTCGTGCTCCTCAATTTACTATAATTACAATTGAGAATAATGAATTATTAGAAAAAAAAGTAGTATCTAATCCTGGACA
>JAEOTZ010000046.1 GCA_016839585.1 Promethearchaeota archaeon
CAATACAGGATTGTATTACGTCTAAAATTTCTTTTTCATTCATTTATAATTCATCAAGAGTTAGTTCAAATAATTTATTTATATTAGAATATCCTACAATTTCATCTCTTAGGAATATTTTAAATGGTAGTTTTACATCTTTATATGGCTTAAGAATATTGAGTAAAAATAAATGTTCAGGTTTTTGAAAAACATTTTTTAAATCCTCTCCTACACCTTCAGAATATTGATACTGTTGAAGTACAAAGGTTCCTTTAAATTCATTTTTCTTTAGAAAATCAATTATTTCATGAATATCATCTGGCACCATTAAGTTTTCCACATATGTCGTTCTAATTTCAAGATCAATATCTTTTAGTTTATTTACCAGATTAAATGTTTCAATTATTAGGTTGGGATCAACAATTCCACCAGTAATTTCTTTATATCGTTCTTTTTTTAATGGTCCTTTTAAATCTAAAGCAATTCTATTAATATATGGGATTAATTTTTTAATAATATGAGGCATAGTCCCATTTGAATCTAAACTTAAATACTTACCAATTTTTCTAATTTCTCTACATAAATCTATCAAATCTTGTTGAAGTGTGGGTTCTCCTCCACTAATACTAACCCCACTAATTAATAGATTAATCCTAACTTGTTTAAGCACTTCATTAATATCCATATCTTTTCCTACATTTGGTTGTAAAAGGTATTTATTATGACAAAAACCACAACTCAAATTACAACCAACTGTAAAAATTACCATTGAAGATCTATTAGGAATGTCCTTAGTACTGATATCAATAATTCCTCCAATTCTCATAACTTCTAAATAAAATTAGTGATATTTTTAATTATTTAAATTAATTCAGTGAAAGGTGTTTTTAAAACCATTTTAATAAATTTCGACTTGTTTTTAGATTAATAAATTTTATTGATCAATACTGATAATATTTTTTAAAAATAATCAAAAGCTTTTTTAATATTCATAATTTTTTCTAATTACAATTTAGTATAAATTTAATTATTTAATTAGGTATAGAAGAATTGACTTTTCAAGATTTAATTTTTTTCCTTAAAAAGAAAGGTTTCAGGGACACTTTCCAAGTCCTAATGCAATCTAAAGACCATAAAGTAGATAAACACACATTTTATAATGAGCTGAACAAATTCTCATACTATAATTCATTTTTTAGAGTGAAAGACGACCTAATTAATAAGGGTCTTATTGAAATTGAACAGAATAATAAAATAAAATACATAAAACTTACAGAGAAAGGCTTAGACGTTTATAAAAAATTACATGAAATCAGTGATTTGATTAAAAGCAACTAGTGAAAATCTTAAAACTGGTATTTACCAATAATTAAATTAAAAACTTTTTCATTTTTTCTTTTCAATTCAAAAAATAAATTCTCAGGTTAAGGGATATAAAGATATTGATATTTAAAAGGCTTATTGTAGGTCCACTTGGAACAAATTGCTATATCTTTGGTTCAGATATTACTAGAGAAATTATAATCATTGATCCTGGTGATGATACAACCACAATAATTAATACAATAGAAAATTTAAATGCAGAACCAGTAGCGGTCTTATTAACACACGGACACTTTGATCATTCCATGAGAATAGGTAAAATTTTAAGATCTTATAAAATTCCACTAATGTACAACAAGAAAGAATATGAATCTGGAATATATACTCAAAAAGAAGCAAATAAGTGGCTAAAAGAAGGAGATAATCTAAAAGTAGGTGACATTTTAATCAATATATTGGAGACCCCGGGACATTCACCTGGTGGATTATGTTTCTATTCAAAAGATGTTAAAGAATTTAATGGTCAAACTATTGATGGAATACTTTTTTCAGGAGATCTAATTTTTAGAAGAAGTGTAGGGAGGTCAGATCTTCGTGGCGGAAGTCAACATCTTTTATTTGAATCAATTAAACACAAAATTATGTACAATCCAGAACTTACAGATAATTTTCTTTTGTGTCCCGGTCATATGGGCTTATCTACAATAGGAGAAGAACGAGCAAGTAATTTTTTTAAACAATTCTTTTTATAAGCTAAAGTTCTATTTAAGTAAAAATTTTAATATTTTCCAGAAAGTAATTCACCTTTCCCTTTTGACTTAACATAAAAGATATTTCTTTTATGAAAAATTCAATTCTCTCTTTTTTTGTTTGTATAGAGGAATTAAAATATCCGATAAATGAATTAATGAATAAATTTAGAATTTTTGTTAAATTAATTGAAGCTTTTTTTTCTTTTAGATTTTTATTGCATTTTAAAATAACTTCAATATTATAATCATCATCTAAAGTTTTGAATATTTTACTATTTCCAAGTTCAATAATTTTAGCCTCTTTCTCTCCAATCTTTAACGCAAAAGTTTTAATTACAGAAAAAAATCGAGTGATATTTGAATAATCAAAGTTATCAGTTCGTTCATTAAGATATTCATAAGAAAAGATTAGCTGATTTTCCACATTAATTATATATATAGCTTCAATATTTTCCATTTTAATTTATAAAAATATTAAGTCTTATTCAAGAAAGAATATCTTTAATATAAATTTTTAAAAATATTAAATCTATTATAATATTAAAAATTAGATTATAATTTTCTAAAAGGTGTGATTAACTATCATAAATAGAGCGGAAGTAAAGGCAATAATCCGACGCTTCGAAGAAAGGGAAGGAATTCGTGGAGTTATAATCTGTGATTCATCAGGTTTGCCGATAGATTCAAATATGGAGATTGATTTAAGTGAAGAAGTAGCTGCTTATGTTACATCACTCATCGGGAAAGGAAAGCAGGTTGTTGAAGCATTAAATGAGGGGACATTGAAATTCATACGATTAGAGACTTCTAAAGGTGAAACGATGGTGGCGTTGGAGGAGAACCTAATTTTAATTATTCTAAAATAAATTATATTAAGTGTTAATTTTTCAATTTTCCTTTTTTATATATTTGATAAGTTTAAATTTCTTTAAATTATATATATATTTAAGATAATATCTTAACCAATCAAAGTAAATTATTTCAGAATTAAAGACGATAAAAATTATTTTATATGAGCAGTATTTTTATGAATAAAAAAGAACTTGAAAAAAAATTAGCAGAATTAATGGATATAGTTCCTGAGTGTGAAGGTTTGATTGCTGCTGATTCACAAGGGAAAGTAATAGTTGGTCAGACCATAACTG
>JAEOTZ010000047.1 GCA_016839585.1 Promethearchaeota archaeon
ATGATGGCATTGAAACTTTACGGCAAGCAATTGGATTATATAGTCAAATTAATAGAGAAGAAGAAGTTAAGGCAATTAATGAAAAAATATCTGAAATTTATATCCTAAAAGAACGAGAATTTCGAGACATTGAAGCTAAACCTGAAGAAGAAATTGCTGAATTAGAAAAACCAAAATTTACAGAAGAATTTGCGGTTTCTGATATATCCCAAGAAATTGAAAAAGAACAAGTTGAAGTGGATAGATCGGGTGAAGCGGAAAACATAATATCAGAAGCACAAGAGCTAGTAAAGACAGAAGATTTTGAAGGTGCTCTTGATAAATATGATGAAGCGATTAATATATTTGAAGAAATGAATATGCCTGATCAAGTTGAAGGCGTTTATAAATTAATTGAAGAGTGTTATAATAAGAAGGCAGAATTTCTACGAAAAATTAAAAAGAAAGAGGTTGTAGAAGAGTCTATAACTGAATTAGAAGAAGAAATTCCTAAAGGGGAAGAGATACAAAAAGAAGCAAGGCTTAAATCTTATCTCGAATCTAAAAGGCGCGAGGAGGAGTTTTCAACACGGGCTTATGATCTCCTAGGACAAGCTGCTGAACTGGCTAAAAGTCGCCAATATGATGATGCTTTAGCATTATATGAAGAAGGGTTTAATTTATTTAATGAATTAAATTGGGAATATGAAGCAAAAAAAGTTGATGGGACTATTACCCAGCTAGAAAAAGAAAAAGAATTATATATAAAAGAACTTGAACAGATTAAATCAGAAAGAGAGAAAGAATTTAAATTAAACGTAAAACAAGAGGTACTTTTAGAAAAGCATGTCAAAGAAATAGAGAAGCAAAAAGAAATTGCGAAGATGGAAAAAGTAAAAGAACTTGAATTGCAAAAAATGGAAGATGAATATTTTCAAGTCCAAATTGCTAATATGGTTAATGAAGCAGATAAGATGGCAAGAGAATATGAATTAGCCATGAAAAAAGCAATAAAGGAAGGATCTATTATTGAAACTTCATCTTATCATGAAGTAATTCAAATATATGAGAAAGTTCGAAATTTGTTAATTGAAAAGGGTTGGAAAGATCAAGTACCAATTTACACTAATCAGATTAATATTTATTATGAAAAGTTAGAAAAATATAATAAATTAAAGCAAATTGAAGCACAAAAATTAGAAAAACAAAAAGCTATTGAAGAAATGCATAGAATCAAAGAAGAAGAAACCCAAGTAACTTATGATATTGAAAAAATGAAAATTGTTGAAGAAACAAAAAAGAAAGAAATGGAAGTTGAAAATTTCATAAAACAAATTGATGATATGGTAAATAACGCTGAAAGAACAGCAAGAGAATATGAAGTAGCGTTAAGAAAAGGTCAGTTCGAAAGAACTTGTCCATATCCTGAAATCATTACTACTTATGAAAAAGTTAGAAATATAATGTTTGAAAAAGGATTGAAAGACGATGCTGCTATTTACACCACTCAAATTCAAGCCTACAAGGAAAAGTTAGAAAAAGATAAGAGATTACGCGATATAGAGGCTCAAAAAATTGAAAAACAAAAAGAAATCGCAGAAATCCATAAGATTGAAAGAGAAGTTAAACCGATAAAGATTGAAAAAGGTAAAAAGGATGAAGAACAGAAATTTGAAAATTTTATTACAGAAATGGTAAATAAGGCTGAAAAACTAGCCCGAGATTATGAAATCACATTAAAAAAAGCTAAAAATAAAGTAGAGATAATAGAAAAAACACCCTATTCTGAAGTTATTGATATCTATAAAGAGATCAGAGAAAAGCTATACGCTAGAGGTTGGAAGGATCAGGCAGAAATATACACAAATCAAATCAAAATATATCAAGAAAAGTTAGAAAAAGATAAAAAGTTGTTTGAGATTGAACTCCAGAAATTGGAGAAGGAAAAAGAATTAGAGGAATTTTATAAAGTCCAAAAAATTGAGAAGGAAATCCCTCTCAAAGAAAAAGAGCTTAAGGTTATTGATAAGAAAAAAGAAGAAGAGAGCTTTGAGAAATATATAGCTGAACGGGTCAATAAAGCAGAAAAATTAGTTAGAGATTATGAAATTGAATTAAAAAAAGCTAAAAATAAAGCGAAACTAATAGAACAGAATCCCTATCTTGTAGTTATTGATATATATAAACAGATTAGAGAAAAGCTATACGCTAGAGGTTGGAAAGACCAAGCAGAGGTCTATACTAATCAAATCAAAATATATCAAGAAAAGTTAGAAAAAGATAAAAAGTTGCTTGAGATTGAACTCCAGAAATTGGAGAAGGAAAAAGAATTAGAGGAATTTTATAAAGTTCAAAAAATTGAGAAGGAAATCCCTCTTGAAGAAAAAGAGCTAAAGGTTATTGAAAAGAAAAAAGAAGAAGAGAGCTTTGAGAACTATGTAGCTAATATGGTTAATAAAGCTGAAAAATTAGCTCGCGACTTTGAAATTTCAATGAAGAAAGCTATAAGGGAAGGAAAAGTAATTGAAGCAACTCCGTATCCTGAAGTTATTGATATCTATAAACAAATTAGAGAAAATGTTTATGCTAGAGGTTGGAGAGAACAAGCAGAGATATATGCCAATCAGATAAAAATATATCAAGAAAAATTAAACAAGATTTTAAAATTACGTGAGGTTGAAGCTAAAAAAATAAAAAAGCAAAAAGATATCGATGAAATGCACAAAATCCAACCTGAAATTACACCAATTAAACCCAAAAAAGTAAAGGAAGAAGATCGAAAAGAAGATCTTCTTTTAGATAAAGCGATGAGACTAATTGACGAAGCAGAAAAAATGGCAAGAGATTATGAAATAAAACTGAAAACAGATATTTTAAGTTATGAAAGTCCCTATGAAACTGTTATCTCTTATTATGATGAGGCAAGAAAAATATTCCATAAAATTGGTTGGAAGGATGAAGCCAGCCGATTAATAAATACAATTAAATTTTATAAAGATAAGAAGGAAAAGGATGAAAAGTTAAGAGTTTTTGAACAAAAGAAGTTAGAAGAAGCAGAGTTAGAAGTAGTAGCCGTTAAACCAGAAACTGAAAAAGAAATACTTGCTAGGCATAAAAAGATAATAGATTATGAAGAAGGAAAAAAGGAAAAAGCGCAAACTGCTGATGAAATATTCAAATTGATTAATGATGCTGAAAGAATGGCACAAGAATATGAAGTAAATATAAAAGAAGGTATTCTTAAGCACGAATGCCCTTATAGTGAGATAATTGAAATCTACCGAGATGCGAAAAAAAACTTTGAACAAATCGGTTGGACAGAAGAAGCAAGTAAATTAATTAGTTCAATTAATTTTTACAAGGAAAAACTGGAAAAAGATATAAAATTACGGACTCTAGAAACTTCAAAAGTCAAAAAAAGAGAGGAAGATTTGTTACAACAACAAAAGTTAGTTGAAAAAGCTCGATTAGAACAACTTAAATTACAAAAACAAAGACATGAATCTTTATTATTACAAAGAGCTGAAGAATCCGAATTTGAAAATAAAAAGAATAAAGCTTTTGATTTAATGGATCGTGCGAAAGTAGAATTAAAACAAAATAATTTTGACAAAGCAATTGAATTATACAAGGAAAGCGAAAAGATTTTTTCTAATATAAAATGGAAAGAAGGCATTACAATGGTTCGAGGCACTATAACATTAATTAAAAGTAAGAAAGAAGGATTTGAAGCCAAATTAAAAACAACTAAACAAAGAGAAGTTAAGCAGTTGGAGTTAGAAAAAAAATTAGAAAAAAAATTAACCGAAGCTCACGAGATAAGGAAATTTCACCAAGAACAAAAGAAACAAGAATTTTTGAAAATCCAAAGACAAAAAGAATGGGAAAAAGAGATTTCAGAAGAAGCATATCAACTTTTAGAACAGGGAACAGCATTGTTAGAGCGTAAAAAGTTTGATGATGCTTATGAGAAATACATTAAAGCCAGAGAACTGTTTAATAAAATATCTTGGCAAAGGGAAGTTTCTCGTATTAACAACGAACTTTTATTCAAATTGCAGAGAGAGAGGAAGAAATCTGAGATTTTGATAGATATTGGTAAGAAAAGAGCTGAAGAAAAAGAGAAAATAGAAGAAATGATGATTGAAGCATTAAAAGAAAGGAAAAAAGCTGAAAAAAGAAAGAAAAAGGAGAAATCTGAAGAACAAGAAAAAGAGAGGATTGAAGATATATTTAAAGAAATAACGAGAGCAAGAAAGCTTATTGAAGATTTCAATTACAATAAAGCTCTTCAAATACTTAAGAAAGAGATAAAAAGGATGAAGAAGAGAAAAAAACTTGAAGAAGTTTCAGAAATCGAAGAATTAATCAATAGCCTAATACTTCAATCGCAGGTCCCTTTAATCACATTAGAAGAACTTGATGAAGATGAAAATTTAAAAAAATTCAACTTAGCATATGAAGCATTAGATCGAGCACAACTATCCATATCAAATAATCGGTATATGAAAACAGTATCCGAATTAAATGAAGCTCTCCATAATTTAAAAGAAACCAAAATTGGTGCGAAATATATTAACGACATACAAAATAAAGTAAAAGAATTTGAAGAAAAACTTGGAAAAAAACCTCCTGAAGTTAAACATGAACCTGAAAAGGAAGCAGTGCTTTTAGAGAATGAAACGGAAGAATTAAAAGCAAGAATTGCAGCAAGAAGAGAAGAAAGGAAGCAAAAGGTCTTAAAATTATTAAAAAAGTGAAAAATAAAAAAATAAGTTTATATTACTAATTTTTCGTGAATCTCATTTTCAACTGATTCCTCAATCATCATTGTTGAAATATTTCTAGTAACAGACTCTTCAAGCAAATATTCTGTTTTTATTAAGTCTCTTATAGCCACGCGTATTGCTTCACTTCTGTTCGGAAATTTTTGTTCCGCTACTAAAATTTCTAATACTTTTAAATACGTTTCAGGTAAGTTTACTGATATTAGCTTCATTAAAATAATCTCCTATTCTTTTATTTATAAAATAATAATGAATTGTATATATACAGATATGACGGAGGTGATATTTAAAGCTATTGTGGAAATTGACCCCCAGAAACCCGACAGAATCCTGAAAATGATTTTATCCGGTTTTAAAGTTAAGATTGTGGGACCTAATAATATTATTGGAATATCAATTTTATAGGAAAAACTTCAGCTATTATTTATAATTGAAAAAATATTTATATAATGTATTATATGTAACATGTAACATAAAAAATACAATTGATATAAAAAAATTGTAAATACAAAAATAAAACGAGAATTGATTTATTATGTCTGATATTCAAAGTCAGTTGAAAGAACATTTAAAAAGTGGCAAAGATTGGGAAAAGATGAATACTCCTATTCAAGGAATTAGTGTTGTTAAAGTTCCTGCAACAAAAGCAAGACCTGCATTACTATTTTTAGAGATTAATCCTTTAAAAGAAGATGGTAGCCCTATGAAACGAAAAGGTTTATTTGTAGGAAACAAGGAAATGCTTATAAAATTTAGCGAAGCTTTAAATGATGATAAGACATTTCAATTAATCCAAGAACTTGAGCGAGTTAATCCAAAAGAAACCAAGAATAGCACTAAGAAATTAGAGATGTGAATTTTCTATTGTTTTTTTAATTTTTTCCTATTTTTATATATAAATAGAGTTTATAGTAATTATAAATTTAAATTCAAAAAGGTTTAAATAAAAATTATATTGAAAAATAAATCAATTCAATGTAAGACAAAAAATCAAAAACGATTTTGTAATCTCTTTTTCTTTAAATATATCTGGTAAATAAAGGAATTAATGATTGAAAAAAAACCTCAAAACAATTCCTTAAATCGCTGTAAATTCTGTGGGTGGAAATTTCCAAATGATTTGCTCGAAAAAATTAACGAGAATAGTGATCCTCTATTTTGTGAACTCTGTGGTGCTGATATTAGATATGATAATGTAAGTAATCAAGAAAATGATGAAATAATTAAAAATAAAAGTGAAATTGATTTATGTGGTAGCACTGATAAATCAAAAATTTCCCTCTGGAAACGTATTTATGACACAATAAAAAAATTTGTAATTGAAACTGGAGGGAGAGAAATTCAAGAAGGATTAACTGAGAAACAAAAAGAAAGCATTACTAGAGTCTTTAATGACAATGATTTCCCAAAAATCTTTAAGGAAAACTTTATTATTGTCTTTGCGCGAATTACCTATTTTGAGTTAAAAAAGCTAGAGAGTACGGCAAATCTAAAGAATAGTAAAAGGAATTTAACAAAAGCTGAACTTAAAACTTTGAATGAACGCCTTAAACCAATTACAGAGAAAGATATTAAAGGTGAATTCTTGAAAAACCTACATAAAATATCCCATAATTATTTTAGAAAATGGCTGAAAAAATTACAAGTTAAATTGAAGTCAAGTCCAACCTATTATAATGATTTCATCACCTACATCCAATGGCTTATTAAAATTATCGCTAAAATCGTTTCAGAACTTTGGGAGAAGACTAATCTCCCCAAATTTGAACAAACAATACTTAAAGATTTAAAAAAATACTTTAACTCATTTTATTCTACTAAAAACAACATAAAAAATGAACCTGAAGATCAAAAATTAAGAAGACTTAAAGCAACAACTAATAATAAAATTAGTTTAGTTAAAAACACTTCTTTCAACTTGAATGGTGAGACTCCTGTAAGATCCCTTAATAATGAAGAATCGGAAGCTATAAATACTTTTACAATTTTAGAGCTATTTGAGAACTTAAAGGGAGAGTTAGAGAAAATAGATTCACCTGAAATACTTGCTAGAGGAGGTTTAAGTGATAGTATGCTTAGTTCTTTATTAGGTAAATCAGAAAATCATATAAATTATATCAAATCTCAAATAAGGAAATATAAATTAAAGGGGGAAGTTTATCAGCTTGCTTTAGATTTATTTGATCATTATAAAGAGAGTTTGAAGTCTAAGTTTGGTGAAAAGGCTAAAAATGCTATTAATTTTATAGAAAAGTATAAGAATTTAAATTTCGTAAGAAAATCATTAAAAAGAATACATTCTCACCATCCAAATCTAATTCTAGATTATTTTAAGATAGTTAATAATAAAGAAAAAGCATATTGGCTTGGATTTATATTCGCTGATGGTTTTATAGAGGTAAATGGTAAGAGGTTTGCAATAGAACTTGGTAGAAAAGACAAGAGATTGCTTTATAAATTAGCAAAATGTTTGAAATTTAATGAAGATTATATATTTTATAATAAGGAACATAATTCGTATGTGCTCCGTTTTCAAAACGAAGAGTTTTGTAATTATTTAGTAAATCTTGGAATGATTCCAGGTGAAATAAAATCTAAAAAAATTAAACTTCCTAAGTTAGACAATCGGGAACTTTATTTGGCATTCTTATTAGGTTATTTTGATGGTGATGGTCATCAAGGCACATCTAGAATTACTTCAGGTTCAATAAAATTTCTTCGTCAGATTAAAAATAGATACAATATCAAATATAGTATTGATTATAGAAGATCGACTTTAACTTTAGGAGCTAGTTTACTAAATGAAATGTTAGATAATTATAAAGATAGTTTATTAAGAAAAAGAATTTATCTTAGAGTAAATGTAAAAGCAGAAGTGATAGATAATTTAGGAATTCAAATAGGTGAAATTTTTTACACTGTCGAAAGACTTAGTAAATTATTATGGGAGATTCCCCTATATAAATTAACAGAGATAATTTCTCAAGAATCAGGGGTGGAGATGTCTGATAGGACACTAGCAAAGTATTGTGATAAATTAAATCTTCATAGACCAAATAGTGGTTATTGGCATCAGAAAAAGTTTTTAGGTAAATTCGGTTAATTTTATATTTAATATTTTTTTAAATAATTTGAATAATTAGTTGTTAGTATTTAATTAGAAATGCTTAATAGTAGGTAAGATGTTATATAATTATAAATCATTTTAAAAATATTTTAAAAAAAACTATAAGAAGGTGTATTTTTCTGGAAGATGATGGCAAACACTGTGTTGTGTGTGGAGGGGAAAGCTTTAGAATAGCTAATGATGAATGGATGAATTTTTAGGACTTTTCGACCTAAAACATCATACGTGCATTTAGATTTGTAGAAACAGGGCAATTAAAGATGTGCGACGGATGTGGAGCTAAATATTTATTATGCAAACAATGTGGTGGTTTATTCACACGGGTTCATCCAGCCCTAGAAGCATGGGAAGTTAATCAAAGATGCCCCGCTTGTGGAGCCGAGGATCCTGATGTTAAAGCATGGGACGGAGTCTCAGCTCGTTAATCAACTCTATTATTTTTTTAGTCTCTTTTTTAATAAAAATGTGTTGATAATTTTTACATTAAATTTTGCACAATATTACAGAAATTAACTTTATAAAAAATCATTGTATAAAATTCATATCATTTGATTTTATTATTTATTACAAGTTAAGAAATTGTAAAAAAAGATTTATCGAAAAATAAAAAATGTATGATTAACATGGCTGATATTAAAGTTGAGATTGCTTCTCCTGAACAGATCGAGGATTTACGAGACTTAACAAAACATTTAGTTGAAGAGTTAGGGGAAAAATTTGATCCAAAACGTTTCGACTGGGGAATTCGAAGAAGATTGTATGATCCGTTACAAAGGCATGGAATCTTGATAGCCTTAGACGAGGAAGAGAATAAAGTTGCTGGTATGATTATTGCAGAACTTCGAATCGATCCTTTCGGAACTTCAGAGGGGTATATCAAACAATTTTTCCTAAAGGAAAATTATCGAGGGAAGGGATATGGTCGAATATTACTCGAAAAAGCCCTTGAACACCTTAAGAAAATAAAAGTAGAGAAGGTAAAAGTAAATCTCAGAGAGGAAGCAAAGAAAGCTTCTGATTTATATAAGAGTATGAATTTTAAGAAAGTATTCGAGGTTTTAGAATTAAATTTAGCTAAATAAGATTCTTATGAATATCCCTTGGGTTGAAAAGTACAGGCCACGGAGTTTTGATGAGATTGTAAGTCAGAATATCGCTATTAATAACATTAAAGAATTTACAAAAACCACCGATATGCCTCACATGATCTTTGCTGGTCCTGCAGGAACTGGAAAAACAAGTACAGCATTAATAATAGCGAGAACATTCCTTAAAAAGGACGAAATTGCGACAAATCTTTTAGAATTGAATGCCTCTGACACCGTAAGAATGGATTTTGTACGAAATGTTCTTAAAGGTTTTGTAAATCAAAATATTATTAAGAATGGGTCTTTAAAATTTGTTATTTTGGATGAAGCAGATAATATCCCTTCCCAAGTTCAACAAGCTCTTAGAAGGATTATAGAAAAAACATCTAATAATATTAAATTCATATTATTATGTAATTATATAAATAGAATAATAGATCCTATAATCTCTCGATGTGCTGTATTCAGATTTGTTAATTTACCCAAGGAGAAAATCATAGAGAGATTAAAGTATATCTCAAAGAAAGAAAAACTTCCATTACCTTCTAATAAAACACAAGAGTTTTTTGAAACGTTATTTTTTATTTCGGGTGGCGATTTAAGGAAAGCAATAAATACTCTTCAAATGTCAGTGGCTCTTGAATTATTAGATGATTTAGATATTAATGAAATTCTAAAAATTTCTGGATTTTTAGACGAAAAAACTCTGGAGCATCTAATTGAAGCTATCAAAAATAAAGATTATAAGAAATCAAGGGAAATAATTGACTTAGTTGAAAATCTCGATAGTAGAAATTTTATACGACAATTATTAAACTCTCTACTTCCGCTTGATATCAATCCTCAAAACGCATCTATTTTAAGATCGTTTATTGGAGATATAGATTATCGTATAAGTCAAGGTGCAGATGAACATATACAAATTGCAGCACTCCTGGCAAAAATTATAGAATTAGTAAATAAATAAAATTTTTAGATTTGGTATAAAAAAACGAAAAAAAATCATAAAGCGAAAAGATATTGAATACAGAAATTCCAATTTGGAGAATCAAATACTATCCGAGAAGTTTAAACGAATTTTGTGGAAGAGATAGTATAAAAGAAACATTACAACAAATTATCAAACAAAAAAATTTCCCACATTTATTATTTATAGGTTCTGAAGGTATTGGAAAAACTACTCTTGCTCAATTATTTGCGAAAGAGTTTTTGGGCAATTATTATGATACAAATTTTAAATTAGTTTATGCTAATGTTCCATTAAGTGATGATGAAAGGAACCAAGCCAAATCGGAGGCATATATCTCAACAAGTAAAATCGGAAGTATTGCAGGTAAAAGAATAACAACTCCAGCATTTATTCAAATTAAAGTAAAACCTTTTGTACAATTAAAGGTAATTGGAGATGCCCCATTCAAAATATTAATTGTAAAAAATTTTGAGTCTTTAGGGTCAGATCAGCAAGGATTTAGGAGATTAATGGAGATTTATGGTTCAAATTGTAGAATGATTTTAATCACGACGAAAATTTCAAATATTATTGATCCTATCATAAGTAGATGTCAGATAATATTAATATCTCGCGTAAAAATTGATAGATTTAAAGATTTGATAATAGAGATTGCTAAAAATGAATCTTTAGTTATTGATGATACTGTTATTGAAGCTCTCTACAAGGTTTCTGAGGGTAAAATTTCAAAAGCAATCGATCTATTGCAGCTGTGTAGTATTTCAGGAAAAACTATTGATATGCAAAAATTATATGAACATTCACAAAGATTTCAAAATGATCTAATAAAAAATCTATTGTTACTAACCCTTCAAGGAGATTTTCCAAAATCGAGAGAATTGGCTCGAAAAATTATATCTAATTATAAATATGATTCACATGAAGTATTTACCCTTCTTCTTAAGGAATTAAATAAATTACCTTTAAATAAATTTACTCGTAATAAATTAATCAATTTAATAGCTGACTCTGATTTTAGGGCAATTGACGGAAGAGACATTGATATTCAAATCTCTGCATTATTATCTAAAATATGTTTATTCTCAGAATATTTGTAGGTGATTAAAATGTCTAATAAAATTCCTTGGGTAGAAAAGTACAGACCACAAAGTCTTAAAGAAATGGCTTTATCTTCTGCAAAAGTTAGTGGCCATAGAATAAAATTGGATGAGGAATTAACCAATTTTATTAAAAACTTCTATATCGAAATTAAAAAGATAAATGAAGAAAATAGAAAAATTAGAGCTTATAATAGAACTGCTATTGAAAAAGATCAAAAAGAGGAACTAAAAATATCTCCAGAAAAGGCAGCTATCTTATTAGAAGGTCCCCCTGGAATAGGGAAAACCTCAATTGTTTATGCACTTGCCAATGATTTAAACATGGAAGTTATTGAAACAAATGCATCTGATACCAGAACAAGAAAGACTATAGAAAGGAGATTGAAAGAAACAACGAAAACACGAGGAATTATGGATTTTATCACACAATCAAAAGATAAATTGATTCTTATTGACGAAATCGATGGCCTTTATGGTGTACAGGATAGAGGAGCAGTTCCTACAATTCTAGAATTAATTGAAAATACTCAATTTCCAATAATTATGTGTTCAAATGAATATAAAACAAGCTTACAACCTATATATAACAAAATTCAAAGAGTTGAAGTGCATCCATTACCTGAAAATGAAATGCTTAAAATTACTGAAAAGATACTCGAAAAAGAGAAGATATCTAATCTTACCAATGAGGATTTGGAATTAATTATTGACAAGAATAATGGAGATTTGAGAGGAGTAATTAATGATCTTCAAGGAATTAGTCAAGGTATAATGGAAAAGGATAACAAAGAATTGATCCTTAGCTTACATCGTGATAGTATTGAAGAAATTTTTAGTTTAATAAGGGAATTATTTCAAGTTACTACCCTAACAGAAGCCAGAAGCTTAACAGATAAATCAGATGTGGACTACAATTTTTTATATAAATGGATAAATGAAAATCTTCCAACTTTCCTCAAAGCAAATAGAGATATTGCTAATGCTTATGAAAACCTCTCCCTCGCAGATGAAATTTTCGGCAGAATTCGCAAAACTCAATATTGGGGATTATTGCCTTATTTTTATGACTTATTTGCTGGAGGGGTTGCATTATCCAGAAAAGAAACACCGCCTATTAAAGGATTTCGAAGAGTAATTTTCCCACGTTATAGTACTGGTAGTTATTTTTCACTTACAACTGCAGAGAAAGAATTTGCTGAAAAAATTCAAAAAATATATGAAATTTCTCCTATTGAATTTTTACAAGATCTACTTCCATTCTTAAAAACCCTGAGTACATCATCAAGAAAACAACTTAAGATTATTAGCGATTGGCTGGAGTTAGATGCTAAAGAGAAGAAGTTACTGAAATAAACAAGGCTACTCTTATTTTCTCTTTAGAGGATATAGTAATACGAGATAAAAGCAATCTATATGTTGAAAGAAAATCTAATATTGAGTTTTTTCTTTCTATTTAATATCTCCAAAATTGAGTAGATTATTTATTAAAAATTATTTTAAAATCTGAACTTTTAAGTTAAAAAGGTTAAATAATTAGTTTAATTTTCCAAAGAGATGTTTGAAAGAGTATTAATCTTAACTAATAATATAATATCTTAATCTTTTGGGTTATGTGAGCTCTAATTTTTAATATAATTTTTTTACCAAAAATGATTTAAATACTTTTTCAATATCTATCACAATAAATATTAAAATTATAAGTTAGAGGTTAAAAATGTCTGAAATCAAAACATCTGATCTTGAACTTCCTGAAGAAAAAGAAGTTAAAATGTCAGGAAAAACATTGCATACATTAGAAATTGCTGGGGCTGGAATTTTTAGTGCGCTTTCAATAGTAATATCCGTTTATATTACACCGATTTTACCAAGAATTCCTGGTTGGCAAATTGCGATTGTTGATCCAATATCCATTATATGGATTACATGCTTGCTAATATTTGGTGTAAGAGCAGGATTGTTTTGTTTTGCTGTAGGCACTTTTGGATTGATGCCCTTTGATTCCACAGTATGGGTCGGACCTTTAATGAAATTTTCTGCGACTTTTTCATTAATGATTGTAGCTGTATTATTTCTAAAACTATATAAGAGAGAAGACGGAATACTTAAAAGCCAAAAACTCAAGAAGCCGAAAAATTATATTATCTATGGTTCTTTAGGCACAATTCTTAGAATTCTTGTTATGGTTGAATTGAATATAATTGTATTTTTAACAATTTGGGCAGAATGGCTTGATTATACAAACTTGAAATTTTTAGGTTTACCTGACGTTTCAGGATGGGAGGCCCTTATTATTGGAGCTATTTTAATTAATGCGTGGCAAAGTGTATTAGATCTTTTAGTTCCTTACTTGCTTGTGTTTACTACTAAAATTGATGAAAAATTTGAAATTTGGTAATAATATTTTTTAATTTTTTTTCAAACTACTTTTTTCTTTTTTAGCCTTATTTCAATTAGCATCGGAATTTTTTTTAAATTTAAAGTAAAGAATATTTTTCTCAACTTCTATATATACTTATATTCAATAATTTAATGCAGAGAGGATTCATATCTTAAGTACTAATTTTAAGTATATAAAATATAATTTTGAAAATGGAATTGGAACGATTACTTTAAATCGTCCAGATAAATTAAATGCCCTACAATATCCCCTTTTAATGGAAATTATAGATGTTCTGGAGTCGATTATGAAGAAAAGAGCAGTACGTGCTCTTATTATTGAAGGAGAAGGTGATAATTTCTGTTCTGGTGATGATATGGTAAATTTAGGGCCAGAAGGACCTAAATTTGCACCACTAGAAGATGGATCTCGGATGCCTCATCATAGAGTAGTCCGACTAATTCGGGAAATTCAAAAACCAGTTATTGCTTTGTTACATGGTTATTGCTTAGGAGCAGGATTTGATTTAGCACTTGCTTGTGATTTTCGATTAGCTGCAGATAATTTGAGAATTGGCGATTATAGAAGTACAAGGGCTCAATGTGTGTTAAGCGGAACAAGCTGGTTTCTTCCAAGAATTGTTGGTTTAGCGAGAGCAACAGATATTATATTGAGTGGTAGACTTCTTGATGCAAAGGAAGCATTAGAAATTGGACTTGTTAATAAAGTATATCCTTTTTCAGAATTTAAGGAGAAATCTAAAGAGTATATACAAAAGATAGCAGAACTTCCAACGATGTGTATAGGTTATGATAAAGCAATGTTAAATTACTCTCAGTATAATGAATTAATACACTCGTTACAAAACGAATTTAGATTGTATTGCAAAAATATTAGAACCTCTGATTTCGGAGAGGGAATGAAATCATTTTCACAAAAACGTGATCCCAAATTTAAAGGAAGATAGAAATTTCTTAATAATAAAAATATAGAATAAAAAATTGATTAAGATGGCAATATCAAAAGAAATTGAAGAATTTTTATTAAATAATGCAGTAGAACGATTTTTAAGATATGTTAAAATTTGGACTACCTCAGATGAGAATGTAGAATCTGTTCCATCTACAAAAATCCAATTAGATCTAGGAAAAGTGTTGGTTGATGAATTAAAGAGCCTTAATCTAGAAGATATTGTTCAAGATGAATTTGGTTTTGTTTATGCATATTTACCACCGAGTAAAGGATTCGAAAAAGTAAAACCTATAGGTTTATTAGCCCATTTGGATACTTCACCAGCTGCAAGTGGAAAAGACGTAAAACCTGTAATTCATAGGGACTATAATGGAAAAGAAATTGCATTTATACAAGATAAAGAATTAACATTAACGCCTTCCGATTCTCCTAATTTAGAAGAATATATAGGTCTTGATATTATTACATCACAGGGAGATACCCTATTAGGAGCTGATGACAAGGCGGGGATTGCTGAAATTATGGCCGCATGTGCCGCATGGCAAAAATTTCCAGAATTAAAGCATGGTTCAATAGTAATTTGTTTTTCTCCTGACGAAGAAATAGGCATAGGTATTAAAAAAGTAAATGAAAAAAAGCTACCTAAAATATGTTATACAGTAGATGGAGGTGAAATGGGAGAATTAGAATTCGAATGCTTCGATGCATGGAGGGCTTCATTCAAATTTAAAGGGTTAAGCGTTCATCCTGGATACGCAAAAAATCTTATGATAAACGCAATACAAATTGCTACTAGATTTTTCAGTGAAATTCCCGAAGCAGAATCGCCTGAACATACTGAAGAAAGAGAAGGTTATTTTCATTTAGCTAAACTACAAGGAGAAGCTGAGGAAGCTATGGCAAGAATGATCATTAGAGATTATGAAGTTGAAAATAACCAGAGAAGAATGGATTATCTTAAAAATTTAAAGAATGCATATGAAATTCGATATCCTGGACTAAAAATTGAATTAAATTTTCTACATCAGTACCAAAACATGCTTAAATTTATCGAGAAAAAGCAAAAGATTGTTGATTTAGCTAAACAGGCAATTGAAAAAACAGGAGTAGAATTAAGGGTTCATGCAATAAGGGGGGGAACAGATGGAGCTCAATTGAGTGTAAAAGGAATTTTAACTCCAAATATCTTTACTGGAGGACAATTAGCTCACTCAAGAAAAGAATATACTCCAACTTTGGCTTTACAAAAAGCAGCTGAAGTTTTGATATATTTGGCTGAATTATGGACTCAAGAAAGATGAAATTATTAATTTTTTTCTTCCTTCCTGATAATTTTAGAGAAATCAGTAATAGCAAATATTATTATACATAGAAGTAATAGAATTGAAATGTATAAGAACGCCCAGGTATAGGAAAATAGATCATAAATAAATCCAAAAATTATAGATTCTCCTAAAGAAATCAATCCCACAGAAAGATAGTAATAACCATAAGCTCGCCCACGTTTTTTCTTTCCAGCTAAATCTGCGATGTATGCTCTTGAAATGGGATCCACAGAGGCTAAATAATATCCATAAACGATAAATATGATGATTATTACTAATATAGAATAAAGTGAAATCCTAATAGGAAAAGCTAGAAAAATACAAGTAACTAATAATAGTGATAAACCTATTATAATAATTGATTTTCGTCCAATCTTATCAGATAACGATCCTGTTATGGGAGAAAATACTGTATAAATAATATTACTAATTAAATATAAAATGGGTATTAGAAATTCAACAGGGACATAATCTATAGCTCTAATAATAAGAAAGGCAATATCTAAACTCGCAAATTCAATAACTCCAAGAATTATGATTAGCTTTATAAAATTTCTATCAACTTTTTCCATTTTAGGTTCCATATCTTTCTGAATTCCTAAAGTTTTATCTATATCACTTGGATCAACATCTCTTACCATTAATATCAAAGCAATCGCTAAAATGCCTGGAAAAATTGAGAAAAAAATGATCTGTGAATATGACCATGCTAATAGTAAGAATAGAAACGCTAACAATGAACCTACTACAGCACCTAATGTATCCATTGCTCTATGTAACCCAAATGCTTTACCTTTCTCAACTGCATAATAGGATATCAAAGTATCCCTTGAAGAAGTCCTCAAACCTTTTCCAAAACGATCTGCTGTCTTTAATCCTAATACAAATTCCCAAGATGGACTAAGACCAATAAAGGGTTTAGATAAATTTGACAATGAATACCCAGCAACAATAAAAGGTTTCCTCTTATTTATCCTATCACTTAACCAACCTGTAAATCCTTTTAAGATATTGGAAATTGCTGTTGTGACACCTGAGATTAAACCAAGAATCGTAGCTGTCCCACCAATAGAAAAAATAAATAGGGGTAATATACTCTGTATCATTTCACTTGAAACATCAGTGAAAAATGATACTAGTCCCATTATAAATACTTGAACTGAAATACCTAGGATAAGTTTTTGACTATGAATAGAATTATTTTCTTCAACCATATTCCAAAAAATTTTTTTATTGAATAAATATAATAAAAATAATTGAAAAAAATATATTATGATTCCAATGTCAGAAGAAAAAAGTACTTTAAATATTATTGATAAAACCCTTAGGGATGTAGAAACTAATTTTAAAGATTTTATAAATGTTCTACAAACTGCAAGAAAAGAATTAATAGAACTTGAAAATGATAAATTATCTTTAAGCAATGAGAAAGAAATCCTTGAAGCTGAAAAGATACAATTAGAAAATGAAAAATCTAAATTAGAAGTAGAGAAAAAACAATTAGAGCGGGATAAAATTACCTTAGAAGAAGAGACAAAAAAATTAGCTAAAGAAAAGCAAGAAAGGGATCAGAAAATAGGTGCAATGACAGAAGAACAAATGAAATTACTTGATGAATATCAAAAGGTAAAAGTTGAATTACAAAAATTTATGCAAGCAGCTGCAGCAGCCGAGTCAGCAGAATTTAATTTTGAAAGAGTTCGTGCTTTGCTATCTATTTATGCCGCTTTAGTATCTGAAATTTGGCAAGGACAACCGCATTATAGGATTTTATATACTTTACATGGAGATAAGGAAGAAATGACACGAGAGGAACTGAAAAACACAACAGGAATTGGAGGAGCATTTATACTACATTCAGTTCAAGAACTGGCAAAAGTAGGACTGCTTGAATATGATATGGATACAGGAACTGCAAAATTAAAAAAACGGTTGTTTCCAAAGAAAGCAATAGAAGAAAAATGAGATCTTAATCTTTTAAAAGATTGAATATTTTTAATAGAGTTAACATTTTAGTCAATCCCTTTATTTTTACTTTCCTTGTTAGCCATTTTATTCCAATATTTATTAAAGAAATCTTATCCATTGCCAGTGCTAGAAAAATCTGAGAGTTCATGGAAATATAACCATCCCAACCTAATATCTTCTTCTTCAAATTGCTTTGTGGTTTATTTTTAACACTCTCAATAATTACCTTACCATTATCTATAGTAATTAAGGCAGCATAGGTTAAATTTGAAGCATTTATGAGAAATTTTCGTTTTTTATTCTTAAATTGCTCTTTAAATTTAGGATTTTTATTTAGAGGGTCTACAACATTTTCAATAAGTCCAGCGAAACCCCTTGCTTTTTTTTCAATTATTTTAGTTTCCATTATTATCCCTTTCTAATCTATTTTTCTAATTTAATTCTCTGATTTTGCTGAAATATAAAATCCGGAATCAGCAATTTCATTAGGATCAAATGCTTTCTTTATCTTTCTTAACCATTTATGATAATTCATCATATATGGACCAAACATATTATGCATACGGTCACCTTCTACGAAAAATGGAGCTCCTAAATGTTTAACCAAATCAAATTGATAATTATCCTCCATGAATTCTCCCATTCCTTTCACACTTTCCTCATCTGTTTGATCAAATAATGTTATCGATTCTACATGAAAATAATGGCCTGATTCATATGAAGTCATCCATACTCCCTCTCCAAAATCATTTCCTATTACTCCTTTTTTAATATATTTCTTTTTTAGTGGTATGCTCTTTTTCGTAGTTCTAAGACATGTTTTAACAGTATCACATTGACCTTTCGCTGATTGAAAACCTCCTGTTACTATGAAGCCATGTAATCCTAAATTTGAACGCAGTGCTTCAGCATAAAAAATTGAATTTGGAGTGTATTTTGTACCAATAATATTTTTTAAATTTAATTCGTCCAAGAGGATCTCCATTACTTTTTGCTTATAATTAAATTCATATTTAGTTCTAGCTGCGATAAGCACAACTAGAGGAGTTTTTAGGCTAGCAATTGGCATTTTATCCATCATAGATTCAACACTATGCGAAAAAATTGCTGTTAACCCATAACCTGACAGGTGGCTACACATAAAGGAAATTTCCTCTTCTTCAATTCGTAAAATAACTTTCTTAAGATATTTATAACTTCCACAATCCATTACATATAATCGCATGAAATCGGGAATATCAAAATTATAGTTAGGAGAATAACCCTGTAACTTAAATTCAGTGCTACATGGATATGGAAAAAGTTTGACAGCTACTTTTGTAAAGACACCAATTCCAGATTTTGCGCCTGCCCACCCTCTCATTATTCCTCGTAAACTAGGACCTGGACCATCACCATTGTACCAATCCGAGTGATTCTTTAAACCCGCTGAACCTAACTTTAAGACTTCTCCATTTGGTAATACCCATTCTACACCAAGTACATTTCGAGCACTATGCCCTGTATGAGGTGAAGTAAATCCTGGACCGTTCATAGATGTTGCGCTAGCAAGAGGGGAGACTTGTGGGCCTGCCCCTGGCATATGGACCGTTAAATCATATTTCATAGCTTCAACTTGCAGTTGTGCCCCACTAACATATGGTTCCACTACAGCATATAGATTTTTATCATCAATTTTAATGATTTTATTCATTCTTCTGAGATCCAAAATAATTGAGTTTTCTGTTGAAGGTTGATTCCAAGGGCCTAAACCAGTTGATTGAGCTTTAAATTGAATTCTATACTTATTACATAATTTCACAACTTCTTGAACTTCTTCTGTTGAGGAAGGTAATATTACTGCTTTAGGTATGGGGGAAAATGGTATTGGTTCTTTATCTTCCATGTAATTGACATATTCCATACACCAATTATAGGAATACGCATTTGTAATTACTTCACCATCATTAACATTTTTTGAACCAACAATGTCTTGGAATTTTTTGAGAATTTCTTTTTCTAATACCACTTATACTACCTCCTTAGTTATTTCTTTCAATTTTTCAGGTTCCAAACCTAAAGACATTAATATTAGTTCGCTAATATCATAATATTTCAGATTAGCGCCACTTTCTTCAATTCCATCTTGTAAATTCGTTGAACAAAATGGACATGCCGATACAAGTGTATCTGCTCCAGTATCTTCAGCTTCCTCAATTCTAATTTTTGCAGTCTGTAGGGCAAATTCAGGAAAAGCGGATTTTACACCAGCTCCTGCACCACAACAATAAGCATATTCTTTTATACGCTCCATTTCTACAAATTTTAACCCTGGAATTTTTTTTAATATATTTCTGGGAGGTTCATATATACCATTTGATCCAGTACGCTTAGGTTTTGGGGGTATGTTAATTGATACAAGAGGCATCAAATTAACAATATCACCATCCCAATCTTTATATCTTTCAGCATTCCTTCCTAAATGACAGGGATCATGATAGGTTACGGTTATTGGTATTTCTTTTATTAGTTTTAATTTACCAGTATCGAGTAGCTCATCAAAAAATTCCACAGTATGTAATACTCTAAAAGTATATTCCCTATATAATGGATAATCTACTTTAAATGTATCATAGCATCCAGCACAGCTAAAAATGACCGTATCAATCCCCTTCGATTCAATGACATCTAAATTTTTATTAAGAAATTTTTTAAAAGTTTTCACATCTCCAGTTCGCAAAATAGGACTACCACAACAAAATTCCTCATCTTGTAATATATTAAATGGAATCCCTGCAGCCTTGAGGATACGAGCCGCTGCGATTGCCATCTCTTGTCTTCGATAGGAAGAGGTGCAACCTACAAAATACAAGACTTTAGCATCTGGATCTAATCGAATATCTTTTGGTAACCAAGCCAACCTCTTCTCGTGAGGTTCATTGTAAGGATTATTGACTTTATTGGCAGCTTCTATATATTCTTGCTGTTTTGGCATTGGACCACCTCCTAATTCAACTAATTTTTCCCTAAGTTTCATTATAATTTCTAACGGTTCCAAAGTATTGAGAAATTTGCATGAAACAGCACAACTCCCACATTCAGTACATTTGTAAACAATTTCTCGTAATTCTTCTGAAGGTTCAATTCTGCCTGTCTCTAATAACAAAGCTAAGATTATGCGACCTCCGCCGCTATATGGATGATAATTATAAATATCTATCGACGGACATGCAGTGGCGTATTTTTGACTTTTAATTTGAACTTGCGGTATCCATTTGCATTTCTCGGATAAGAGAGCCATTCTTTTTATCTATCGAGCATCTTAGACACCGTTTAATCATGTTATTATACTCATCTTCACTAAGTGAGATTTAAATCACCTTAATTTATTCTTAATTTCTATGCTAAATCTTCATAACATATTTCAAGAATATTTTTGTTATACGGTTTTAATTTTTTTAATAAAATCAGATCTTGGTTTAATTTGGTTAAAAAATTATTTAAAACTTCCGCTTAAATGAAAAAAGACTGAACATTAATGACCAACAATATTAAAAATAATTCGCATTAAGTGAATTGGTTCATTTAACCAATAACATCGCAACGAAATCGTAATGTGGCACAAATGTGGCATAAAACGGCATAACTCGAAGATATTATACTATTTTTGAATTATAAAAAAAATAGATACATAATGTCTAATTCTTATCTACTGGATTTATAACATATCATCTCATTCCAAATCTTTTTTTATTTAAATATAAATGCCTATATTAATAGTTTAACAGTGGTAGTCTAATAAAATTAAAAAAATTGAAGACAAAAAATGAATTTGCTTATATCTAATGATAATAAACTTAATTATTATGATGAGAATCTTGATCAAACTGAAAATAAAATAACTGTACTTTCTCGTCAGTTGAAAACTTATTTAAATTATAGGGAATCAACTATACTTGCGATATGTAGGGAATCTGAGAATTCTCTTGATATTTTAAAAAATCACTCAATTCAAAAATGGGAAACGGAACTAAACATACTTTACTTAGAATATTGTATATTTTTGGAGAAATATATTGGACCGAAAGAAAATCTTAAGATGAATGTCTTAATGTTGGCAAAAAAAGCGCTTTCTTTTCCAAATAGTCCAGAAGCAAGATCCTTTAAAAAATTTTTAAAAAATAAAATAAGATTGTGGGAATTATTACATATACTCTCAGCATTAGAAATTCACACGAGACCTCAGTTATTAAAGCGGGTAATACAGATATTAACAAAATTATGTAATGATGAAAGCAAATTAAATGCAAATGTACCAGATTTTTTTCAACAACTTAAGCTAAATTATCAACAATTGGAGCGGGAGTATGATCAATTACTTTTAACAAAAGGAAAGGTGCAGATTAAGAGTAAAAATACAAATAAGAAAGTGATGGTTCGAGAATGATAGATACTAAGAATCAAGCTACTCGGAAAGGATTAAAAGGAGATCGCGTTGCAGTGTGTCCTAAATTTGGATGCAGTACGCTTGAAAAGTTAAAACCATTGAAACTTGGACTTTTTGGAATCCAGAAATATCCCAAATGCAAAGACCATAAAATTCATTTGGTTTTTGTGGATGAATTTATTGGAGATTTCCTTCAATCTGTAAATGCATGTTTGTTTGATAATTCAATAGCGCCCCCTAAAGCCTTATTAGAATTGGTTAAAGAAGAGAGCCCTAAGAATCTTCTATCCGTTTACCACAAATGGATGTATTGTTCTTCCCTAGGGAGAGGAGCCAAGATAGTGCCGGGATATTTGGACTCCTTATCAAGAGCCTATAAGAATTCCTTAAACAAAAGACAGAAAAAGTCAATTGAAAATGATTCTTACATAAAAAAGAGGAATAAATTGATCACACTAGGATTTAGGAAAATAGAAATGGAGTACATTGAATTCTTAAAGAAGCTATATGATATGAATGAAAGGCTTTTTAATAAAGAAGAAATAAAACCTTTTCCCCGACTAGTTAAAAAGTTAATTCAAGATTGGTTAATCAAGTTTTTAAAAAATATAAATAAAGGATACTTACAAAACAAACAAATTAATAACTCAGATTCAATAAGTCTGAAAAAAACTAAATACGATAAAATCCTACAAGCAAGAACTTGTATGCTAATATTGGGGAGATCTCCCTCAGAACTTCCAATAAAAATTTCTCCCTATGAGCTTTTCGCAACTTATCGTATATTTTTAGAAAACGATTTGTGCCACGAATTTGTTCCAGAAGAAAATAATTTGAAAATAGGAAGTAGAAAAGAGTATTTCTTACAAGAATTAAATAATAATAACTCAAAAGTTGGAAATATCAAAGAGATTAATAGAAATACTTCTTTTATATTAAAAAACTGGGGAGAGTATTATGGAGTGATTTATATTTTAATAGATAATAATAAAGATAATACTTTAAAATATAAAATGCTCTACATCGGGCAAACTATTCAAAAACTAAAAATAAGGTTCTACAGTCATATAAATTACTCACCCAATAAATATCTTAGAGAAGCTTTCGGAATGTATGGTAAAAAATTTTCCCTTCTCAAAATTGACAATAAGACTCTTCAGACTACAGGCGGAGAATTTACTATGAAGGTTATTAAGAAGTGTAAAGACCTAGATAATTTGAACAAGTATGAAAAATTTTTTATTAAAAAATATAAATCATGTGTTTTGGATCATTATTTTATTGGAAAAGATGGTAAAAGAAGACCGCTGTATGGATATAACATTAGTAGAGGCGGTGGTGGCTTTCCTGCAATAACTGGAGAGGAGCATGGTAGTTTCATTCATATAGATCAAGATTCTCTTAAAGATTTATTAAAGAGAGGTTTTTCTGCTGAGGAAATTGCGAGAGAATTTGAGATTTCAATCCCAACACTGATTAGTAAAGTAGAATATTATTGGAAACACTTGGGAATAGAAAACCTACGTGATGCAAGGGCTAAATTTGGAGGAAACCAAGCTTTTCTCGATAGATTCGGAATTGTTGCTAAATCAGTTATAGGTGTTGAGTTAGATATCCCAAAGCTAATAGATCTTATTGAACAGGGATTATTTTTAAGTGAGTTAGAAGAAGAGTTAGGGACTTCATTTTCAACAATTACAAAACATTTGCAAAAAATAGGTTTTAAAAATCTTACAGATGCAAGGATAAGATTAGGTGCTATGGAGACTTTTAGAAAAAGATGGATTCAAAAAAAAGCATCAGCTACATTACGGGGGAGCGACCATCAAGATTATATTCAAATTAATAAAGAGGAAATCATAAAAATCATAAAACTGGATATGTCCCCTAAAGAAATAGCAGATTATTTTGGTGTGTCAAGACCTACAATATTATCTCGTTTAAATGAATATTGGGGAGTAAATTTCTATGAAGCTAAACGACTTTTTAAAATCTACCCTAAAGTAGATAAAATACTTGGAGAAAATATTATATCGAGCATTAGTGAATGTGCTATTAGTGATATTGATATAATATATTTACAATCATTAATTTATGCCGGGTTTAATATGACACAAATTGCCTTAATTTATGAGAGAGGAGTAAAATGGATGCATGAATTTATGACAGAAATACTGGATATTGATTTTACTCCCCATATGTATTTTCAGTCTGCGAAAGATTTATTTTATTGGAAACCACGTATAATCAATGCTATTATGGCAGATTATAAAATATCTGATGTTGTGAGGGAGTTGCATGTCACTACATATTTTCGGGAATTAGGTAGAATTTGGAAAAAAGAGTATGATGAATTTAATCAAAACAATGATAATTTATATAAATATCTGAAAAGATTTTATTTATTTTATCCATTTATGGACAAAAAATTATTAATAAACTTAATAGCTGAAAACAAAAGTTCCACTGAAATTGATGAGGAATATAAAAGAAAATGGGGAGTATATGGTTATACGGATTCAGAATATCATAAATTTCTAAGAAGATGTATATTTGTTTATAACAAAATAAACAATGACTATCTTAATCAATTATTTATCAAATCTACATCAGCAAGAGATATCGACATTGCGTTTTTAAAAATTCTTCTTAGGAATACATCCACTATGCAAGAAATCGCCGAAAAATTACAAATAGGAATAGTTCAAACAAGGAAATTCTTAATAAATATTTTAGGAATTAATTATAAGGAAGCGGTTAGGGAATTCGTTTGGAAACCCGAATTATTTTCTTATATAGAAAAATATGATTCTATTTCAGATATCGCACATAATGAGGATTATAACCTCTCTACTCTTAGACATAGGTTCAGAGTAATATGGGCAGATGAATTAAAAAAATTAGGGTCTTTAAAGAAAGTGTATAGACATCTAAAAGAAAAATTTTAGTAGGATTAGAAATATCTTAAAAGTTTATATATTAGCTTATTAAAGATTAATCCTTACTATTTTTTTCATCATCGTCAAAACATAACACCCCTGGATTTAATATGTTATTTGGGTCAAAAATCTTTTTTACTTTTTTTAAGGCAACTAGGGTTTGATCGCTGTGTCTTTCATACATTTCTTTTGCCCAAAAACTGTATGGGCGATTGAAAAAGGCACCATTATCCATAAGATTTCGACTAATTTCTAAGAATGTGTTTTTTAGATTAGTAGATAAATTGGTGTCATTAGGATCATAATAAAGATCAAATTCGCAATGATAGGCGGTTCCTTGATTTATTGGTTGAATATAAATGCCTAGATCTTTCAACTTATTTGATTCTACTAATGAAGTATATTCAGGAATTTTTTCAAACTGACTGATAAAAAAAATATCTTGATAACCGCCTTTATAGTTGCATCTCCATGGATAAGAAGTTGCTTGAGATACACATTCGATAATTTTACTCTCATTTACGAAACTATTACTGTTTAAATGTTCAAGCTTCATTTGTTTTAAAATATCACCAATATCACCCTCAAGGTATGCTAATTTATCTTCAGATAATTTCCCCCTACCACTAATAACATAAATTAAATTCCATTTTAATACAGAATTTGCTAAGTTTTCTATCTCTTGGGTAGTATTTTCTAATAGGGAAGCTAAACTTAAATTATTCAAAATGAATGTTTCATCACATAATCTATATTTTATTAATTCATGTTGGAAATCCAGCAATTCTTGAATGTTATCTGATTGAAAATGAAAAACCCTTTGAATTGAAGGGAGTAACTCTAATTTTAGAGTAGCCCAAGTGACAACACCCAGACTTCCTTGAGCTCCTTGTATAACTCTAAAAGGGCTAAACTGAGTGGGTCCCATAGGATTCACATAAGCAATACCGACCTTTTGCTTTTCTTTAAAGGTTCCTGGACCTGCAGCAGTACCCGTTCGAAACAAATCTCCAGTACCAAATATTACTTCAGTGCATAATAAGGGATCAGAACTATCCCAATGATATCTAGGAATGGTAATAGGTTCTCGTTCAAGGGCGGATGTAACTATAGATTTAGTTCCTGTTGGAAAAAGTGGCATTAATAACCGTAATCCTTTTTCTTTTAACTTTGAAATGATATCATCAAAAGTGACTCCCGGTTCAACCATTAAAACGCGATTTTTCCTGTCTATGGAAAGAATTTTTCTCATCTTGGAGAGATTTAATATAATACAATTTTCTTTTTGGGGTATAGTATCTCCATGATGTTTAAAAATTGAAATAGAACTGACTGGAATAACAGAAAAATTTAATTTATTCGCTAATTTCAAAATTTTTTCTATTTCTTGAGTTTTTGATGGCCATACAACAAAATCTGGTAAATAACCCTCAGTAAAGCTCATATCTTCAGAAAAAGCCTTAAGCGTCTTTGGATCATCAGAAATGTTCTTAGAACTGCATATTTTAGCTAGTTTATTACGAATAACTTCTTTTTTCATAATTTTAATATCTTTAAAACAAATAATTATTCCCAAAAATATGTAATACAATAAAGATGTTGTGATTAATATTTTGATATGAATTTTAAATAGATATTTATATTATCTCCTTTTATCAAAATTTAAACTTTTTACTTTATTAAAATTTGAGGGAAAAAAATTGAATACTTATGATATAATAATTGTTGGAGCTGGACCGGGAGGATCTATAGCTGCTAAAAATGCTGCTGAAATGGGTTTAAAGACGGTATTTTTTGAACGGGGACGTAAACCAGGTGAAAAAAATTCTTCTGGTTGTGGTTTAGGACCAAGAATGTGGAAAGATTTCGAAATAATGAAAGAACTTACTCCAGAAAAATGCCCTTCTATGAGAGCAGGAGCAGCATCGCGCAATTATTTTGTAAACAAAGAAGACATTGTTGCCGGATATATAATGGCACGACCTACTGAATCTGTCTCATATGAACCTGCTAAGAGTTGGATTACTATGAATGTTTACCGTAGTGAATTTGATCCTTGGCTTGCTGAATTTGCTACAGATGCGGGAGCAGAGTTAAAAACATCAACATTAATAGTAGATCTGATTAAAGAGAATGGAAAAGTTTGTGGAGTAATTGATGAAAAAGGTGAAAAGTACGAAGCTTCAATTGTAATCGGAGCGGATGGTGTTATTTCTACGGTAGCAATGAAATCCGGTCTAAGAACTAAATGGGCTCAAAATCAGGTTACCTTAGTTCCTCAATATGATTTTCAAGCACCACCAGAAAAAATAGATGATATTATGGGTGATGAGGCGCTAGGTGTTTGGTGGGGAGCTACTTTTCCAGCATCTTATCAAGTATTTTTCCGAGATGGGTTTCATCAAGGCTTAGGAAATTGGATGAGTTGGTGGGATAAAAATCCGTTATTTTACTTGAATAAAGTTGTGAATTTAAAATATTATCAAAGGTTATTAAAAATTTTGGAAGCAAAACCTCGAGAGCTTCAAGCACATCTGCTTCCATGGCTAGATTATCCTTATAATACTTATACTGATGGTGTTATTTTGATTGGTGATGCAGGCGGTTTTCCATGCCCTCTTGAAGCAGAAGGTATATATCCTGCTATGATAACAGGAAAAATAAGTGCTCAAATAGCAGCAGAAGCAATAGCATCTGGAGATGTTTCTAAAGCAGTCCTACATAAATTTGATGAAGAGTGGCAAAAAACAAGTATTGGAGAAGAATTTGAAGCTGGATATGAGTTGTGGAATATCTGGAAAGCATTACCGTTTAGCCCAAAGGAAACAATGTCGTGGTTTGTTCCAATGATCATGGAAGTATTAGGTGGAATTTTTGATTGGTCCCAACCGCATGCTTTAAGGATACGACAAATAGCGAGCCACGTAAAATCATATATGCCAAAAGCAACGCCCTTTATTATGAAATATGTAATTCCTCTAGTTGCAAAGACTTTTGAAGATGATTTGGACAAATTAATGGATCCTAAGAAAATAATGACAATATTACCAAAACTTCTTGAATTATTACCTCAAAAAAAGCGTAAAAGAGGTGGTAAAGAAAAATGAAAATTGAATTAGAAAATCTGACGAAAAGAATACTTGGTACAGGTAATTTTATTTCAGTAGATAGAAATAAATGTAATAGGTGCGGTCGCTGTTTAATCATCTGTATAATGAATTTATGGCGAAAAAAGGATGATACAATATATATTGTTGATGACTATCAATCAAAATGTTTAGAATGTGCATCATGTTATCAAGTTTGCGAAGCTGGGGCTATTAACTTCCAATATCCAGTAGGTGGAACAGGTGTAGTTTATGAAAAGGGATAATCTTACAAAACTTATTATGAAAATACATAATTGAACTCCAAAAGAAGTAGAATTGATTTAATCAATACTTAAATATATCCTGCTTGGCCAGCTGATCCTAATACTTCCTTATTCTTCATTTTTATCATTTCAATTAATTCTTGACGAGCTGAGCCTAAATATTTTCTTGGATCAAATTGATCTATGTTTTCTTGAAAATACTTTCTTATCATAGCAGTAAAAACTAAGCGACTATCTGTTGCTATATTGATTTTACATACACCATATTGAGTTGCTTTCCTTAATTGAGTTTCTGGTACTCCAAAGCTCTTTTGTAAAGAACCTCCATACGCATTTACTATGTCAACATATTTTCTTGGGACGGATGATGCCCCATGAAGCACGATTGGAAATTTTCCTAACCTTCTTCTTACGTCTTGGAGAATATCGAATTTTAGATCAGGAATATCTTCTGCTTTCTCAACCTTGAATTTGTAAGCTCCATGGGAAGTGCCTATAGCAATGGCTAAGGAATCACAACCAGTTCGATTAACAAAATCTTCTACTTGTTCTGGATTAGTATAATAATGATCGCTTGCCTTCATATGGTCTTCAATACCAGCAATTACTCCTAATTCTGCTTCTACGCTAACATCTCTTTCATGAGCATAAAGAACTATTTTTTTAGTAATATTAATGTTTTCTTCATATTCTAAATGACTTCCATCAAACATTACACTAGAATATCCTAGATCAATACAAGATTTACATAATTCAAAAGAACCTCCATGATCTAAATGAAGAGCAATCGGTATATTATACCCTAAATCATTCGCCATTTCAACACATCCCTTACCCATATATCGAACCATTGATTTATTTATATATTTTAACGACGTTTGGGTAATCTGAACAATAACAGGTGAATCTGATTCACCACAACCAATAATAATTCCTTGTAATTGTTCAAGATTGCTTGCATTATATCCCGGTACAGCGAATTTCCTCTCCAAGGCTACTTCAAACATTCCTTTAGTATTGGAAAACCCCAATTCTTTATATGAAACCATAATTATCACTTTTTATAATGTTAAAAATAATTATAATATATCAGTACAGAAGAACTTAAAAATTGAAGAGTTAAATTTGGATTAAATATGATTTTATCATGAAATTAAAACCACATCGAATTGATATCCATCATCATATTCTCCCTCCGGAATATCTCTCATCATTAGCTAAAATTGGTATTACCACAGTTACCAATTTGTCTTTCCCTAAATGGGATCCAGAACATAGTCTTGAGGTAATGGATCGACAAGGTATAGCAATAGCAATAACCTCAATATCTTCTCCTGGAATTTATTTTGGAGATCCTGAATTTGCAAGAAATCTCGCACGCCAATGTAATGAATATTCAGCTAATTTAATAGATAAGTACCCAGAGCGTTTTGGGAGCTTTGCTATTTTACCTCTTCCTGATATTGATGCTTCCTTACTTGAATTAGAATATGCTTTAGATAAATTAGGATTAGATGGTGTAGGAATGCTTACAAATTATAATGGAATATATATTGGTGATCCTGAATTTACTGATCTATTTTCAGAACTGGACCGGCGAAATGCAGTCGTATTCATTCATCCAGACGCACCTCCTTCAAATAAACTGCCTAATCTTAATCTTCCATTATCAGTTTTAGAATTTGTTTTTGACACGACACGAGCAATAGCAAATCTTATGCATCATGGCATTTTTAAAAAATATCCTAATATTAAATTTATTTTTGCCCATGCTGGAGGGACTGCTCCTTATCTAGCATGGAGGATTTCCTTTGGTAATAAAAGATTAATGAAACAATTTAATGATCTCTATTATGGTACTGCCTTATCTGCCACTAGGAATATTGTTCATTCACTAATGGAAATAGTAGATCATTCGCATATACTCTTTGGTAGCGATTTTCCTTTTGTTCATGAGAGAGTTGTAAAAGAAATGATTCAAGAACTTATAAATAATGATAGATTCGACAAGCAAACACGCTTAGCTATTGAACAAGAAAATGCACTTTCCCTTTTCCCTAGATTTAGGGCTTATTTATAGTATAGTAAAAACTATAAAATTATATCAAAACTAAGAGATACTCTCTCAAAAAAAAAGAAAATTAATATTTTTATATTGTAATATTAAGCTTTTGCTTTAATTCTTTATACCTAGAACGAAGAGTTACCTCAGTTACCCCA
The DNA here is from genome assembly GCA_016839585.1 of Promethearchaeota archaeon. Lineage (GTDB taxonomy): Archaea > Asgardarchaeota > Lokiarchaeia > Sigyniarchaeales > SOKP01 > Loki-b32. The sequence goes on from JAEOTZ010000047.1 coordinate 30,652, forward strand.
ATTGAATCTGAGATTTCTTTTTGTGTATAATTTTTATCCTTCATTTTACAAGCTAGATAAATTGCTCCTGCACATAATCCTTTAGGATCTTTTCCGCTTGTAGAGAAGTTAGTAATATATTTTGTTAAAATGTTAATGGTTAATCTTTCTATTTCAGAATCTAGATTTAATTCTACTATGTATCTAGGAACTAAAGAAATTGGATCAGTAGTAGGTGTTTTTACATTTAATTCTCTTATTAGAGTATTATAACATCTCCTTACATCCTTTGCATTTACCGAAGTCTCATCTAAAATCTCTTGAAGTGTTCTGGGAATCTCTTTTACTCGACAAGCTAAATAAATACAAGCTGCAACCATACCATTAATTGATCTCCCTCTAAGTAATTTTCTCCTGAAAGCTTCAATATAATAGCGCATTGCTTTTTTTTTAGCATGATCTGGTAAATTTAAATTGCTACTGATTCTTTTTAATTCAGTAGTAGCGATAAGAAGATTTCTTTTTTCCCAAGTGATTCGCGTATCCCATTTTGCTGCTCTCTTTAAATCCGGATTACTAATTTTAGCTTTATCTATAACTGTACTGAAACCTATGTCAGGTGTTAAGATAGATACAGGCGATCCTGTTTGCTCTCTAGCACTCTTTTCTTGATATGTAAAAGCCCTTTTCCCAGTATGAGAAAAATCTACTTGCTTCTCATTTATTATCAAACCACATTGTCCACATACAATATCTCCCCTCTCTTCAATTGAGATAATCTGACCCCCACATTCAGGGCAAAAATTTGAAGTTTTACTAATATTTGAAATCATAATCTTAATTTCCACCTTTTGATATATCCTTTTAAAATTAAATTTAAAAAGTATATGTTTTTTCTATTCACCCTCTCACAATCCTATATTCTTTAATTTTTCTAATAAATCTTTCTGAGTCTTGTTCAATTTTTTAGGAACTTTAATTTTAAGCTTAACTAACAAATTTCCTCTTTGATCTGAATTTATTTTATAAAAACCTTGATTTTTTAATCTTAATAAGGATGAATCATTAGTTCCTGGAGGAACAGATACATTTAATGTTTTCTCAATACCAGATACCTGAATTTTTCCTCCAAGTACCGTAGTTGTAAAGAGAACTTCTTGTTCCACATAAATATCATCATCTCTTCTTTCAAATTTTGGATGACTTTTAATACGTATAGCAATATATAAATCTCCGGGAACACCTCCATTTTCCCCGGGCATCCCTTTACCTTTTAACCGTAATTTCTGATCTTCTTTAATTCCCCTTGGAATATTTACATTAAAAGTTCTTAATTGACCTGTTACTGGATCTTTATATTGAACTTTTTTCTTTCCACCATGAAATGCATCCATAAAATCGATTTCCATATCATATCTTAAATCTTCTCCCTCTCGAGGGAAATTACTATAACTAGGGGATCTTGCTCTTGTGCTCCCACTACCCCCTCTTGAGAATACGTCAAAAATATCTCCTAAATCATTAAAAAAATCATACCCACCAAAATCACTCCTTGAATTATTACGATTTCCAAAAATTTCACTAAAATCGAACCCTCCAGGTGATCCTGATGTTGAATAATAATAGGTTGTACCATCTGGACTTCGATATACATTTGCACCTCCAGGAGCACTTCCCTGTTGTTGATATGTTGATGTATCTCCTTCTACAACCCCAAACTTGTCATACATTTCTCTTTTTTTATCATCACTCAAAACACTATAGGCTTCATTAATTTCCTTAAATTTCTCTCCCGATTTAGGTTCATCTGGATTAACATCAGGGTGATATTTTCGAGCCATCTTACGAAATGCTCTTTTGATTTCTTCCTTTGAAGCTCCTTTATTTATGCCCAATAATTTATAATAATCTTTTGCCATACTTTACAACCCCTTTTTAATTGTTAAAAAAACATTATAAACATAAATTAAATAAAAAAAAAATTAAAAAAAATACTAATTTTAATCATAATCAGCATCTACTACATTATCATCTTGTCCAGTGGCTTTTCGGAATTGTTCTTGCTCAATCTCATCTTGTGTTTTTCCTTGGTGTTCATATGTAGCTCCAGGTGGTACATCACCCATTCCTCCTGGTGGAGTACCTTGATAAGGACCTTGCTGTTGACCGTACATCCGTGATGAAACCTCATGTAGCGAATTTTGTAGAGCTTCAATAGCACCTTTTATCCGATTGACATCTTCTGATTCCATAGCACTTCTTAAATCAGAGATTTTTTCCAAAACTCCTGATTTCAAATCTCCAATAACTCCCTCGTTTTCTTTGATTAATTTTTCAGTTTGATAAATTAAAGCTTCTCCTTGATTTTTTGCTTCAGTCAGCTCTTTAAATTTCCTATCCTCTTCTGCATTTCTCTCAGCTTCTCGAATTTTCTGTTCAATATCATTATCAGACATTTTTGTAGACGCTGTTATTGTAATTGATTGACTTTTACCCGTACCCTTATCTTTCGCTGATACATTTAGAATACCGTTTTGATCAATATCAAATGATACCTCTATCTGTGGTACTCCTCTAGGCGCTGGTGGAATTCCTGTTAAATGAAATCTTCCTAATGTTATATTGTCTCCTGCTCTTGGACGTTCACCTTGTAATACATGAATTTCAACTGCAGGTTGATTATCTGAAGCTGTTGAGAAAGTCTCTGTTTTCTTGGTTGGAATTGTTGTGTTTCGCTCAATTAATTTAGTAAAAACGCTACCTAATGTTTCTACACCTAATGATAATGGAGTAACATCTAGCAACAATAAATCTTCAACCTCACCAGTCAATACACCACCTTGAACTGAAGCACCCATCGCAACACATTCCATTGGATCGATACTACGTTCGGGAGTTTTGCCTAGTAAATTTTCGAATTTCTTTTGTATTATTGGCATTCTTGTAGGTCCACCAACTAAAATGATTTTATCAACTTCACCCCTTGCCATCCCTGCATCTTGTAAGGCTTTTAAGATTGGAGCATCCAATCTCTTTAACACGGGGTCAATCAACTGTTCCAATTTAGCTCTTGTAAGGGTCATATTAAGATGTTTTGGACCATCATTTGTCGCCGTTATGTATGGTAAATTTATATCGGTTTTAACAGATGTCGAAAGTTCAATCTTTGCTTTCTCCCCTGTTTCCCTGACTCTCTGCGTTGCCATTGAATCTTTACTTAAATCTACACCTTCTTGTTTCTTAAATTCATCAACAAGATAATCAACAAGAATCTTGTCCATATCTGTCCCTCCTAATTGGGTATCTCCAGCTGTTGAAATTACTTCAAATACTTGATTGTCCATCTCCATAATTGTGACATCAAAAGTACCACCACCAAGATCTAATACTGCAATCTTTAATCTTGCTCCCTTCTTGTCTAATCCATAAGCTACGGCTGCGGCTGTGGGTTCGTTAATTAAACGCTTGACATTTAATCCCGCGATCCTTCCCGCATCCTTCGTAGCTTGTCTCTGGTTATCATTAAAGTATGCAGGAACTGTAATTATAGCATCGGTGACTTCCTCACCTAAATAGGCACTCGCATCTTCTTTTATTTTCCGTAAAATCATTGCAGAAATCTCTTGTGGAGAATAATCTTTACCATCAATCGTTATTTTGTATGATGTACCCATCTTTCTCTTGATTGCTGTAATTGTTCTATCTGGATTTGATATTGCTTGCCTTCTCGCAGGTTCTCCGATTAAACGTTGACCATCCTTTGTAAATGCTACTACTGATGGAAATGCTTTGCCTCCTAATGTTAAACCCTCCGCACTCGGAATAATCGTTGGCTTGCCGCCTATCAATACAGCAGCAGCTGAGTTTGATGTTCCTAAGTCGATTCCTATAATTTTTCCCATATTTCTTCACTCCTTTTTTGTTATTTTTAATTCTTATTTTTAATTTCTATTTTAGCTTGATTTTTTTCTAAATTTTGTAATTTTGATCTTTTTGATATCTTGACCTTCGCAGGTCTTAATAACTTGTTATTAAAATAATAACCTTTCTCTAATTCTTCTATTATTGTATTTTCAGGGAGATCATCTCTCTCTTCTTCAACCATAACTACTTCATGCTTGTATGGATCAAATTTCTCTCCTTCTGAATTCATTATCTCTACTCCCTCTTCAGAAAGCATTTTCTTAAAATTCTTCACGATAATTTCAAACCCTTTCTTGATACCCTCAGCATTTTCAAGAATCTCCAATAAATTTAACGCTCGCACTAAGTCATCATAATGACTGATTAGGTTCTTTAAAATACCTTCCATAGCATAAGCTCGATATCTCTCATTCTCACGCTCAGAACGCTTCTTGTAATTCTCAAAATCTGCTCGAGTTCGTAATAATGAATTCAAGTACTTTTCATTCTCTTCCACTAACTCCTTCAATTTGCGTCCATCTTCCTTCATATCGTCAAGTTCCTTTAACAACTCGTCATTCCTCGTTCGAACTTTTTTATGCTCCTCAGCAAGCAGCTCATAATTTTCCGCTTTAGCCCTGAGGGACTCATATTCATCTCGTGAAATCGAAATCTGATTTGAGGAATTTCGAGGATTACCTCGCTCGTTAAGAAACCTGTCAAAATATTCTTCAAATACCATACTTCTCATATCTCCCTTTCTCTTTTATTTGATACTATACCTTTCTTTTAATTTTAAAGTGTTAAACCACATATTTTTTCAGTCGACAATGGTTGATTGACAATCAACCATTCACATGACTTAATATACTAATATTAACTTGCCTATATAAAGGTTGGGATTTTAGAAAATAAAGGGAAAAAGAGGGGAATGGGGTGTTTAAGAGGAAAAATAAAAATAGTTACTTTAAAAATAAACAATATAAAAAATCTTTTTTCTCAAAAAAGGAAGATAGTACAATCAGTTTGTTTATCTAATCACCCTATTTTCAGACTTGATGTTGGGGCTCTTTTTTGGATATAAATAGTATTTCAATTTTACAATGAAACTAATGAACATCATGGACCAACCTCATTGACCAAACTACCCTTTTTATATTTAAAAGCGTCACGAATTTCAATTACTCCAATAATTAATGGTAGTATCATCGTAAAGGATCTTAAAATGTAATCATGTTTATAAGTCGGATTTAAAATAAGAAAAACTACAAACAATAAGACAAAAGAGATAATTCCAATGAAAATTGAAAAGATACCCAAATAATAATGTTTTTTCCACTTTTCCATATAATCTTCACCTCTTCATTAATATTTATTTTCTTTGTATTTAACCCTTGCAAGGGTAGTCATCTTGTCTTTATTATTTAAGCTTACCTTACCAATGATTTTTTAATTTTTATAAAAATCATTTTGCTATAATATATTAATGGGATAAAAAATATAATTGAGCCAACAACATAAATGTTAAATGTTTCAATATTTTTTTTTAAAACTTTACCTAATATTACTGAAAAACAGGACTTCTATTCCGTTGTAAGACATCGCGAATTTTTAAGAAAAATTTTCGTTTATTATATTCCAATTCAGATTCAGAAAAGGGAAGAAGGGACCAATAATAAGCTATTATCTCTTCTGGGTGTAACCTGTGTTGATTATTGTAAGGATCTATTTCCTCACATAAATCATATAATTTTTGGGGGGCGTTAATAAATTTCGGTCTCTTTTCTTCATATATTGGAAAGCATCTATTATTTTCCACTTCAGATACTAAGAATGTAAAACGAAAGTAATGAAAGAAATAGCCCCCTCTATAAGGTTTTGCAGAATAGAGAAAAGGAACAGCTTTTATCGGGGCCTCATTATCTTGAAATTCAATATAGCAATTCTTTCCAATGGTATCGGGATTTGTTACATAAAGATTTTCGTATTCCTTTGGAACTTCTAATTCAGGGCATGCAACAAATCCTAATTTAGCATACCAGCTATTTCTTAATTTGGGATTGTTAGTACTAATTATATGAAGAAGTTCATGAGCAATTAGTTCTTTAAATTCTTTATATGGCCAACGAATCATTGAAAGAGGAATATAAATACAATTTCTCCTAGTGTAAGCAGCATCACTCTCTTCTCGTCCAGTGGTTTTTATAAGCATTATATTATCCAACATACATTCTTTGTACGGACTATAAGCGTTCTCTAATTCCTCGAATACTCTCTCAACTTTTTCCCTCTCAGAATTTGTCCAGTTAAGTATTTGATGAGAGAGGAATTCTAAAAATTCTTCCATTGAAGCTTTTTCTGAGGTTCCTAGGCGAGATTGTAAATCAAATTCGCTAAATTTGCCGATATATTCATCTTTTTCTGCAATGATGGAGGTCGCTGTTTTAACATTAACAAATTCAGGTTTCATATTACCCTCTACCTCATTAAAGGAGTAAATTTCTATTTTTTATCTTATTTGGATTAAATTTACATTAAAGAATTACAAATATATTTTTAAAAATTAATATTTAAATTACTTGGATTTATAAGAGAGCAATAAAAATCATAAGTACTAAATTTAACCAAAGTTGGATAATTCTCAAAATTTTCTTAGTCTAAGCTCTTTAAATAAAGAAATAAAAATTATCATAAATGACTTTACAAAAGATAAAAGAGAAAAATTGTGCTGATTGTAATCAATCACTAACATTTGAGGAATTTTGCCGAATTAATCCCTCAATGACACAAAAAAAGGCAAAAGAATTTTGGAACGACCCCATGATTTTGATTTATTGTCCCGATTGTTATTTTAATCGCCCTGAACGACCATTTAAAAGGAGAAGAGGATACTACAACTATTTCAGTAGATTTCGAAATAAAACTATTAGATGCTAAACTAATTTGAAAAAATAATTAAGCTAAAGACTATTCAAATAGGTAAAAATGTTTAAAATGATATAGTGATTATATAATGGATTTTTATGATGTTGTTAGGAAGAGAAGAAGTTATCGTTTTTACAAACCAGATATGCCTGAGAAAGTAAAAATCGATAATATTTTAGAAGCTGCTCGATTAGCACCGACATGGGCAAACCTACAAGGTGTACATTATATTGTTGTTCAAGAACCGGAAAATGTAAAAGCTATATGGAGAGCAATAGATCAATCAGAAAAGTTTATTGAAGCACCTATGTTTATTGTAGGAACAATTTCTGAAGAATATTCTGGAGAAAGGGGCATTAAGTATTACCCTGTGGATTTCGGAATTTGTTTTGAGCATTTAATCTTAGCAGCAACCGCTGAAGGATTAGCAACTTGTTGGATTGGATATTTTAATGAGAAAGAAATAAAACAAATTCTAAAAATCCCAAAAAAATATAAAGTTTTAGGTATAACACCATTAGGATACCCCGTTAAACCTAAAGGTGAAGTTAGAAACCGTAAACCAATTGAAGAAATAGTGCATTATGAAAAATTTTAAAAAAAGAAAAATAAATCCTAATCTCTTTATTTTTGAATGAGTCTCCTCTTTTTTTATACCTTATACAAAAATAAAGAAAGATTAAGTTTTTATTAATTTGTTAAGTTCTGTGAGTTTATCTAGAACTGTTTTACCTTTTTTAGTCAGTCCTATATATGTCTTACCGTTGTTTTTTTCAATGCTAATTAATTTTTTTTCTATTAGTTTATCTTTTACTCGGAGAAACGAATTATAATAGCTAATTCTATTTAACTTATCATAAAAAACGCGTTTTTCAGTTTTATTATTTTCGAATTGAGAGAGAATTTGAAAAGTGTCGTTAATTCCCCTTTTTTTTATGAAATTTATCAATTCTTCTACCGTCATAAGAAATAAGACCTAAGTATCATTATTTAATTATTGTTATTAAATTATGGACAGAATAAAAAGGTTTTAAAAATTTAACATTTCTGTACCATTATAACGTAAATATTTTCGATTTTTATGGTTTTCCAATTATGTAAAAATATAATATTAACAATTATGATTGACCCAATTAAACTAACAAAAAGTATTCAGAGTGATGTATGTAGCAATAATTCGAGAAAGTTTTATAGATTTCGAAAAACTCATTTCTATGGGGGATGTGCCACTGCTGATTGCTTAGGTTGTAACCTAAGATGTGCTTATTGTTGGGCTCAGAAAAAAATTTGGAATCCAGAGAAATTTGGCAAATACTATTCACCAAGAGAAATTAGTGAAAAGCTGGTAAAAATGGATTTATCATTGATACGAATAAGTGGTGGAGAACCTACAATATGTAAGAGAAATTTGTTTGATTTAATAAATTTGATTCCAAAAAATACTTTGTATATTCTTGAGACAAATGGAATATTGCTAGATGAAAACTATATAAAAGATTTAAGTAAACTCAAGAATATTTATGTAAGAGTTTCTTTAAAGGGAATTGATGAAAAAACCTTCGAAACTATCACAGGAGCAGAGGGAAAGTTTTTTAAAAATCAGTTAAATGCTTTAGAAATGCTTAAGAAATATGAAATAAAACATAGAGCAGCGATCCTAATTGATTTGTTCACAGATGTTCAAATACAAAATTTAGGAATTCCTGATTTAGAATATGAAACTCTGATTAGATACCCCTTTGTGTTAAAAAATCTTAAAAAGAAAGGTATAGAAATTGTTAGGGAACATTAAATTATTTTAAAAACTATTATTAATGTCTATTTCCGCTTTTTTTTATTCTTGTCATTTGGTAAAAAGGATTCGAAAAAGCCTTTCATCTCTTGAAGAGATACTCTGTTCTCATCTTCAATATCCTCATCAATTTCTTTATAAAATTCCAGATTGCAATTAGCACATTCAAAAGTCTTACCATAATTTATTAAATTTGATGATCCACACCGAGGGCACTTAAATTCTTTGATAATTTTGCTCACAACATTTCTGTAGATAGAATTTAACTCCGCCTACACTCTGGATAGTTAAAGAAAAATAGGAGTTATCTTTTTAAATATTTTTATTGTTAAACTATTTTCAGTTTCTTACATTGAATTTATAATTCCTATCAATTCCTAATTAAATATATATGATTTAATATACATTGTTCACTGACAATACTGTCTATTTAAAAATGATAATCATTAAAAAAAAATCATTTTTATTAGAACGGAATCTAAATCAATTATACCAATTTAAATTTGATTTTTTATTAAGGAATTGTCTAAGCTTAATTAGTTATGAGATTATGATATATAATTAAGTTGGAAAAACCTTTCAGTCCATTTTATTTCAATTTAATTTATAAAATTTAAACCTTCAAATTTAGTTAATTCTTTAAAATGCCATTGAGTCTTCTGGTAATAAATTTACTGGTCGCCAAGTGATTTCATTTCTGTAGGTATGGATTGTAATATTTGCCCGTTCTGGTTGAAATCTTCCTTTATAATGAAAGTTTCCGGAGCTGGGGATATAACAACCTAAAATACAAGTTAAAATCAATTCAGTAGAATAAATTGCGTTAAAAAAAGGTTTATTCTTTTTTCGTGGAAGATATCCTAATTTTCTAGTATCGTACCAAACACTTACAGCGAATCTATCATAAACATTATTTGGTTCTGGTCTTAATTCAAGCTCGGTTTTTGATGGTAATTTAGATAAATATTCACCATTATTTGTGTAATAAATGCCAACAATTTGAAGATGATAATAGCTGTCTTCTTTTAAATCATCATTTTGAGAATCAATCATGCCTAAATTCAAAAATTTCTGGGGATTTCCTATCAAAACTCAATGGTTAGTTACTTATAGTGATACAAAATGATTTTCATTAATATTAAATGCGAGATTAAGAGATTTTTAATTTGTAAATATAGATAAGATGAAAAAAAATTAGAAAAAATAAATTTAATATTTAAACATTATTTCTTATTCTTTTCAATTCTATTTTAACTACATTCGTTCTGTCTGGGCATTCTAACTCAACGACGTCAGGATCGCTGCCCCATTCATCAGGAAATGATCCTCCAAACTGTAGCATTATAATGTAAGGAAAAATATCATGATAAAAAAAACCACATAACCCTCCCGCATTATGACCATCGAGTTCTATTTTATCTCCTATCTTATGACCAGCATTACAATGCCCCTTTATATCCTTTATAGTGCCAATAATTTGATAACCTACTTTTGGTTTATCTTCCATTAATACCCCTCTTAAAAATTATGTTTTATAATCCTATATAGAGATCTATTGCATAAATAATTTATAATACTAAAATTCGACCAATTTTTATTTCATAAAAGATAATTTTTTATTCCCATCAGCTTGTTGAATTCATAGATAATAAGGTTTTTTTAAAAATGACAATTACAGTAAAATTATATGGAGATTTAAGAGTAAGAGTAAAACAAGAAGGATTTGAAAGAGGGCTTCCAAGTACATTAAGTATCAAAAATAACAAAATGGATACTGTATTTGACGTTCTTGAAAAATTGAAGATTAATCAATCTGAGATTAGTCATATATTTGTTAATGGAAAATATTGTGGTCCAGGAAAAACATTAGGAGAAGGAGATCGGATTGGATTATTCCCTAAAAGAATGGCGTTAATATTTGTAGAAATAGTCAAAAACAATACAATTTCAGTTAAGATTAAATTTTATGCTAATTTAAGAAATTATGGCCCGCCAGAAGCATTTTTAGAATTACCAGAGGGAAGTACAGTAAATACAATAATCCAAAAAGCTAAAATTCCTAAAGAAGAACAGAATTTAAAAATATTAATAAATGGAAGACCACATCAAGATAAGACTACAGTTCTTAATGAGGGAGATATTGTGGCTATTTTTCCACCAATTGGTGGAGGTTAATTCTCTTTTTAAATTAATTTATACTTTTAATCTTCTGCTTTTAGTCTTCTAATAGCTTCTTCTAAAAAACTTATAATACGTTGTTTATATGAAGTTTGTTCTGGATAATTATAACTGAAAGTTTTCCAATAGGGACGTTTATGACCAACCTTAAATTTGGCTCCTTGCATTAAGGTAGTATATGAATTCGCATCAACTTTAGTAGCAATTTGATCTGCTATAATATACCAATGGAATTTTGTATTAATACTAGCACCTGTATTAACAGGAGCAGAGTGTATACGTGTTTTTATACTATCAAATTGAAAACTCCATCTATCAGGAGCAATTTTAGTCTCATGCCATTTTCCATTAGTATAGTTCCAGTTATGGGATTTCCCTACTTTCATACCAGTATAAACTTTATTATTAAAAGTTTTAAGATTATTATACATCTTCTTTCACTTATTATGACAAAATTATGAATTAAAAAGAAAGATCATTTAAATAAAATAAAAGAGCTAAGATTTTCTAATAATTATGTAAATAAGAGTATGATGCTAAAATGTTAGTTAAATATTAAATCTTTCTCATTTAGAACGACAGAATTATTCGTTTTTGCATCTTTCTTTGATATTCTTGCAGATCTTCGCTGGGAGCCTCAATCTCCATCTTTTTATTTCTATAAATTCTATAAATTTCATAGGGCGTCATAGATTAGCTATTTAGTTTAATCATTCAGGTTTGAAGTTTGATTCTGATAAATAAAAAATTATTTTGCAAAATAGTAAAAATTACCTGAAATTAAACAAGTTTCTCGCTTTATCAACAGTACTGGAATCAAATTTCTTAAATAAGGCATAAGCAGCAATTGGCACGACACATCCACAATTGTCACATAAAAGTGGTGAATTTCCCATGACACAAAACTTTTGTTTTCCATCAGGATAGAAACTTTTTATTTGACCAGTTTTAAATATGCAATGTGGCACAAATTCTTTTGACAGGTATACTTCTAACATTTTTTTGGAATAAAAAATAAAATTTCCATATTCACGCATTACTTTTAAAATGTCTTTTATTGTCTTTTTTAATATATTACCTTTTAATAAAAGTGGGCTGTCAGGATAATCGGTATATAATAGAAAGACTAATCCAGAAGCACCATTATCGTGAGCAATCTTAACAATATCTTCAATTTCCTTATAATTTAATGTCATGATGGTTGATGTAAC
>JAEOTZ010000048.1 GCA_016839585.1 Promethearchaeota archaeon
AGCCAGAAATATCAGGTAAAATTATATCTAATAGGATTAACCTTGGAGTGCTTGTCCTCAATTCCTCTATTCCCTTCGTTCCACTTACTACCCCTTTACAGGTATAGCTTTTACTTTCAAAATAGCTGGTTAACAGCCTGATTGTGGCTAAATCATCTTCAATTAATAGGATATCATATTGAGTTTGAACTTCCTCTACCTTAATTTTATCGAGAATGTTAATGATTTTATTTTCAAGAAGCATGCTTTGGTCAAATATATTTTTAATAGTTGATAAGACATCCTCTTCTAATTCGTCTTTATAATTTTCAAGAAGTAGTTGACTAAATCCCTTAATACTGGTCAAAGGTTCCTTTAATGCATGTGAAATATTAGCAATTGTTTTTTCATCCATTTTATGTATACCTGAGCTTATTAAGTTCGTTTTTTGCTCAATAAAATGATCAACACTATCTCTAATTAGCTTCGAAATAGTAGTATAATTATGATCTCTTATAAATTCTTGCCATTTCTCTTTTGTATCCTCAGCTACATATAAAGAAATTCTCTCCTTATCCCTATCGTAGATTTTTTCGCCTTTCAACCATTTTTTAAACCCTTCAGTTATCTTTTCTTGCCAAATTGCGTATTTACCTGTCTCATCTTCATATTTTTTCATCAATTTATTAGCTTTTTCACTTTTCAAATCAAGTTTGGCAATTTCTTCATCGGACATTATCTGTTTGTTGTTATTTCCTTCCTCATTCTTTGAAATATGGCTCATCTCTTAGTCGTATAATTTAATCCTTTCAGAATTACAGGATTTAATTCATCAGTCTATGACTTATGTGGTAAATTATTCCAAATTTTTTTTATAAAAATTATATTTTACAGTATTTTCTTTATCATTTTTATTAATTTTTTATCTCTTATTAAATCTTTTTGACTATAATGTTAATTTGACGTGATCAAACAATTTTAAAAAAGAAGGAATTCAATTTAGAAATTTCAATTTTTCACTTTCTTATCGTTTAAAAGAGTAAATATTGGTTCAAAATCTGAGAAATTAAACGGTTTTAAAATGTATCCATTAGCCTTTCCTAAATTTTTTTCTACTTCAGATGCAGCTATCGCGGTTAGGAAATAAACAGGAATATCCTTATATTCATTATCAGATTTAATTGTTTCACAGATTTTATATCCATCCAAATCGGGTAAAATTATGTCTAATAATATTAGTTTTGGAATTGCATTACCCAATTCTTCTAATCCTTTAGAACCACTCACAATCCCCTTGCATCTAAAACCTCTGCTTTCAAAGATCTGCTTTATTAATCGAATTGTAGCAAGATCATCTTCAATTAATAAAACATCGTATTCTGTTTCTACTTTAATATTATCTAGAAAGCTAATAATCTTATTTTCAAGAAGTATACTCTGGTCAAAAATATTTTTTACAGTATCTAATATATGATCGTTCAATTTATCCTTATAATTCTCAAGAAGCAATTGTGAATATCCTTTTATTGATGTTAGCGGCTCTTTTAAGGCGTGTGAAATGTTAAATACTTTAAGAGAACCAATTTTAAATAAATCACTTTCATACTGATCCTTTTTGGATTCTATAAAGAATTCTACAGCTTTCCTTATTAATTTAGAAATTGTTGGAGTCTCATTATTTTTTATATACTTTAACCATTTTTCCTTTGTATCCTCTGATACATATAACGATATTCGCTCCTTATCCCGTAGATAGATTTTATCTCCTTTTAACCACTTCTTGAATCCTTCTGTTACAAGTCCCCGCCAAACTGCATATTTTCCTGTGCCTTTTTCATATTGGCTCATTAATTCTTTGATTTTATCACTATTTAAATCTATGATTTCCTCATTTATCTTAATATTTTCATCTATATTACTATTATTTGGCTTTTCCGTTGCTTTCCGTGTATCTTTCTCGTTATTATTAATTAAAAACTCACCTTAAAAGAAGAGGTAGTTAGTTTTATTACCACAAGTGATTTTTTTTTAAACACTTTTATAATAAAAGTTGCCTTTTTTAAGTTTTTACACAAACAAAATAGTTAGAAACAATATTATAAAACAAGGTTTAGTTTATATTAAAAAAAGCTATGAAATAAAGTTTAAAAAAACATGAAGTTAGAAACTAATTGCTATAACGGACTTAATCGCCTTCTAATTTACTTCCACAATGAGAACAAAATTCAGAATCTAACGCAAATAATTTTTTCCCACATATTGGACAAAAGCTTGACACTGCTGAATCTTCTTGAGGTTGAATTTTTACCTCCTTTTGAGACAATTCTTTCCTTTTTTTACGATAATACATAGAATCTTCGATTACTTCAACAAAAAAGGCAATTATACCACCTACTATTAAAAAAATAATTCCACCAACAAATAAATAAACATTTTTCAATAGAAAAAAATTCCAGATAAGAACCAGTATAAAGAATATTATAAGTATACCAATAATTCCAGTAATTATATGCTTTGCTTTTACCTTTTCAGAATTTTTCATTTTTAAAACCAATTATGATTTCTTCTCTAAAAATACAATAATATAAATATATATTTAAATGTAATAAATAAATTATAAAGATTCAATTACAGCTTAATTTACTTTTATTAAAAGAGAAAAACTAATAATATTAATTTTAATAGATAAGTTAGGGTTTAATAATTTGAAATTTGAAGTTTTAAAGGAAAGTGATATTAATCGACTAGCACGTGATTCACATTGGGTAGGGCTAGGAACTAAGAAGGATCCTTATGTTATTGACTCAAAAGAGTTTTTGCCAGTTCGGTTTCGTATAAAAAATAGCAAATTACATATTCTTATAAGAAATTGTAAATTTGAGTTTATTTCTTTGTGGAGATCGCAAAACATAACGATACAGGATTGCTCATGTGATATTTACTTTCATTATTGCCATGAAATTCACATTGAAAATTGTAATATTCCTACGTTTAGTTTCGATTATTGCTATAATAATGTCCTTAAAAATTGTACAATAGATTATATTGATAACCAGTTTAGTAGAGGAAATCTTTTTGAAGGTATTCAAACTTCTGAGGATTACAAGAGGATTATAATTGAGGGCGGAACATTAGAAGGGGCCTATAAAATATTTTTTAGAATAATTCCAGTGATATTATTAATAGCCATAACTTACCTTATTACCCAAGATTTTATTAGAGAAAACCTTCTCTTGTTAATTTTATCATTTGTAGGGGTGCTAATGTTATTTATCACTTACTTATTTATTATTATTCACTATTACAAAAATAAAAGGCGCATATCTAAATATCCTTTAAATTCAATTAAGTAATCTACTATATTTGTTATCAAAAAATTATAATTTGCACATATCACATTTATTTTTATAAAAAATTGCTTAACGATCTATGATTTTATGTCGGGAATTGAAATATAGTTCTCGAAATTTTCATGAAAACTATGATGTAGGTAATATTCTATTTTTAAAATATCTGTAACTAAAATAAAATATAAATTTACACTTAAAAAAAAATTTTAAAGCATTATTGAAAAAAAAATTTGTTCTGTTGTAAAGCACAAAAAATTTTTTACAACAATAACATTTAAATACTAGAAAGTTAAATTATATTATATATTTGGACACAAAAAAATTTATGATTGTGTGCCAAAAATTTCAGTCAGTCTCTTGTGTGTGTAGGAAATATTAATCTCTTAATAAAAAATAACAACAAATATTTAATGTATTTGATCTAATAATTAGGGTTAAGGTAAGAGTTTATGGTTGTAGAAATAAAACCTCAGGCGTCCTTTTGTCCAGAGTGTGGGGGTGGCACGATCTCAGTCCATCAGAGAGGGGAGATAGTATGTCGGCAATGCGGCTTGGTTATAGCAGAAAAAGAAGTAGATATTTCCCATAGCGGAATAAGGGCGTATTCTAAGCAAGAAAAAGACAAAAAAGAAAGAACTGGATGTCCAATTTCGATTTTGATGCCAGATATAGGCTTAAGTACGATTATCGATCGATCAAAAATTAAGAATCCAGATTTAAGGCGAGCAGCGAAGTGGAATACGCACTTATCATGGGAAAAGCGGAATATGCTTATTGCGATAACTGAGTTAAAAAGAATTGGTGGGAATTTAAATTTTCCAGAGCGTGTAAAAAAAGCAGCTGTTCGATTATATAAGGAAGTGTTTAAGAAGAATTTATTACGCGGAAGGTCTATTAATGGTATGATCGCGGCATGTGCATATTTTGTATGTAAGCAAGAAAGGGTTCCGATAACTCTTCAAGAAATTTTAGATGAGGCATCTATTAATGATAATATTGTAAAGAAATGCTATAAAATTTTAGTAAGAGAATTGAACTTAAAATCTCCTCATGTTGATCCAGTTTCGCTTATTCCAAGGTTTTGTGCCGACTTAGGGTTAGACATCAATATAGAAAAGGAAGCAATTAAAATATTGAAGAACTTTATTGAGAGGACATCGATTTGCGGTAAAGATCCGAAAGGTTTATGCGCTGGAGCGATATATTTGGTTGCCAAACTTAAAAATCATAAGGTTAGTCAGAAGGATATTTCAAAAATTATCGGTGTTACAGAAGTAACATTACGTTCAAGGTATAAAGAGCTTTTAAAAAATATTAGTTTTACTTTTCAGGCATCCTAATTTATTTTTTCTTAAGTTAGATTTCTTCAGAATGATCTAAAAACCTTCTTCAGATGGGATGCTATACTTTCTACATATTTCTAAATATTGTTCTTTTGGGAGAGAATTTGGATACATATTGATTAAACTTAAATTCGGAGGGAATAAATTAAAATCTTTAATTTCAGAAATGGGATTATTATTTAGTTTCAACCATTCTAGATTAGATAATTTATTAAGACCTTTAAGTTCAGTTATGAGATTGTCATTCAGCTCTAAATGCATTAAATTTATGAGCTTTTCGAGCCCTTTTATTTCAATAATTTGATTTCCATTTAAATAAAGTTCTTTTAAATTTATTAAATTCTCAAATCCTTTTATCTCTGAAATGAGGTTGTTGTTTAAATCAAGTCTTCTTAAATTAGTTAGTTTTTCAAGTCCTTTTATTTCAGTTATCTGATTCCCATGTAAATAAAGTTCTTCCAATTTTGATAAATTTTCAAGGCTATTAATTTCTCTTATTTTATTCTTACTCAAATGTAAAATGCGCACAGTTTTAAGTTTATTAAATCCTTCTATTTCATTGATATCTCCTATATCCTTGTTAATAATTGCTAAAACTGTATTATAAACTTTAAATGTTTGACCTTTGTACAAAACTCTCTCGATTATGAGAGGAGGATATATTTTAGTGAGATCAGGATATTTTTCTTTTATCCAAATTTTAAAATCATCAGTTATAATCCGATTTTGAATTGCAGGTTTGCGAGTTTCAGTCTCAAAACGTTTCATTTCTGGAGGTTTTTCAGGATAATACCAAATCTCTTTTTTGGGGCGAATTTCATCATATTCTAGATTATGTAAAATAATGAATCCAACACTATCTTTAATTAATTGAGTAAATGTAAAATAATCATATTCTCGCATAAATTTTTGCCATTTAGATTTCATTTCTTTGGAGATTATTGTATGAACATTTGGCTTGTCTCTATCGTAAATTTCCTCACCTAATAACCACTTTTTAAAACCTTCGGTTATTTTATCTTGCCAAATAGCATATTTTCCTGTTTCATTTTCGAACATTTTAATTAATGACTTAACCTTTTCACTATTCAAATCAATATTGGCAATTTCTTTTTCAGTCATGATGTGAAATTTTTCTCTTTTGCTATTTAGAATTGAAGCTGATTTCTCTTTGATAAAATAATAAACAGAATTACTAATTAATTTAGAAATAGATGGGTAATTATGAGTTTTAATAAAATTTCGCCATTTTATATGTGTTTCATTTGTTATTTGAGCCGAAATCATCATATTATTAGAATCATAAAGGATATTATCACTTATCCAAATTCTTGATCTATTAGATTTTTTTGGTTTTTCTTTCATTCTGGTTTCATCTTTAATTAAAATATCATATTACATATTTAAATTTTAACTCTTTTAAGTTTCTATAAGAGATCTGAATTAAAACTGTGAAATATAACATGGAAATTTATTTATTCTTAGTTTGTTCTAAAAACCACTCATTTGAATGTTGATAAAATATTTTATAAGCTTCACAAAAATAGGTTTTTTCAGGGTGAGGATTATCTGGAAAGATTCTATCCTTAATGCAACCTCCATAGCATAATTCCTGCCAGTTACAACTAAGGCATTCTTTGCCTAGTTTTACTTTAAGTTTTTTGAATGAGTTATCTCTCTTATTTTTTAGATTGCTTAAGTTCTCTTCGAGTATGTTTCCGAGTTTATATGTTTGTTGTACGAAGAAATCACAGGGATAAACATCTCCATTCCATTCAATTAATAGGTATTCCGCACATTCTTTTTCAATGGTACAGCACCCTTTAGGATAGCCGTAATAATATGCGAGTATACCATTAAACGTTCTTATTGATGCTTGATTAAGATTTTTTTTCCATTCGTCAAAGAGTTGACATAGAAATTTCCCATATTGAGTTGGATTTATTGAAAATGACGCCTTTTTTCCATCAACGTCTACTTCAAGAGTGGGAATAAATTGTAAGTAAGTAAAATCATTATCGAGAAAAAAATTATAAATTTCTTTTACCCGATTTACATTAGATTTATTAATTACACAGAGAATATTGAATTCGACTTTATTTCGTTTAAGACATTCAGCAGCGTTCATTACTTTTTGCCAGA
The DNA here is from genome assembly GCA_016839585.1 of Promethearchaeota archaeon. GTDB lineage: Archaea > Asgardarchaeota > Lokiarchaeia > Sigyniarchaeales > SOKP01 > Loki-b32. Next base: position 6,815 of record JAEOTZ010000048.1, read on the forward strand.
CAGATTTACCACCAATACTCTTTCTATACCGATCATGAATATCTTTTGGACCATCAAGACTCAGCCCTATTAAAAAGCGAAAATTATGGAAAAAATTTCCCCATTCATCATTAATAAGAATTCCATTAGTTTGAAATGCATTTCCAATAATCTGACCTGTTTTCCCATATTTTTGTTGGAGTGATACTACTTTTTTAAAAAACTCAAGTCCTGCTAATGTTGGTTCACCACCTTGCCATCCAAATATTGATTCGTTAAAATTAAATTGTAAAAATTCAGCTATCATATGTTCTAATACTTCTTTGCTCATTCGAGGATGATTAATTTTAGGGTATTCATCTGCTACCCTTAAATAGAAGCAATAATTACATCTTAAATTACAATCAAAAGATACAGGTTTTATGAGTAATTGAAATGGCTTCACTTTGATATAATAAAATTAGGGGATAAAAATAATTTAACTATTATTACATAAAAAAAGTCTGATTCCACATTCATGACAAAATATTGAATCGGATTCTAATTCCATCCCACATCTTTCACAAGAATTATGGTGATGCTCACAAACAATGCTATTTTTTTCATTAATAGACTTCATTTTAATTAATTTTTTAAATGGAAAGGAACATATAGTTCCAATACTAGTAGTTATCCCTAAAATTCCGTATAAAATCCACATTAAATCAATAGAAAACGGATCGCACTTAATAGTGTAACTTATAGTTCCTGCAGTAGTAGATCTAATAAGATGCAATCCAGAAGAATGAACGTGATATTTTCCTAAGTCATTAAGCTTTCCTCTTGAAACATAAAAAGTTTCAAGAAATTCTTCCATAAGCTGATTATAATCTAGTCCCCACTCTGATGACATCTCTGAAGCTATTCGTTGATAATATTCGAGTGTACTTTTTTTAATAATTAACAAACTAACGTCACTTGTAGATCTAAAGCTCCATTCAATCACATTTAATACTTTCCTTTCTAATTCGAAATCTGGTTCATTTTCTCCAGAGTCTTCATGAAAAGCAAAATTCATTACAGTCTCTTGATTAGATAATACTGCTATACATCCAATTATTATTGTTGTTAATATTGGGAATACAAAAGTCTTTTTCTTAATTTTTTCTCCTAACACCTATATTATTATTCTTGATATATTATTTTAGCATACTCCCACAATCGTGGCAAAATCTTGAAAACAAATCTACTTCAGTTTCACAGGAATGACAAACTAAAAAATTTTGTTTTACTTGTTGAGGTATTTGAATTGAATTATTTTCCAAATTTCGGGTATTGTTTTTATTATGTACATAAATTAAAGCTTCTGATTTTCTTGAAATTCTCTTAATATTACAGTTAGAAATTAATATCTGATCCCCAGAGAATGCAAATAATTTCTTTATTTTTGAATTAGTGAATTTAATCTTATGTACTTGTTCTAACCTCAATTGCTTTAGTATATCAACATTATGGACCGAAATCATCGAGCATTTTCCTAAACCCAAGCATTAAATTCTAGCTTTCGAGATTCTCACATTTTTACACTGACGTAAATAAACAGCTTTTAAGGAGAATCCACTAAATTTAATATACTTACTTGAATCAGAAATTCTAACTTCATAAGATTCTGTAGAAAACTGGTCTTTAGTACTTAACAAATAGGGATCATCAATTGTTCCAGCTCCAGTTATTTCTATTTTAAATTCAAAATAACGGCTTGAATTCCATAAAGATCCACTAGAGATTTCGATATTCAACTTTTGCCCTTATATCTACAAATATATTTAATATAATTTTTATATCCAAATATATCTCAATATATAAATATAAATAAAATATAAAAATATTTCGAGAATTGTAAAAACTTTAAAAAGATAAGATGGCAAAAATTTAATTCTGATGACCTGTTCTTCGAGCAGCTATTTGCCCGACCTTTCTTCCTGGAGGAGCATTTCTGCTCGTTGTTGTAGGTTTGTGAGGAGATTGCTTAGCTCCTCCGCCATAAGGATGAGACACCGCGTTCATGGCGACTCCTCGTACAACAGGCCATTTTTTTGCTTTTGATTTTTTATAGTGAAATTTATTCCCTGCTTTGAGGAAAGGTTTGTCTATACGACCTCCACCAGCAACTACACCAACGGTGGCTAAGCAGGACTCATTAATCCATTTGGTTTTCTTTGAACGAAAAAGCACTTCAACTTTATTACCAGATTTATTTCTTACTATTGCTGCAACACCAGAAGCTCTAGCGAATTTTCCACCATCTTGAGGTGTTGATTCGATATTAAATACAAGAGTGCCTAAAGGCATTTTTTTAAGAGGTAAGATATTTCCTACACTTACAGTTTGACCATATCCTTTTTTAGATTGAATAAATTCTTCTCCTTCATATACTCCTTCCGGAGGAAGCCACAGTCTTTTTTCAGCATCATCAAACTGGATTCGTGCTACTGGAGCTCCTCTTCCTGGAGAATGAATAAATTCTATTATTTTAAATTTCAATAATTTCTCCTTTTGTTTGAATGGACGATATTTAACTTCTCCTGCATGTCTATGACTTGGAGATCTGAAACCAAGAACACCACGTCCTTTTCTTTGTGCTAAGATTCGTTTTCCCATTTAGTTCACGCAATTTTCTAGATACTTTTTTTAATTAATCAAACTATAAATTTTTTATTATTTTCCTTGGTATTTATTCAATCTTCCTAATAATTTTAGTATTTTATAATTTCTTATTTTTTAATAATTCATCTATGTTATAATTGAAAGCAATAGGTAATTCTCGTTCTATGAATTCGCCCGCGATATTTGTGTACAACAATTCTTTGATTTCTTCAGGGTTGTTTGTTTGTCCTAATACCCATCCGAGTTTAACATATCCAACTTCTGGTAATAAGTTTCTACCAGGGATAACACCTATATTTTGCAATTCTCTTCCAGTTGAATAGACATTCATTCCTACAAATCCATGTAGTGTCTGCGTTGTCATAAGAATGGTTATGCCTTCTTGGATCGCCCTTTTTATTGAATCATAAATAATTGTACCTACGTGGCCAAGTCCTGTTCCTGCGAGTACAATCCCTTTATATCCTTTATCTATATAGAAGTCTATTTGTTCGTTTTCTATTCCAGGATAAGAATAGACTAAGGCAACTTTTTTCTCAAAATTAATAAGAGCTTTTGTTTCAGATTGACTTCTTTTTTTATAATTATCTTTAAACATTTTAATTTTCCTATTTTTAACCATTCCTAAAGGGATTTCATCTATTGTTCGAAAGGTATTTCTATAAGAAGAATGCATTTTTCTAACAAGGGTTCCTCTATGGATCAATCCATAATCATGTGAAGTAGATCCTAACATTGTAACAACAACTTCCGCAATATCAGAAATTGCCACAGTTGCCGCATTTATAAGATTTAGAGCCGCATCTGAAGAAGGTCTATCTGAGCTTCTTTGGCTACCAACCAAAACTACGGGGATAGATAAATCTTTTAACATGAAAGATAGTGCTGCTGAAGTAAAACTCATTGTATCGGTTCCATGTCCGATTATAATTCCATCTATACCAGAATTAGCGGCATCTTTAACCTTTCCTGCTAATTTTTGCCAATATTCTGCTTTCATATTTTCTGATAAGATCTCGAACACTAATTCACATTCAAGGTTACATATTTCTGCCAATTCTGGAACAGCACTAAATAATTCACCAGGTGTAAAAGAAGGGATAACAGCTCCAGTCGTGTAATCTAAGCGTGAAGCAACAGTCCCTCCAGTTCCTAACAATTTTAAATTTGGTAAATTTTTATTTTTTGGAAAACTTTTTTCTGGGATTTTATACTTTGCTTCTCTTTTTCCAATTTTTTTGATATCTTGTATATCAGAGATATTAATCCCAACGTTATAATTATTCTCTAGCTTGATTTCAATATAATTAAGAGAAGCATATTCACTGCGAGGTAGTAAAATTCCTTCTAAAATTGTTTTATCAGTTTTTACTTGAATAATATCCCATATTTCAATTTTGAAATTTATTAATAATTCTCTTGCTTTTTCTTTATAACCTTTTAACTTATCATCCATTTATTACATCTCCTCTAATTTTTTTGTTATAGAGTTTTTTAATTCCTTAGAAACTATCGCTCCATCTATTTTACCTCTAACTTTTTTCATGACTTCTCCCATTAGAGGTCCTATTGCTCTCATTTCTCTTTTTTTTAATAAATCTATATTTTTATTTACAATCTCTTCAATGACTTTCTTCAAGTCATC
>JAEOTZ010000008.1 GCA_016839585.1 Promethearchaeota archaeon
TATACTTCTTTTAGGTGTTTTTGATATACCAAATGACCAAAAAAAGAAAATTGCCTTATCTTCACATGGTATTAAAGTATGCAATATTCCTAAAAGGAATGCAGGTGTAAAAACTAAGATTAATGGATGCGGATAAAATTCAAACATTTCTCTTATGAAGATTCAATTTTTCAATTATTATTTTCTTTTTTGTGAATATATTTTCAATGATCATATTTAGAATTTTTTATTATATTAAAAGGAAGTTCATAATCATAAATCTTAATCTCCTTTTAAGCATTGTTTACTTATTCCATAAAATATTAAAATTAGGAATAAAGTGGGAACAAAATTAATTGGAAACCAATCTTGAGTAAAAAACCAAATTCCCATAAAAGCCAAATCAACAAAAATGAAGAAAAAGAAACTAGGTTTAATAAAATTTTTTGTTATTTCAGAATGTCGTGGTAAATTAAATATTATTATAATTAAGATTGGCGTTAAAATTAAGAGATGATGGTCCCAAGAATCAAAATAAGCAATAAGCATAATTAAAATACCAAAAGAATATCCAAAAATTAAATTCTCAGAATTAAATTTACCAAAAATATAAATAAAGAAACTTAATCCACCTGTAATCAATAAAACACTTAAAAATATAAATAATTGATAATTTAATAGTTGTTCCTCTGAAAAACCAATTAAAAATAAGAGATTTTCTATAATTTTTGTAACACTAAAAGAATGATTTATGTAAACTGTATCCTCTCCAGTAAAATTAATTGCTATAAAGCCTTTTAATAAGGAAGGATAGATTAAAAATATAAAAAGATTTAGAGATAAGGGCAATAAAACGCCTAAGATACGTATTAATGTATTTAAAAAATTAATATTCAAATTCTCTTTTTTGAAATCATAATTGATCGCAATTAGGAATGGAATCATAAAAATAGTTATTGGCTTTACAATTATACTAATTCCAAGAATTAAACTTGCGATAAATTGCCATTTAATTTGATCATATTTGAAGTAAATCAGAAGAGATAATAATATTAAAAGTGTGACATAGAGATTAATTTGACCTAAAATATAATTAAAAAGATTAGGTATACTCATTAAAAATAAACTAATATATAGTATGACTCTTTTATCATCTTTTTCGTGATCTTCACCCCTAATTAAAATAATTATTTTATAAAGGATTATACAAATTAAGATATTTAGAATTAAATTAACTAAATTGAAAAATACGAACCCTAAGTCAAAACCAAGTAGATAAAAAGGAATAAATAGGACAGCAGATAATGGAAAATACCGAAATGGCCAAGTACTATAATTTGTTCGATCATAAAGGCCATTAATATCATTTATGAACACTTTCCCTACTGTATAATAAACTCGAAAATCATTTCTATTTCTAAAGAAAGTTAATGTTAAGATCAATGCCAATGCAAGATAAAACAAATGAACTATTAAAGCATATTTGAATATCTTATATTGCCATAATTCTTGAAATCTTTTTTTAATTTTGATTAAAAATTGCCTGAAATACATACTCTAATTACCAAATATTAATTATGAGTTAATCTTCATTTTTCTTTTTCTTATAATATAAAATATAACACCAAGAGATAATATAACTGATAAAGTTATTAAGGTTGGAATTACATACCAAGGCAAGTAATCAAGGGAAATGTCAAGTATTACTACATTATCCTTAATATATAGTTTATAGGTGTTTAAAGCTCCATTATCATTATAAATAGCAATAATTTTAATATTTTTGGTTGGATTTCCTGGTGATATCTCATTCTTACTTATTTCTACATTCAGCGTGGGTAATACCCTATTATCAACATCATACCATTTATATAGATTTAGGCCTCCCATATATTCACCTACCGGTGTAGGAAACCAGAATGGTACTAAGGATTTATAATTTGAGAAATTTAATGCTTCAGAGTAATCTTTTGGATTAGAAAGATAGACTATTGTAGAATTACTATCGATAATTCCCCAGTCTACTTCATTTGTCCACATCCAAATACTAAACTCTATTTTTATATGCGTTTCATTAACTTCTGATTTAATTATCTCCCACTTCATCTTATTACCTTTACTTAAATTTTCAAATATCCCTGATTCATCCCAACCTGTTACAAAAATAGCATCCATCTCAGATCTTTTACATACATTACATTTCCATACTAATTTATCGCCTTTTCTTACTCCAGTGCTAAATTTATTAGCATTAACCATTGATATTATTGTAGTCAGGCTCAATAAAATTATTAATAGTAAGCAGATGAGAGATAATTTTGGTTTCAAAATTTAGATTCCTCCTTTTATATCAATATTAAAATTATCTCTTTTTTTTGACAAACAGAATTTACTTATTCCATAGAAAGTAATCAATAAAAAAATAGTACATTCAAAATTATATGGAAATAATGGATATGTAAGATACCATATTCCAACGAAAGCTAAATCAAAAAAACTAAAGAAGAAAAAACCAGGTTTAATAGAGTTAGTAATATGGGAATGTCTAGGTAAATTAAAAATAATTATTATTAATATTGGTGTTAAATTTAGAAGGTGATGATCCCACGAATCAAAATATGAAAGCAACATGATTAAAATAGCAAATGCATAACCATAAATAATTGAATTTTCGTCAAATCTTCTAAATATAAAAATTAGGAAACCTAATGCACCTAAGAATCCAACAATGCTTATTAATATAATTAATTGACTAAATGGAATGTTGTAAAAATAGCAAAAATTAGTTATAAGTTTGGAAATACTATATGAGAAATTTAAGGCTATAGGATTACTTCCTGTAAAGTTAGTCTCTAAAAAGCCTTTCCATAATTTTGGGTATATAAAAAAAACTATAAAATTCAATGACAGTGGTAATAATACACCTAATAATCTTACCGTACTCTTAATAAAATCAAACTGAATCTGTTTTTTGTTTAAATCAAAACTAAATATAATTAAAAATGGAATTAAGAAAAAAGCTGTAGGTTTTATAATAATACTGATTCCTAAAATAACACTTCCTATAAATTGCCACTTAATATTGTTAAATTTAATAAAAATATAAAGAGATATTAATATAAATAAGGTTATATATAAATTTATTTGACCATAGATATAATTCAAGAGATGTGGTAAGCTCATTAAATATAAACTAATATATAATATAACTCTTTTATCATCTTTTTCATGATCCTCATTTCTAATGATAATTATGGTTTTGTAAAGAACTACACAAATCAAAATATTTAGGAATAGATTAAATAGATTAAAAATTATGAAACTAACTTTAAAATCTAAAAAGCCAAAAGGAATAAAAAATAGTGCGGAAAGTGGAAAATAACGAAAATCCCATAAATAATTCGATTGGTTATACAAATTTTCAGTATCATTCAGAAATATTTCTCCAACTCTATAGAAGATTATGAAATCATTTTTTTCTTGAAAAAACATAAAAAATAAAATAATTGAGAGAATGAAATAAAAAATATGAAGTACAATAGCATATCGGAAAATATTATACTTACAAAGCTCTTTAATTCTATTTAATATTTTCAAATTAACAAATATTTATTTTGATTTTAAATTCTTAAATTAAATTATTAAAATAAAATTATATGATTTCAAATAACTGTTGATATAAATGTCTTTTGTAAGAAAAAATGATGATGATAAAAAACCAACTTTCGGAGTAATAGTTGGAAATAGAGATGTCTTTCCTGATAATCTTGCTAAAGAAGGACGATTAGAAATTATTGAAATTTTAACTGAATTAGGTTATGATTATATAATTACAAGTGAAAATGATACAAAATATGGAGTGATAGAGTCATTTTCAGATGCAAAAAAATGTGCTGACTTGTTTAAAAGAAATAGAGATAAAATAATTGGTATTTTAGTAATTTTCCCTAATTTTGGTAATCAACTATTTAAAATCAAATCATCAATCTCTTTTGTAATTTCTTTTACTCTATTTTTATTTGAGGATAAACCTTTCCTTTTTACATTATAATATTTCTTAAATATTCACAATTCCTATACAAAAATTATTAATTAAAAATAAGATCATATTGATTTCAACTTATATCAATTACAATTTGCTTTGAAATCACTGAATTTTGCATCCACCCCTCATTTCTTCTTTATATAGGTTTAATCCTATCAGAATCCATTATGATGTTTGATTTTTTTGATGCTGTGGCTTTAATTTCAGTTGTGTAATCTAACAATAACTCCTCAGTTTCATAGATATAGGATTTATATCCACCTTCCATAGCAAAATAAAACTCAATTTTAAGAGTATTAAATTCTATGGCACCCTTAATTTTATCAAGTGAAATTTCATCTAATTTGAACGTGAAATTCACTTCAAAATTCTACCTCGGGGGTTATCGTCTCAATCTGGGAGGACGAAGGTCTTTCCATCGGACCTTCTACTATCCTATTCTGCCAAAGTAATTGTTTAAACTCATCAGCAGCTTCATCTATAGAATCAATATCATCATATTCTCAGAAAAGTAGTTGTATAAAAAGTTAATTCTCCAGATGAGCGATTAGAAATCAGATCAGTCGAAAGAACCTGGAATTTCCTACTAAATCTTCTAAAAAACTTAGTTTAAAAAAGAAAAACCTTATCTTGATCCGATTTATTTGATAAATATGGAATTCAAAAATCAAAATAAAAAAAGTAAAGAGAATGCTCCCTATGGAATGGTTCTTATCCCTGGCGGAGATTTTATTATGGGAAAAGATAGCGATCAAGGAGCTGATTATAGTCCAGCTCATAAAGTTCATGTAGATTCATTTTATCTTGATATACATGAAGTAACAAATGAAGAGTATTATAAATTCTGTCAAGAAACACAATATGAATTGCCAGAATATTGGGGAGTAGAAATCTTTCGTTCTGGATTAGAATTTCCAAAATATCCTGTTGTAGGTGTAAGTTGGTCGTTTGCAAAAGAATATGCCGAATGGGCAGGGAAACGATTACCAACTGAAGCTGAATGGGAATTTGCTGCCAGAGGAGGGCTTATTGATAAAGATTTTCCAACAGGTAATGATTGGAATGTTCCATTAAGAAGAAATACACCAGGTAACGGTTGGAAAAATTTAATAGTGGAAGTTAAGAATTATGATTCAAATGCATACGGATTATATAATATGTCATGTAATGTTTGGGAATGGGTAGAGGATATATACAATGAAAAATATTATAGTGCAAGTCCTAAAAACAACCCTAAAGGTCCAGAAAAGGGGGCTTTACGAGTTATTCGCGGGGGAAGTTGGCATTCTGGTATAACATGCAAAAAAGTCTATCATCGAAAAGCTCTTCCTTCGAATTGGGTTGATTTTGCTATAGGATTTCGCTGCGCCAAGGATATTTAAATATATTAGTAATGGTTACATTATTGAAACAATAGGGTCGGGTTGGTTTAAGAAGAAAATAAGACGCCCTTGTCCATTATGCACCTAAAGAGAAGTTGAGTTTCCTTAATATCTTTTAAATGTCGACTTGTTTTTATTTTTTTTTCTATTTTTATGTGAAGCGGGTGCCATTCTAGAAGAAATTGAATATTCAGAGATTTTTACTTAAATCGTAATCTCATGTAGATTTAGAGTATTAGTATTATCAAACACAATGAACATCAAGGAATCTTAAAAAAAATTAGTTAGATTAATTAAAAGTATTTTACGTAATAAGAAATTGACTTGGTATATCTTCTTTATATGGAATTGCCTTATATGGAATTATTTTTCATTAGAATTCGATTCGTGCTTAGATGTTATCTTCTCTTTTTTAGAGTTTTTCCATAGAATTTTCATTGAAATCAGACACTGAATTTACCATTCCAATAATAATGTGAAAAATCTCAAAAGTTAAAATAGTTTATAGTAGTACAAAGTATTTTTAGTCTAAATATTAATATTTTATTTTTTATTTAGTTTTAAAGAAGCTTTATGGCATTGATGGTATAATGTGCATTACATTCAATAAAAAGGGAGCTTGGATATATGAACCAGAAACAACTTTAACTCAATTAAACAATTTTATTAAGAAAAATAAACAATATAAAGCAAGCGATAGACCTTGGGAAAAATATTTCCTATAATTTTTATAATAAATTATAATCTTTTTATTTTCTTAGAAAAAAATTAAAACAAGAAGAGAATTTACTTATTTAGTTAAAATATTAACTTAAAAGGTTTTAAATAATGTCATTTATACAACATAAAAAATTGAAATCATCTTTTGGGATTATTTTAGGAAATAGAGATATATTTCCGGATCATTTAGTAAAGGAAGGTAGAAAAGATATTATAGAAGTAATGAATGAATTAGAATATGAATTTGTGATTCTAGATGAAGAAAATACTCCACTAGGAGCGGTTGAGACGTACTCAGATGCTAAGAAATGTGCAGAACTTTTCAAAAAGAATTCTGATAAAATTTTGGGTATAATTTTATGCCTTTGCAATTTTGGAGATGAGAAAGCCGTAGCCAATACTCTGAAAATAGCTAATCTTAATGTCCCAATCCTAATACAAGCATCATCAGATGATATAAACAAAATGGACAGGTCCTCTAGAAGAGATGCTTTCTGCGGAAAGATTTCAGTAACGAGTGTGTTATATCAATATGGAATTCCATTTACTCTTACTTCAAATCATACCTGTTTAATTAAATCTGATGAATTTAAAAAGGATTTAATGCGATTTGAGAAAATTTGTAGAGTTGTTAAGAAAATTAGGAGGGCTAGGTTCGGACAGATCGGCACTCGACCTAATGCATTTGAAACCGTGAGATATAGTGAAAAAATTCTTGAATTTAATGGAATTTCTATCGAACCTATAGATTTATCTGAAATTTTCGCAGCAATTCAAAAATTAAAAGATAATGATTCTAAAGTGAAGGATAAAATTGAATTCATTAAAAATTATACTCCCACTAAAGAATTCCCTCAGGATGGATTATTAAAATTAGCTAAATTGGCTGTGATCGTTGAAATTTGGGTGAAAGAAAATGAATTGGATGGATTTGCATTCCAATGTTGGCCTTCTATAGTTTCTAATTTCGGCATCGTCCCATGCGCTGTCATGAGCATGTTTAGTGAAGGGTTGGTACCTGCTGCTTGTGAAGTTGATATCTCAGGATTAATTGGCATGTATATTCTTCAAGTAGCTACTAATACCCCTTCTGCGATTGTCGACTGGAATAACAATTACGGAGATGATCCTAATAAAATGGTATTATTTCACTGTAGTAATTTACCCAAATCGTTCTTTCAAGATACCAAAATGACGGTCCATCCTATTATGGCAGAATACGATGGCGAAGAAAATACATTTGGCGCGATACAAGGAAAGATTAAGACGAAACCTTGTACAATGCTCAGAATAGAAACCGATGATATTTTTGGAGAAATAAAAGCAATAGTTGTAGAAGGAAAATTTACTGATGATCCTCTTGATACATATGGAGGATATGGTGTAGTTAAAATCCCTAATTTACAAGGATTATTAAAAAAATTGTGTTATGGGGGTTTTGCTCATCATGTTGCAGCTACACTAAATGAAGTAGGAGAAGTTGTTTATGAGTCTCTCTCTAGTTACCTCGGCTGGAATGTAGAATTTCATAATAAGATTCAATAAACATACTTAATTTTTCCTTCCTATTATTATTTCTTTTTCAAAAAAACCAGAATTAATAACTTTTTTGTGCTCTTCAGTAAAATTTGTTAGAATTTCAAATCGCCTTATATTTTCAGGGGTGTTACTAATTTTATTATGGAAATTAAGAATTCTCTTTCTTGATAAATAAATTGAATATGCAGAAATATCGCACCCTATCCATTTTCGATTTAACTTATCAGCAACTAATAATGTAGTACCAGAACCACAAAAAAAGTCTGCAATCAAGTCTTCTTCATTAGAACCTAATTTAATTATTCTTTCTAGTAATTTATGATGTTTCTGAGTCGGAAAACAACTCCATTCCTTTGAGGCAGGTTGCATACAAGGAATTCTCCACACATCATCCACTTTTTTATCGGTTACAATTCGATATTTCACATGTCCATTTTTATCTTTAACATTTTTCAAAACTCCATTTATCATTTCTCTCATTAATTGTTTTTTCGGTTTTTTGCGAGGAATTCTTAGTTCATTAAACGTATATTTATTAGATTTGGAATATACTAATATATCATCGTGTGCACGAGGGAGGTTTCTTTTCCCTGCTGAATATTTATTATAATAATACCAAATAATATTATTTATAAACCTCTCTTCTCCAAAAATTTCATCCAAGATTAATCTAACATAATGGCTTGCATGCCAATCCAAATGAATGAATAGTAAACCAGTTTGAGATAATAATTCTTTAAAAAGAATTATCCTCTCATAAAGCATTTGCAAATATGAATCTAAATTCTTCTCCCAATGATCGAGGTATGCGATAGTATTATAAACATTATCATTATCTTTAATTTTAATCTGATAATTAGAGCCTGAAAAGAAAGGAGGATCTATATAGATCAAATCTACTTTACCTTTGAAGTTATTTAATAAATGATATAAAACTTCTATATTATTCCCCCAAAATAATTTGTTTCTCCATTCTTCCTTATCTAAATTATTTTGGATTTTTTTTTCAGGGTGAACTTCAAAAATCTTATAATAATTCAGAAATTTATTTTTTAAATCTTTTAAATTGACTGGTTTTTCCGCTTTTCCCTCCCAAATTAATTTTACCATTCCTTTTTCAAACTATATTTATATTTAGAATTTATATTTAAATTATATTTCAAATAAATCAGTTATTATAAAGTCTAAATTAAATTTTTTATGATGTTGCTTCTGATTTATTAAAATTAGAAAAAAATAAATTTAAAAGTAAAATTATTCAAGGCTTGTTCTTTCCAATAAATCCTCATATTCTTTATCTGAAAGGAATCCTTTATGCATCAAAATATCTTTAATTTCATCCATGAGTTGAGGAGCTCCTTTAGCTTCAGAGATTGTTTCTTCAAGTGCTTTTATTTTATCATTAAGCGCTTCAACTTCATTTACTTTTAATTCTTTTTCATCCTTAAGGCTTTCAACCTCTACATATTTATCTGAAATTGATTTTTGTAAATCCTTTTTAAGACTTTCAGTCTCATTATTTTTTTGTTCTAATTCTGCTCTAAGATCATTTTTTTCATTTTCTAAAGCCTCCATTCTTTCAGATGATTCCTTTAATTTTGGTTTCACTACAGATAATTTTTCCTCCAATTCAGTTATCGAAGATTTGAATTTATTGATTTCGGCATCTACATAAAGTTTTTCTTCCTTGATTCTCTCAAAATTTTTTTTCATTTCATCTAATTCTTCAATTTTTTTCTCTGATTCTACTAATTTTCCTTTTGTGGTTCTTAAATCTTCTGTTGTTTTTTCTAGGTCTTTTCTTTTCTGAGTTAATTGTCTTTCTAAATCATTAATTTTGGATCTAAGGTCTAATAAAAATCTTCCCTCAACTTTTTGTTTTGCTTCGGGTTTTTCCTTTGCTCTAGCCCAATCAAAAGAAATTTCAATTTCACCTCTATTCTGATATAAATTTAATTTATTTTGTTTTAGTATATATTTAATTTCTTTAGATTTATTATTTATAAAAATTTTATTAAATTATATAATCTAATAAATAGTTATATTAATAAAAAATATGTTTCATATAAGGTTAATCTTCTAATTCTTTTCTTAATTGTTCAAGCTCCTTATCAGTTAAAAATCCTTTATGTTCCATTAATTCTCTAATTTTTATCATTATTTTTGGAGATGTTTTAGCCTCTAAAAACTGACTTTCAAGAACACTGATTCTATTAATTAGTTCATTAGTTTTAATATTTTTCGCTTCTAAGTTACTTTTAAGGCTTTCTGATTCTATATCTTTTTGTTTTAAATTATTTTTGAGATTTTGAACTTCCTTTTCTTTAAAATTGATTTTTTGTTCCATTTCGGATGCTTTCTCAGAGGTGAAATTTAATTGGTTCTCTAATGTAGTGATTTTCGCTACAGCTTCAGTTAAATTTTTTTCTAACTCTGATTTCGTTGATTTTAGCTTTGTTACTTCAATATCAGTATGAAGTTTATCTTCCTGTACTTTATCTAAAGTCTTTTTCGCCGAAGATCTTTTCTCTGTTAACTCAAGTAAACTTTTTTCACGACCAACTAATTTTTCTTTGGTATTTTTTAGTTCATTATTTGCCTTTTCTAACTCCATTTTACTTTGGATTAATTTTTGCTCAAGATCATTAATTTTAGTTCGAAGGTCTAAAAGATACCTTCCCTCCACAGGTAATTTCTTATCAGGTCTCTCCTCAGCTTTTGCCCAATCTATATTAATTACTTTCTCACCTCATAAATTCTCTATACTAATTAGATCTATTATATATTATTAAATTTGATCTCATATATTTTATCTCTCTTTTTCTATATTAAAGCTTTAAAAAATATTAATTTATTATAAAGCCTATTTATATTAATATTATTTATTTGACTTCTATAAGATAAATTAGTTTTTACCTTCTTTTAATGAATAAGATTTCTATCGGATGTGCTGGGTGGGATTATAAAGATTGGATTGGCCCATTTTATCCTAAGAAGCTTGAGAGACAAAATCATATAGCGTATTATTCTAAATTTTTTCGGATTACTGAAGTCAACTCAACTTTTTATAATCTCCCCTCTATAGATACTGTGAATAAATGGAATTCTCGAGTTCCTCCAGATTTCCGTTTCATAATTAAAATGTGGCAAAAAATTACTCATAACTTAAATGAACCAGAAGTAGATTCTAGAATTAATCAATTTTTACACCATATGGAACCATTAAAGGAAAAAATAGTGGCATATTTGATGCAATTTCCACCATGGTTTAAATATTCAGAGAAACATTTAAATCAGTTAAAATCTTTAATAAATAAGATACCATTATCATTAAAGCTAGTTATTGAACTACGAGATAATTCTTGGTTTAAATCAGAAATCCTATCCGAATTTATTGATGAAACTCAAATAATCTTAGGAACAACCTATATACCAAATGTATCTCCATTTTATAAGCAAAATCAAAAATTTTATTATATTAGACTTATTGGTGATCGGGAACTAACGGTTTTTAACCGAATTCAGAGAGAACAAGAAGAAGTTATAAAACATCTTGAAAGAAATATTCGGAAATTAAATAAAATACCTAATATTTATGAAATCTTTATCATTGTCAATAACCATTTTGCTGGATTTGCCCCTGAAACCGCTAATATACTAAAAAGGAGACTTGATTTAAAATTTCAGGATTATAACAAACAGAAGAAAATTTTTGACTATTTAAAATAATATTTCTAATAATAAATACAAGCTTTTTAATTTTTAAATCGCTCTTTTGAATAAGAAAGTTTTAAATATTTTGAGTTTGACTAATTTTGTATGGATATTATTGATAATTTAAAGAAAATAGGCAAAGATTGGAGATTAACAGCTATTTTAGTTTGGCTTTTAGTAGGTGTATCTTTAATCCCATATCCCGACGAAAGGGTTTCAATAATAGGTATTGTTATATTTTTACCTTTTTTGGTTTTTCTAATGTTCTTATTCTTACTTACTCTTATATCTAAAAAGGATATCTTTTTATATAAAACATGGAAAATAATATTATTTTTACTGATTTCTTTGCCAATTATGCTCTTGACTTCAGCAATTTTGATAATATTATTTGCGATATCCATTGTTTCTTATTTTTTCTTTACCTCATGGTTCATTCTGTATGGATGTTATTTATTCGGAAAAAATATAGATACCAGATTATATAAAATTCCAAAAGCAAGGTCTTTTTTAAGGGTCATCATTTTTTTTGGTGGTTTAGTGGGCTCTCTTCTATTATTATTTCTCTTCTATATAGGACCTACATTATTCGATTTTTCTATTATAATGGAAAGCCCTGTTGATTTTCCATGGTACCTTAAATTAGTATATGTAATTGTTGGAGGAATTCTTATTGGACTTGCAATTACGTGTATTATCTATATGTTTAAAAAAATCTTCATTGGTTTCTTTGGATTATTTGCATTACTAGCTTCATTTTATACATTATTTATAGTATTAAAGATCTATCTCGGAATAATTGATACTGAACCAGATCAGATTGGTTCCCTTTGGGCTTATATTGCAATTATAATTCCAGATCTACTTATTATTTTCTATTCTCTAAGTACTCTTATGGGTTCACAAGCAGAACTACTAAGCAAAAGATTTAAAAGATTTGGAGTTGATGCAGTAATAATTTGGTTAATTTTTTCAAAGGTAGCATATGAATTTATCCACTTTTTTCCTTATGAAGTCTTTGAAAAAGCAAAGATTCCTTGGATTAATGCCCTTCAAAATATAGATAATGATCTCATTAATCTTGTTAAAAATTTTGCTGTATTAGTATTTTTCATAGCTTTATTAGTGATTATAGGTATATATGAGATTAAAAAAAATGTTAAGGAGCAGAAAAAATTACACGAGGAGGTTGATGAGGAGGTAAAAGCACTTCTTTCCCCTGAACCAATAAAAAAAGAATCTGATGAGATAGAACCAAGCGAAAGTGCTGAAGCGATTGAAAACATAGAATTAATTGATTAAAATATTGAAAATGATGAATTCTAGGGCAAATTATATGAATCCTTAAGCTAAATAAAATAGATTTTTTTATTACTTTTTTATAAATTAAAAATTCCGCATAGATTAATAGCTTAATAATTAGTTTTATTAAATCCTAATTCAAAAAGTGTCATACTTAATTGTATAATTGTGTTTAAAATGAGTAATAATACCAAAAATAACAGTATTTTAAAAATTGAGGAATTATTTCTTGAAAAATTTGAGAAATTATCCTTAAAAGTTGAGCAATTGACAAATGAAATTTCTAAAATGAAAGCGAAATTAGATAAAACCTATAAAGTTAATAGGGTTTTTGGCCTGAAAACTTTACGAAATTCAGCGCAATTAGAATTTGCTAAGGATGTTTATGGTTTAGGGAGCCCAACTAAAAGATATCTTTTATCAATAAGAGCTATAACTGAAGAATGGAAAGGAAGGAAAAATGACTTTCTGATATCAATAAGACAACAAGAAAAAGAAACTAATATGGACTTAAAAGCTCTAGGAATTAGGATTCCGATTAATGATATTAAAAATATCCATCTTTTAACAAAACAGATCATTTCATTATTGTATATTTCATGTGAATTCAGAGGTCTTGCAGTTAATGATATATTAAGGGAAATTTTGACTCAAGTAAACAATGAAGGTCATAATATGGTACAAGAAATTAAACATAAAATGATCTTTTGATTCTTATGCAGATCGTGAAACAAAAGTTTCACGAAATTTTAGATATAGAAATAATAATTTTATAAAATAAAGATTAACTAATAGAAGTTGTTTAGAAACAGATATTATAATTATAAAATTAAATTAATTTATAGAATATATAAATTATAGTAACAAAATTATAACTGTAAGAATAAAAACTTTAAACTAATTTGATATTAATTAAAATTCAAAAAAGGCTAATTAAATGGATGAATTTAAATGCGAAATTTTAATCATTGGTGCTGGACCCGCAGGATTAAGTGCAGGTGTTTATTGTGCTCGAGCAAACAGAGATGTCATTATTCTTGATGGAAAAGAATTATCCGCTCTATCCAAAACGAAAGAAATACAAAATTGGTTAGGAGAAATAGATATTAAGGGAAAAAAACTATTAGAAAAGTTTAGGGCTCATGCTTTAAGTTATTCTGAAAATCTAAAAATTATGAAAGGTGATGTAATCTCAATGATGCTTGGAATGGGTGTAAACATGATATCAACGCGAACATCTAATATAACTTCGGATGTTGTTATAATCGCAACAGGCAGTGGACATCGAAAAGAAATAATCAAGGGAGAAGGTGCTTTACTTGGATTTGGTGTTTCCTATAGTGCATTAAATGATGGACCTTTATATAAAGATAAAGTTGTGTTCTTATATGGTTCAGATGAAGAAGTATTCGATGATGCATTAACTTTACATCAAATGGGAAGTAATGTACATATAATAACTAATATAGGAATCGATGAATTACCTGAAAAGGTTTATGAGGTCAAAGAAAGGGGAATTGATGTCATAGAGAATATGGAAATTATTGAAGCTGTATCAGATTCGGAAGGGATAATTCAAAAAATAATATGTAAATTTACAAAACCCGAAACTGAAGATTTTGAAGAAATAATAGAATTTGAGTTAGATTGCTTATATATTTTATCCCATATTGCATCAAATTCCATATTTAAAAAAGCTGGGGTAGAATTAGATGATATGGGAAATATTATAGTAAATGATGAACAACAAACCTCGATTAGGAGCGTTTTCGCCGCTGGTGATGTTACAGGTGGACTTTTTCAAGTGGTCTTTGCCGCAGCAGAAGGTGCACGAGCGGGAATAAACGCATGCAAATATCTTCGGCAATTAAAGAAAGATTAAACTATCCAAAAAGAAAATTAAAAAAAAAATCATAAAAAATTATTAAGATTATAAACTGTATATTTGAATAAAGCTAATAAGTTATGGAGATTAAAATTGTCTGATAATAATGTAGTAGATCTAGCTATTATTGGTGGTGGGCCTGCTGGATTAACAGCAGCAATTTATGGCGCAAGAATGGGTTTAAAGACTGCTCTCTATGAGGGTAAAAGTTTTGGAGGTTTAGCTGGGACCGCTCCCAAGATTGAAAATTATCCAGGATTTAGTAATATCATTGGTCTTGAATTAACTGAAAAAATGAGAGAACAAGCTGAACATTGGGGAACTACTTTTTTCTTTAATGAAGTCTCTGCAATCAATCCAAAAGAAATGACTATAACTACTTATGAAGGAAACACAAAATCTAAAGCTATTATAATTGCTACTGGTTCAAAACATCAAACACTTGGATTGTCTAATGAGTTTGAATTATTAGGTAATGGAATATCTTATTGTGCTACTTGTGATGGTCCTTTATTTCGAGATCAAGTAGTTGCCACAGTTGGTGGTGGTAATGCCGCTGGTCTAGAAGTAATTTATCTTTCAGGTGTAGCAAAAGAAGTTTATCTTATTCATAGACGTCACTGTATGCGAGCAGAAGCATGTATTGCAGATGAGGTTGCGTCATTAAATAATGTTATTCCAATGTATAATAGTACTATTGAAGAAGCTATAACTAAGGATAACAAATTGGGAGTGTTAAAAATCAAAAATCATGAAACTGGCGAAATATCTAATATAAATGTAAAGGCTCTCTTCATTGCAATAGGAGTTGAGCCACAGAGTGATTTAGGGAAAAAGGCAGGGATAGAACTTGATGAAGATAATTATATTAAAGTCAATAAGAATCAAGAAACTAATTTTCCTGGTATATATGCAGCAGGTGATGTAACAGGTGGAATACGACAAGTAGCAACCGCAGTTGGAGAAGCAACAACAGCAGCGATGAATGCATATCTATATATTAAAAAAGGATGGTATGGAGAGGGAGAGACAACATAATTACCTATATAAAATAGATCCATTCATTAAAAAAAGATTAATTACTTCTTCTTGTAAACTCGCTTTATAGAACTTGTCAGATGATACGTAGATATTACTTTATATTATGTAATATCTCGATCATATTGTATGTATTATGGTAGATAGCAAATTTTCAGATTTTATCGAGGATTTCTTGATTTCTAAAGAAGTAGAAGAAGGTTGTGCCTCCTCAACAATTAAAGCTTATAAATATGACCTTGATAAATTTGTTAGTCTTGTAGGAGATCTTGATCTGAATTCTCCTATGCTTAGACAGAAAATAAGGTTATTTCTAAAAAAAATAAAAGATTTGGAGTATACTAAAAAGGGAATTGGGAGAAAAATAGCATCATTACGATCATATTTTAAATTTTTAACTCTAAATGAATTTATAGAGAAAAATCCTATGAGTACAATAAAATCTCCAAAGATAAAACTCGAAGAAAATTTACCAAAATTCCTTAATGTTAACGACATTAAGTTCATCTTTAATAGATTAAAAGATAGAAAAATTTTTAATTCTAAAAAAAGTCAACGATACTATTTAATGATAAGATTGCTTTATTCTACAATGGCCAGAGTAAGTGAGTTATGTAATATTAAGATAAATGATGTAGATTTTAATAAAGGGTATATTAAACTAAGAGGTAAAGGAAATAAAGAAAGAATAGTCCCTGTGGATCAAAAAACACTAGATAGTTTTAAAGAGTCTCTGCAAAATAGAATTTCCTATAGTTCTGAAGATTATTTATTAGTAAATACTAGAAACCAAAAATTAAATCCTCGAGTAGTTCAAGTAGATATTAAAACAATAAAAGAGAAATGTGGATTTCCAGACTCAAAAATTATTACTCCCCATATTTTTAGGCATACTGGAGCAACCCATCTTAGACGTTCAGGAATGGATATTAGTGAACTTCAGGATATTCTAGGGCATTCAAATCCAAATACTACAAGAATTTATGCTAAAAATGATATCACTAAATTAAAACAATCGTATACGATGATGCATCCACTAAATAACTCAGAAAAATTTTAAGTAGCTAATCTTTTTAAATTATTTGATTCTTATCAAAATTTAATAGGCATAAGAAATTTTAAACTTAAATCGTTTTATTAATACATATAAATCAAAATTAATTATCTCGAATTGTCATGGATGAGGATGAGTTCAGGAAACAATTTATGAAAAAATCTGTATTTAAACTATCGAGTTCCCTTGATCAAAGCTACGTACCAGAAAAATTATATTGTAGAGATGAGGATATAAAAACCTTAATTTACAATTTTAGGAGAATCATAGAAGAAAGTGATCAACCTTCAATTAATTGCTTAATGACTGGAAAAGGAGGAGTAGGAAAGACAGTTACTGCGAGATATTTTGGAAAAAATTTAAAGACTATTTCATTAGAACGAGATGTTAATTTATTTATTGAATATTATAATTGTATTAATTTCAATTCAAAAAGTAAAATAGTTAGGGAATTATTAGCTAAGTATACTCACGGAAGCGGACGTGGATTCTCAGATGATGAAGGGATAAAGCTGATACTTTCTCAATTAATCAGAGAAAGAAGTTATATGCTTCTTATAATTGATGAAATATTTCGATTAAAACCTGATGAAATATTAGCTCTTCTTGACATTGCTGAAACTTTTGGTCATCAAAATGCAAAATTATCATTAATAATAATTTCAAGAACTCATGATTGGATGATAGTTGAGAATGAAAGAATTTTAAGTAGATTAAATCAAAAAATTGAACTTAAACCCTATAATTTTGATGAAGCTAAGCAGATTTTAGATTATAGAAGTGAGCTTGCTTTCAAAGAAAATGTAATTGATGACGATCTTCTAGAAATGATTGCTGAAATAGTATCAGAACATCAAAATATGCGTCACGGTATTGAAATATTAAGGAAAAGCGGGTTATATTGTGATAAAGAGGGATTAGAACGTTTTACTCCAGAGATAGTAAGAGAAGCATCCAATGAAGTGTATCCTACATTTAGAGGGGATGTTATTGATCTACTAAAAGATCAAGAACATTTAGCATTGTATGGGATAGTAAGATCATTAATGAATACTGATGAATCATACACTTTAGTTGATGAAGCTTACGAGGAATATCAAGTAATTTGTGAAAATTATTCTATTGATCCCCATGTTAAAATGAGTTTTAGAAAATATGTCCGCCATCTTGATGAGCTTAAAATAATTACTTCTAAAACGGTAAGAATAGAAGAAGCTCAGAGAGGCAGACATAAAGAAATCAGGTTATTAGATATCCCAGCCGTAAAATTAGCTGAATTATTAGAAGGTCTTTTTGAGAAAAAATTTATGAATTAATACGAATTAAGTTTTAAATTATTTATTACTCTTTGATTTTATTAATAATTCTATATTTGAATTTAACTTAGATAATTTTATGGATTAAATCTTAAACTTTAATTTTTAAAATCCTTCTTTCTCAGATTTAGATTTACTATACCACTCCAACCATTCTTTGCGACGATTTTTTCTTTGTTGCGATTCATCTGCCTCTGTAAAATTCTCACTTCTTATTTTCTTCCAATAATTATCTAATTCAAATCGAGATAAGGATAATCCACATGATTGACAAACCATTGCTTTGGTATTTGGAATGTATTTCATCTTACCTCCACATTCGGGACAGCGACTCATAATTTTTTATACAATTTTTTATTACTCTCTAATTAAGTAATAGAGTTAATTAATGTTAAAATATTTTTTTGTCTTAATTTATAATTTTTACTTATTAACACCATTTAAGTCAAATTTTCATTGAGTGAAAAGATTTGTTATCAGATGTGTTTTATTTTACAGCCCGGTCTCAAAGCCATAAAGAAAGTATGAGTAAGGTTAAAGGACCATTAGCGTTAGAAAAACTTGGAATTAAACAAAAAATTAAATTTGGAGATAAATTCGTGATTAAAACTCACTTTGGCGCACTTGACAACACGCGATATCTTCGTCCAAGTTACATCAGGTTTTTATGTGATTACATAAAAAAGATAGGTGGAATTCCAGCTGTTGCAGAATCATGCGGATGGGGACTACCTGAGAGCATCTCAGGGGTTCATACTGAATATAGTGGTCGTGCAAATGAGAAGGAATACCTAAATGTGGCGTTGCAACATGGATTTACAGAAGAAACGATGGGTGCTCCAATATTAATGCTCGATGGTCCCATGGGAATAGATTACGAACTTCAAAAAATTAGTGGAAAACGATTTAAAGAAATATTAGTAGCAGGACGTTTGAGAGAATTTGATTATATGGTTATGGCTACTCACTTTAAAGGACATCCAGGTGCAGGCTTCGGAGGTACTTTGAAGAACTTAGGTATTGGGTCTGTCGCTAAGGGTCAGAAAATTCGAGCTCATCTTGGTACAACTTTTGATTATGATCTAAGTAAATGTGTTAAAGATTGTGATAAATGTATAAAAGTCTGCCCTACTGGTTCATTAAGTAAAAGTCCCGATAAAGTTCTTAAGAAGGATTGGAATAAATGTCGTTATTGTTATATGTGTAGATCAATATGTGATAAAGGTGTGATTAGTGCTGGATCATCTAAAAGAGAGGATTTTATTACTAGATTTATAGACAATGCCAAGGGAGTAGTGGATTATTTCGGTAAAGATAAAATCTTCTATATTAATTATGCTATAGATATAACATATCAGTGTGATTGTTCAGGAGGTTCAGATGTCCCCTTTGTTCCAGATATAGGGATTTTAGCTTCTTTGGATCCTGTTGCCTTAGATCAAGCAACTGTAGATTTAATTCATAAATCTTTAATTAGTCCTCAATCAGTTCTTTCTGATGTTAAAAATATTCCAACACAAGGACCTTTTGAGTGGCTTTCATACCTCCCTCGTTTTGATCCAGAATCAGGCGAGTTTGATTTGAATCAAGATGGAAAAGAGTCAAGACATTGGGAATTGCAATTAAAATTAGCTGAGGAAATTGGTTTAGGTAAAAGAAATTACAATTTAATTGAAGTTAATATAGAAAAAAAAAAAAATTAATTTAAAGAAAAGCATTCCAAGTGGACATGGCATCTTCTTTTCCAACTTTGAACTTTTTTTGAAGTTTTTCAAAGTTAAGATGAGGTGCCATTCCATCATCCCATATAGCATTAATGTCTTTAGCGATCGCTCTTGCGTGATCTTCGTTATTAGTATAAATATCTACTTTGACGACTTGTTTATCTGCGTTATACATAGTAAACCGTGATTTAGCAAACAATCTACTAGTTACTTCAACGTAGGTATTTATTCCAGGTGCTAGATATTGATATTCAACAGTTCTACCAGAAGTATTACCTATTTTGGTTGAAGGATCAATATTAGTTATCCAATTTTCTACTACATATGCAATATCTGGTTTTACTTTTGAAAATTGCGCTTTAACTTTTTTTGGTTGGCAATAAACTGTATATTTTGGGAGATTCATTAACCCTAATTGCATAGCTTCTTTTTTAGTTCCTTTTCCCATAATTTTCACCCATTTCATTTATTCTAAAATTGGTGATTAATAATAAGTTATATTAACATATAAATCTCTTTTCATAAAAATTCAATGTAATAAAGAAGATAAAAAGACTTTTTTTTAATTAACTAGATAGAAATAGTTAAATCTGAAAATGTTATATACGGAAACAGTGAATTTGATGAAAATTCACGTTCTTTTGTTATATACTGACAATTTTTAATCATTTCCAAAACATTTCCACTAACATTTCCAAGCTTTATTGGGTTTTTGAATTCACCATTTTTTATATAATATCCATTTCTTATTTCCGCCCCGAAAAATCCTGAAAATTCTTCAGGATTTAACCATGAAAATTTCTCAATATAATATCCCTCTTTTATATCCGAAATAATATCATCTAACGAAATAGTTCCTGGCATAATTTGGAAATTGCTGACTCCATTATCAACTGAGCCAGTTTCACTTCTTATCCCATTCCCAGTTGGCTCCTTGTCATTCAACATTGCATATTTTTGATCATATAACCGTTTTTTGAATACACCGTTTTTTATCACCTCTGTTTTTTGATGGGGATTTCCTTCACCATCCCAAGGGTTAGAATTTAATCCGTCTTCGAGTAATCCATCATCAAGAATCGTAATCTCATCAGAAGCTACTTTATCATTAATTTTGTAAGCAGAAATCTTCTCACTTAGTGCTCGTCCTAATACATGAAATCCAATTACAGGAATAATAGCTTCTCTTAGGACATGTGGTGGGAATATTACAATTGCTTCTTTATTAGGTTTAGGTGGCTCTGCTATTAAAGTATCTTTCGCTATTTGAGCCCAATTCTCAACTCTTTTCTTAAAATTTAAATGTTCTTTTTCTTTGAAATATTCTGAATTCCAATGTTCAGATAATTTCCCATTTCCTTGTGCCTTCAGGGAATGTTCTAGATAAAAGAATGTTTTTGTAGAATCAAGATTTACTCCATTACTATTTCTTAAAAAACTATTTTTTATGTGTACCCTTAATCGACTAAAAGTGGGAACCACTTCCTTTTGCTCTTCAACTATAACCATAAATTCTTCACATAGATCATTCTTTATCCCTAATGGATCTTTTAATATAGCTTTATCAGCTATGACTGTACTTGATATTGGTTTCTCTTCTGGAAATTGATACCTCGAAGAAATATTATTTTTAGAAAGTAAATAGCAGGTATCTATATTTTTATTTATTTCTTTTGAATCCAAAGAATTTCCTTTAACAACACCTACTCCCGTCTGATCTCCTTTTTGAGTAAGGACTCGTATAAAATACTCAAAATCTTCAACTTCTCTTTCTGTTTCTGGCTTATTTTTTAAGAAAATTGTTTCATAGATTTCTTTTTCGACAAAAAAGATTTCATATTCCTTAATATTTTTCGCTTTAAGATTTTTTTCAATCAAATCAATTTTTACATTTATCATCTTAAATATCACCCCGGACTAATTAATGCTTCTTTAATTCGAACGTAAGTACCTCCACTCCCTACAGGAACGTGATCTTCATCGCCTTTACCGCAGGCCCCCCCATCAAATTTTATAATTCCCTTACTAATAGCATCAATTTTAGGTAATGTTTCCAATACTGCGCCACTTAATACAACTGCCTTTAATAACTTAGTTTTCTCTCCGTTTTCGATTAAGTAGCCCTTCTTAGAGCTGTTCTGCATACTTCCCGCCAGTGGGTCCTCCATACCGAAGTATCCATGAACCAAGATCACTCCATATTTAATTTCTTTAATCATTTCATCAAGTGAGTAATTCCCTGGTTCAAAATAAGTATTTGTCATCCTTGGATGAACTGGATGAGCAAAACTTTCTCTTCTTCCGTTCCCCTTTGGAATGGCATTTAATGCGGAAGCAGTTCTTCTATCATATATGAAATCTTTCAATATTCCATTTTTAACCAATATATTTTCACCTGCTTTAATCCCCTCATCATCAAAAAAGTATGACCCAATAGTACCTTCAATTGTTGGTGAATCACAAATAGTACAAATTTCTGATGCAACTTTTTGATTTAATTTTTCTTTTAAATAACTCCTTTCGCGTATAACTTGATCTGCTTCAAGACCATGTCCAAAACTTTCATGTGCTACCATTCCTGCCATGGTGGAATCTAAAATAACAACATATTTTCCTGAAGGAGCTAATTCTGCTTTTAGCATTTCTAAAGACTTTTGACATATTTTATCTAACTTATTATCATCAATCTTATCAAAAATTTCAAAGCCTATTTCACCAGAATCCACATAATAATCATAATCTACAACAGGACCTTCTTTCGCAATAGGAACAATATAAAGTTTAGTCCTTGGAATTACTTGTCTTAATTGACAACCTTCGTTGTTAAAAAAAATCCGTTCTGTAAATTGTTCCTCGTATTGAAGTTGTAAATTAATTACTCGTATATCAAATTTCATAACATAATCATAGATTTCTCTGACTTTTTGGATTTTTTCATCAATAGGAACTTCAAGTGGATTGATTTTCGGTTTGATTTCTTTGTTTAGTTTCCATCCTTCATATTCTTCAAGATTTTTACCCATATTTGTAACTTTGGGTAATTTCTCATCAATTTTTTTAATATCTAA
>JAEOTZ010000049.1 GCA_016839585.1 Promethearchaeota archaeon
ATGATTTTTGGCTCCGAATTAAGCCATTTTCTTTATTGTCGGGATTTTCCATAATTTCACCTCAGAAGATATCATGATATACAAGGGAGCAATGATATTTAAGTATGTAAGGGTAAATAGTCCCTAGACCGCTATAATCCTCAAATAAATTTTACAGATGAGTCATAATTCGAATTGTTTGAGTAATTATTAAAAGGAGAAAATCAATCTGAGTAGTAACGAGATTATTTTTTTTAGAGTGCTATGAAACATCCCAATGGATCTCAAGTAATTATGTCGTCTCATAGTGAAGTCGATGAATTCCTTGAAGATCCTGTTGAAGAAGAGTCTTTCTGTTGTGATAACATGAAAATTAGTAAGGAAGACGGATTCTTTGTGTGTTTAAACTGTGGTTCTGTGAATTCTAGAGTTCTACTGGAACCGGGCTGGGGAGATCCTAACCTTCATGAAGATGATCCATGGGTCGAGATTTGTGGATATTATGATCGTGAAAAGCGCAATAATTCAGAATCCAAGTAATAATTTAGAATTGACAAAATGGCAATATTCTGACTACAATAGCACGACTCGCTGAAAAAGCAATTTTAAAGATAGTGGGCTAGTTAACGTAAAATCAAAAGGATGAGAATGATATTATGTAGGAGGATTTATTTCACATATCAACTACTTTGTAGTTCTGTTTCTATTGTAAAAAACACTAATTGAATTGAAGAGCTCACCCATGTTTTTTTGTTCTCGTTTACATAATTGTTCTTCCTTTGGTGCTTGCCAATTTATTACATATTTTCTCCAATCAGAATCATTTAAGATTTTGGGTTGAATTCCAAAAAATATGAGAATTTCATTATCATTTACATGGCCATTTTAGTTTTCGACAATAAGATGAGGGACTTCATGTAAATATGTCCTTCCAGCAATCATATAAGAAAGTAGAGAATGGTGTCCGTCAAATAAGATCCATTCCGAATACTTTGTCTTTACTAATTTAATATTTGTTAATCCACGTGGAGATAGGATTTCTTTTCCAGATTTTATTTGTTTAACCATAGTGCTTATCTGGTCCATGCTTTTAATGCCATTAATATTATGCAGATTTATAATTTCTCTCAATAAAACTAGTTTTTTAACTTTTTTAATTGTCTTTTTTATTTTTGAACCGATTTCATTTTCAAACTGATCGACAGTATCATAAATGGTATTGCTTTTATTTTTTAAATGAACTTTTAAGGATGAAATGCGAGTTAAATTTCCATCTTTAGATTTATACGGATATATTAGTTTCACAAATCTATAATTCATCTGTATTAAAAATATTTAAACTAATTTATAAAGCTTTTATGAGCGTTTTAACCAAACATTACATTTTTCAACAATAATTGATAAAAAGTTATTTATACGATTCAATTTTGCTAGCTATTCTTTAATAAATTATTAAGAAACACCCTCTCCCTCATAATCAAGAATTTTGGATAATAAAGGAATAATAACGGAATATCCATGAATTAATAAGAAAGAGATCGTTATACCAAATTATGGTAATAGTACGAAGAGAAAGAGTTCTTTTGGAAGCGACTGAGAATGAGTTTGAAAATCAGGCTGTATTAAACCCTACAGTGGTTCAGCAAGGAGATACATTACATTTGTTCTATCGCGCTGTAAAAGAAGGAAATTATTCAAGTATTGGTTATTGTAAATTGGAAGGGCCCTTGAATATCATAGAAAGGAGAAATAGCCCTATTTTGTTTCCTGAACATGATTATGAAATACATGGTACAGAAGATCCTAGAATTGTTTTTCTTGATGATACATATTTCATGCTTTACACGGCCTATGATGGAAGAAATGCATTAATAGCATACGCAACTAGTAAAGATTTAAAAAATTGGGAAAAGCATGGAATAATTTCGGCTAAAATGAGATATGATGAAGCAGGGGAATTTTTCCGCTTATCAAAACTTAAAGAAAAGTATTATTTCTTTATATCATATTATAAGGATGTTGTTGCCGAAGATGTACTTTTATGGGAAAAAGATTCATTCCTTTTACCAAAAAAATATAATAATAAGTTTGCACTGTTCCATAGAGTATTACCTGATATTCAAATTGTTTGTTTCGATGATTTTAAAGATTTGACAACCGATTTCTGGAAGGATTATCTAAAAACATTAGGTGATCATGTTGTAATAGAGCCAAAATTTGGATATGAATCAAGAAATATCGGTGCTGGAGCGCCATTAATAGAAACTGAAAGAGGTTGGCTCATGCTATATCATTCTGTAGAGGATTCTAATAAAGGTAAGGTGTATCACGCAAGTGCCGCCCTCCTTGATAAACAAAATCCGTTTAAGGTAATAGGACGACTTAAAGAACCTCTTTTTTCGCCAACCGAAGATTATGAAAAATTTGGAGATGTAAATAATGTTGTTTTCCCCACAGGCACCGCAATATTTGGAGAGAGACTATATATTTATTATGGTGCCGCTGATAAGAGCATAGCCGTAGCATCGGTAAATCTGCATAAACTTCTTCACGAACTCTTGGCGTCTGAAGTAGAAGTTGGGATTGGTTTTTTAGCAGGACAGATTTTTAATCTTATATTTAAAGAAGAAAAAAGTTTAACTCACCTTAAGAATTTATTGCATCAAAACGAAAAAATTTTACTGATGGCAATTGGTTGGTTAGCAAGGGAAAATAAAGTTCTGTGTAGATTTGATTCAGACGAATTATTCATTAGATCTATAGAGTAATAATTAATAATAAAATAATTCAAATATTGAAATCTTAAATTTTTTAATATTTTAGTCTTTTCTTAAATTAATTTATCGAATTTCATATTATGGAACTATTTTTCTGTATTATTAAGGATCAGACGTTTAATGTTATTGTATTCAAAAAAATTGAACCTTATCCAATAAGATTAGGAACGATACCACCTAAAAATTTAAAAGTGGCAAGAATTTAAAATAATTATCTTATTTCTAATGAAAAAAGTAAATTTCATTTTTCTTGCTAGATATATTCATTTTTTAATTGTGATTTAGAATGGAATCTAATTGGATCCTTTATATGACCACCTATCCTCCCAGAGAGTGCGGTATTGCTACTTTTACAAAAGATTTAATGACAGCAATGGATAAGAAATTTGCTCCTTTTATAAAATCAAAAATACTCGTTATAAATAATAATAACGATAATAATTATGAAAATATTAAAGATGTTTTATTTGATATTACCGATAATGATATTTCAGCATATAAAAAGGCAGCGAAAAGAGTAAATGAGATAAATTTTATAAAGCTAATAAATATACAACACGAATTTGGTATTTTTGGTGGAGAATATGGAAATTATTTAATAAAATTTTTAGAAATTGTGAAAAAACCAGTCGTCATATCCTTCCATACAGTCATCCCAAATCCAGAGGATAAATTAAAGAAAATCGTTCGCAAGCTAGCAAAAAAATCCTCTTATTTAGTTGTTATGACTAACAAGGGGATCGACATTTTAAGAAAAGATTATAATATTAAAAAAGAGATATTCGTAATACCTCATGGAACGCCAACAGTGTCATTTGATGACAGTATAAAAGAAAAAACAGCAATGGGCGCTGATGAGAAAATTGTATTATCATCTTTTGGCCTTATTAACTCCGGGAAAGGTTATGAATATGTAATTGAGTCGTTAACTGAGGTTGTTAAAAAATATCCTAATATTTTATATTTAATAATTGGCGAAACACATCCCGTAGTAA
>JAEOTZ010000050.1 GCA_016839585.1 Promethearchaeota archaeon
AGTATTTTTATGAATAAAAAAGAACTTGAAAAAAAATTAGCAGAATTAATGGATATAGTTCCTGAGTGTGAAGGTTTGATTGCTGCTGATTCACAAGGGAAAGTAATAGTTGGTCAGACCATAACTGAAATGGACCATGGGAAAATTGCAAAGGCATGTGCCGCAATTGTCAAGGATTCTAATAATTTAGGAAACGACATTGGAAAAGGGGGTTTAAAAACTACAACTATCGAGCTTAAGAATGGCTTTGCTGTTTTAGTGGGTAGTTCAGATAAAAATGTATTAATTGCTCTAGCTGGCCTTGATGGTAAAGCCTCATTAGGCCTACTTAAACGTAATTTGATTTCAATTTCTAATTTATAATTTTACTTTTCTTATTAAAAAATAGTAATTTAGGTCAGAAAAAAATTATTTTTTAGCTTTTTTCTTTTTGTCATTTAGCCCTTTTTCTTCTAATAAAGAATCTAGATCAGTAACTTTTTTCTTTTTAACTTCCTTTGGTTCTTCTATTTCTTCTGGAATTTTTTTAGGTATGGGAGTAAGTTTTTTAGGTTTTTTTGTTGGTTCTTTTTTCAAATCAGACACTAATACATATTTTGCTTTTCTTGGTCTCTTTTTGGCTACTTCTTCAACTGGTGTTTCAATTTTCTTTTTAATTCTCTTCGCATAAAGTAAAGTTATGATCCAAATCAATCCAAATGAACCTATTATTAGAAAAATTAGATAATCAATAAAGTAATCATAGAAGGGAGGATCAAATACATTAAAAGTCGTTTGTTTGCTAACTGTAATATTTTCATTTGTTATGATATTTTGAGCAGTAATGGAAATTGAAATATTTAGTTTTTTAATTTCAGGTATTCCTATCTTAATTATCACAAGAGAAGATTCTCCAGGTGTAAACCGATTTAGTGTTGTATAATCTATTTCTACGATTGAATATTGCAACCCATCATTGATCTGAATATCGATCTCATCGATCTCAATTTGCAAAATAGATTCTCCGATGTTATTCAAAGTAATAGATATTGTTGTAGCTCTATTCTTATAGATAAGAACCTCATTTTTTTGAATTGATATTGAAAGATTATTGGATTGTATAAATAAATTTATTGTTACATTTTTAGATACCCCATTTATTAATGAATCACCGTCCCAACTTAATCTTAGTAATATAGAATCTTCGAAATTGAGGGTCTTAGTATCAATTGAAAATGTTGTAGAACCATTAGTATCTGTAAAATCTGAATCAATATAAACCCATGAACTAGATTCATAATGATGGCAAGAAACATTTTCATTTACCAATATATCTCCAAACTCTGTAGTTAAAACAGAGCTAAGATTAAAAACTTGTCCATTAATGGGAGTTTTAGGATCTATGATAATATTGTTAAATTTACTGTTAAGAATTAGGGAAAATTGATAATAAAATTGATTATATGAGCTTACATAATTTTTATCTATTATATTAATTAAAAAGGATGTTTTATCTGGTAGATATAAGCATTCATCTCTCTCAAAACCATTTAAAATGTACCAGCTTGGAGTTTCTTCAGCAATTCTTAAAGCTATTATATTTCCATCAAAATTATTGCTTGTTTCATTACTAAGTAGTGAATAATAGCTACTTTCAAATATTCCTGCTATATTATTTCCAACAAAGATAGTTACCAATGTTTTAGCGCCCCCCAATCTAACTGGGGCATTTACACCTTCCCACACTTTTGTAACAATATTCAATGATGGTATTGTCAAATCAATATCAAATTCATACGAATCATCTGGATGCCCTGAAAAATTTAGGCTAACTGTACTTGAAGTTGCTTCCGCGATAATCCATTCTTCATTAATATAAGATACAAAACTGACATTTATAGATATATCAATAGGGATAAATTCATGCATATTAGAGATTTTTGTTTTAATATTAACAACTTCGTCTGGGTTTAATATATCTTGACTTTGCATGAAAGTTTCAATTAAAATAGGTAATTCATTACCTCCAATCTCATAAATAATTTGCTCATCTAAATCAGAATTATTAATAGGATAAAACCCAGGTTGTGAAATACCTGTTGTTTCATTTATAGATGCAATTAACAAAGTATAGTTATCAAATACTTTATTATTTATCTTTCCACTAAGTATATTTTGTTTCTTAATTGATGAATAATTGCAATTATCTAATTCAAGGTCATAATAATCGATGTAAATAGTAATTTTATTGCAGCCAACAGCAGAACCATTTTCCCAAAAATATCCTAAATGATATTCTCCATACTCAGAAATACCCGTATCTACAGAAAAGATAGTTTCATTGTTAAAATCATATGAAAGTACAGAATTTTGAATAATTCCACTCCAAGATTCTCTTTGAGCAATTGGGACTCCATTTGGATCAAAGAAAGTTACATTTGCATATCCATTTGAGGGATTTGGGGCATTTTGATGATTATCTTGTATATCAACACTTACAGTTATATCATCTCCATACATAAAACCATTTGATTCCCAGAAAATTCCTTTATAGTTAATATAACTATGCATTTCGGAAATAAAATTGAAACTTGTTAAATTCAAAGAATAAATACCTCCAATATTAGCAACTGTTGCGTTTACAACAATCTTATTTTGCATATCGGTTAACTCAGATTCTCCTCCTACTTCAGGTAATATTTCTATACCACCAGGTTTTGTTAAGTTATTCGCAGTGAAATAATCATTATAAACGAACCAAAACTCTTTAAAATTCCAATTATTAAAATTTGGACTACCTATAATAAAAGTAAAATTGAAAGTCCATTTTGGAGCTTCACTATAACTTGCATAATAAGTGGATGTAGCACCTTCAACCCAATATGCAATTACAGAATATGAAACATTAAACTTGAAGCCCTTAATAATAGATTTATTCCATAACAGATCAACTTGGAATCGATCGATATTATCATCAATAGGTGTTGAAAATGTATAGTTCCATCGGCCTATACCCCATTCTAAATAAGGCGTTCTAGATTTATTTACAGCATTTTCAATAGAATAATCTTGGATTTTTAAACCATCTTCTCCAAAATCCGATGGCATATATCCTCTAGTAACATTTAGTTTAAAAGAATTTGCATCTAATTGAGAAGTTAAAGTAGGAGGGGGCCCCGGTAATATTTCTTTTTTAGCATTTACCCAAGTAGAACCATCATTTTCTGTAGTTTTTAGTTGGTGTTCTGTTCTATCATCTCCGAAATTGGTCCACGGAAGGGTGACTAAGCTATAAATCGGATTAGAAATGTTAGATTTAATGACTATGAAATAATTGTATAATTCTAAATCCTTAGTATTATCCGTATTAAATGAGAAATAAGATAAGTTGTCCCCACTATAGCTAATTACAAAGGAATCGATTAATGAAGCCATACTCATATTTGGTTGTATATTATATATCGTTCGTAAATTATTCCCAGTAGGATATAAATCAAAATCTCGAATTAAAGTTGCATTTGCCTTATAAAGTGTTATGTTTAATTCAGCATTATTTGCTTCTTGAATATCTAATGTACGAATCCAAGCATAAAATCCATTAACAGTTGACTTTTCTCCTTTCAAATCGAATTCTAATGCAACATATTCTTGATCTGTAATTGGTAAATCAAGGGGATAGATCGCTCGCATATCAAATTCACGCACTTCAATCTCAAAATTTCCAAGATCAGAACGTTCAAAAATATATTGAATATAAACGCTGGGTGTGGAGTCAATATAGTTTAAATTTGTATTGATTAATCGATTCTCAATTGTTTGAATTATTGAATCACCTTCTACTGAAATTCCATCTACCACAGTCACCCAGCTAGAATGAAAATCATCATACATTCTAATAGTTAGGTTAGCATCTTGATCAAGACTTAAAATCATAGATACGATAAAACCTAAGATTTTTGATCTATTAAAAGGCAAATTATAGTATGTAGATGATCTCCCCGTATAACCGGCATCAATTGTAAAATTTATTACACCAGAAGAAGCTTCAATCTTATAACTTGTATCTACATCATCATCTGTTAAATAATTAAAATTTCCACTTATATATGTTCCAATATTAATATTTATACCGGAGTATGATGTGCTAGGATTAAATGTATAAGAGATAAAATCCTCTGCATAAAGGGCACTATCATCTTCTATAATATACTCTGTTGTATAATTATTTTGAAATGTAAAATTAAAATCTCCAGACGTAAGATACATATCTGGTGAAGAGAGTGTTGGAATTTCAAAATACTCCTGATTATCATTGGTATTTTCAGACGTATTACTTGTATAAATTCGAACATTTTGATCGTCTCCAGCACCAATGAATGTTTCATCTATATCACTACTTAAAGGTAAGGTTTCTATTTCTTTATTCTCAAAATTATTATTTTCTTCTAAATTTAAATTGGTTAGAATTTGTATATTAGTTATAAATATTAAACTTATGAAAAATACTACGACAAAAATAAGCTTTATTTCTTTTTTACGTCGAATCAATAAATCAACTGTAATATCTAATTTTTGATTATTAAATTAATTAAAAATATTAAAATTTCCTAAATTTTTTAAATTTTTTAATTTGTTTTAAGTTATATCAAAATATTCTAAAGTTTCACAATATAACAAAAACTCAATTAAGAGATCAATATTATTAAAGGTTATATGACTGAAGAAAAAATTTTAAATGAAATTGATAAACATAGGGAAGATTACATCACCTTTTTAAGAGAATTAATAGCAACAGAATCCTATAATCCTCCTGGAAATGAAAAAAATGTTGCCTTAAAAATTGAAAAATATTTAAAGGACGTAGGTATAGGTTGTGAAATTTTTCCCTTTGGAGACAATAGAGCAAATTTAATCGCTTTTCTTAATGATAATTTCAAGGGAAAGAATCTTTTATATAATGCACATATGGATGTAGTTCCTCCTGGAATTGAAGAGGAATGGAAATATCCTCCTCTCTCTGCGTTTATTAAACGTAAAAAGTATATGTATGGGAGAGGGACAGTGGATATGAAAGCAGCATTAGCGGCGATGGTGATATCATTAACAATATTGGAAAAAATTGGGATTAAGACATCAAGAAATTTAATTGTAAACGCAGTTGCAGACGAAGAAACGGGTGGTACATTAGGAACAGGGTGGTGTTTGGAAAATATTCTAAAACCAAGATCAATTAAATGTGATTTTGTTTTAATTGGAGAACCTAGTGGACTATCTCCACTCCCAAAAACAATAATTTTTGGTGAAAAAGGTCATCTTCTAATAAAAGTAATAACAAATGGAAAATCAGCTCATTCTATGGTACCTTTTATGGGTGAAAATGCCATCTATATGATGAGTAAAATAATAGAAAATTTAGATACCCTGGATGAATTTGTTCCAAAAGTTGATCCACCACTTTCATTAGAGGAACTAAAGAAATTGATTAATAAAGTTTTTCCAAATGAAGAAATCTTTAATCGTATATATAATGATCAGCCTTTATTACGAAACATAATGAAATCACTAACCTTATTTACTAAGAGTTTAAATATGATTGAAGGTGGTATTAAAGAAAATGTTATTCCCGATCACTGTGAAGCGATCATTGACTTTAGACTATTACCCGGACAAACAGCAGGAATGATTTTAGAAGGTTTAAAAAAATTAATAGACCATATTGGTTTTGAAGTACAAGATATATCTTCAGATGTTCCAAAGGAAGTTTTTGTCTCTTTAGAAATTTATCATGATGGACCATCTTCAATCTGGAAAGAATATCATAAATCCGAAATGGTAAAAAAATTAAAGGAAGTTGTAGAAAAAGTTTATAATAGAGAATCTTTCTTTTTCATTGCTCCAGGAGCAACCGATGCCCATTTTTATCGTAATAGTGGATATTGTGAAAAAACTATTCATTTTGGGCCTGGAAGTGCTAATGAAATGCATGCAATAAATGAGAATATCGAAATTCAAGATTATATTGATGCTATCAAAATTTACACATTATTTGGTTATAATTATTTAAATTATAAATAAACAAAATTTTCCTAATTTAATTCTTATTTAAATAATGGTATCGAAAAAAATTTGCATGACTTTAAAATAGAGGATACAATCCTTCTTCTTGATACTTCAAGGTCTATGTTAAGAAGAGACTTTAAACCTAATAGACTTATAGTTGAACTTCAGACAGCTAGAAATTTTATTCAATCCAAATTATCAATTGATTTAAAAGATAGGATTTCGATATTGACTTTTGGGGAAGCTCCTAAAATGGTAATCTCCTTTTCTTACAATTCAGATAAATTATTAGAATCTTTGACAAAAATTCAAATCTCAGGTAAAGGACGTTTACATGACGGATTAGCTTTTGCTATGCAAATGCTTATTGAAGAAATGCGAAAAATAAGTGGTAAAGTGCCAAGGATTTTCATAATAAGTGATAATAAATTACAAATTGATCCTGTAAAGATAGAACAAATTATTAATATTGCTAAAGGATTGGGAATATATATCGATGTTTGCCAATTAGGAATGACACAAGATTACCAATTGAGTATATTAGAAAGAATAACTAAGATTACGAAGGGAAAATTTGACTTTTTCAATAATTCAAAAGAACTAATAAATGCTGGAAAATCTTACGCTTCAAAAAAAGAATTAAAAGATGAAATAGATTACTTTTCTCCTGATAAGCAAGATAAAATTCCCCCCTTGATTAGTGAAATTGCCCTTCCTTTGAGAAGACCTACTGTCTTAGAAATTAGTTTAATGATGAGTGGAAAAGATAGAAGTCAACAGAAATGCCAAATATGCCATTCACTTAAAGCTCCCATAACAGGATCAGACTTCTTTTCAGAAGGAAGATATTGCACATCATGTGGTAAACCTATGCATCTGTCTTGTGCTGCAATGTGGGCAAAAAAAACGGAATATACCGAAAAAGTATTTCGATGTCCCTTTTGTTTTTTTTTGTTAGAATTGCCAAAATCTACACTAAAACTAGTAGAAGAAAAAGCTGACAGTGCTCAAAAAATAACAATATTAGAGGATAATATAAACCAAACTACAAAGATGTTATTAATTCCAGAAGAAAATGTAGATAGAATCGATCTATCATGCTCATATTGCCATAGTATCTTTTTAGGAGATTTTAAAGTCTATCAATGTGAAATTTGTCATTCTTATTATCATGAACCATGTCTTGAAAAAATGAAAAATGAAATCAAAGCTTGCAGATATTGTGGTGCTAAAATTGCATTTGACTAAATCATTTTAAATTTCATTTATTTAAAATATTTAAGAGATCCTTCTTTTTATTAATCAGAACTGAGAGGTGAGTTTAAATTGACTACGACTAACAAAACTAAATGGGTCATCACTTCAGCATGGCCTTATGTGAATGCTATTCCACATTTAGGAACTATGATTGGAAGTGTTTTATCTGCAGACATATTCGCTAGGTATCTCAGATTAAAAGGAGATGAAGTTGTTTTTGTTTCAGGTTCAGATTCCCATGGAACTCCTGTAGCTGTAGCTGCTAAACAGCAGAATGTAGCTGTGGAAGAATTAGCTACGAGAAACCATGAAATCACTAAAAATTTGTTTAAAGAATGGAAAATTTCGTATGATAATTATACAATCACCCATAATCCTACTCATATTAGATTTGTTCAAGAGTTTTATCTTGATGTTCAAAAAAATGGATATATCTTAGAAAAAGAGATTGAATCACTATATTGTGAAAAAGATAATCTCTTTCTCCCAGATAGATTTGTAGAAGGGATATGTCCGCATTGTGGTTTTGAAGATGCGCGAGGAGATCAATGTGATAACTGCCAAAAGTTATTAACACCTCTCGAATTAAAAAAACCTCGATGTGTGATATGTGATAATACTCCTGAAATTCGAAAGACAAAGCATTGGTATTTGGATTTTCCAAAATTACAAGATCGTTTGAAAAAGTTAATAGAAGATAACAAGATCATCCCTCAAAATGCAAGGCAGATGTGCTTAAATAGTATTGCAGAAGGACTTCCTGAAAGAGCAATTACGAGAGATTTAGAATGGGGTATTCCGGCACCATTTAAAGGAGCTGATGATAAAACAATATATGTATGGTTTGAAGCTGTTTTAGGTTATGTCTCTGCTGTAAAGGAATGGGCAGATAAAATCATTAATCAACCAGAGAAATTTGATTACTTTTGGAAAGATGATAATACAAAAACAGTATATTTTATTGGAAAGGATAATATAATTTTTCATTTAATTGTATTTCCCGGCTTATTAATAGCTTACAATGATGATAAAACCGAGAAAGAGAAATTAGTCCTACCTTACAATGTTTCATCTACTGAATTTTTAATGTATGAAAATGATAAATTTTCAAAATCTAGAGGAGTTGGAATATGGATTGATGAAGCACTAGAATTAGCTCCACTAGATTATTGGCGTTTTAATTTGATTTATAATAGACCTGAAAAAAGTGATACATCATTTCTTTGGTCTGAATTTGCCAATAACATCAAGACTTTAAATGATGTTATTGGAAATTTTATCCATCGAATATTGACGTTTTTAAATAAACAATTCAAAAGTACAATTCCTAATAGGATAAGATTTGATGATCTTGATAAAGAATTTGTGACTAGGTTAAAATCAATAGGCAATTTAGTAGGTGAATTATTAGACAATTTTGAATTGAGAAGAGCGTTAAGAGAAATTGTTAATTTTGGAAGAGATGGAAACGTTTACCTAAATAATAAGGCACCCTGGCATTTGATAAAAAAAGATAAAAATGTTGCTGGACATGTTTTTAATTTATGTGCCCAAGCTGTTTATGCCTTGGCAATTTTATTAGCTCCATTCATTCCTGATACATCTGTAAAAATTCTAGATTATTTAAATATTCCAGAAAAATTAAATCAATTGTCATGGAATAGTATAAATGAGAATGCTCTTAAACAAGGGCATAAAATTAAAGTTCCAATGCCAATTTTCCAAAAATTAGAGATAAGTGAATTAAAAGAAGAACTAAGTCGAATTAGAAAGAATAAAGAAAAACAAGGTGTTAAAAATTTGGTTTCTTATGAAGAATTTAAAAAATTAGATATAAGGGTTGCTTTAGTTGAGAAAGTTGAAAAAGTTCCAAAAGCAGATAAGCTATATAAACTCTCTGTTGATCTGGGAACTGAAAAAAGAACATTAGTAGCTGGATTAGCAGAACACTATAAAGCTGATGAATTAATTGGTAAAAAGATTGTTATTTTAACTAATTTAGAACCAAGAAAATTAAGAGGAATTTTAAGTCAAGGTATGCTACTTGCTGCTGTGGAAGGTGATAAAGTATCTATACTAACACCGGATAAAGATTTGCCTTCCGGTGCCAAAGTTGAATAAAAGTTATGAGATTTTTCTTTTTTTTTCTTTTTTTAAACTTATAATTTTAAGGAGAATAAAGGATTCAAGCGAGCAATAATTTCTCCAAGGTCCAATTGGATTGTTTTGAGAATTATATCACGCCCTCTATACTCAAATTGTAATTCTCTAACATTTCTAATAATTTTCAATCTACTTATATTTGATTTTAAAGAAGTAACAAAATATCTTTGATCTTTATATTCAAGTACATCTTGAACTTCTACAATATCAGACAAAAGATAGCCACCTCCGTGAGGTAATATATCCGAATTCTGTAATAAATCTAAAAGTTCTAATTTTTCTGCTCTGTCTAAAAGATTTATATTCCTTAATGTTGTTTCAGTTAAATTTTTTTTACCTTTAAATAGATAAGCAGCAATATCTGGCCTAAGAGTCGTTGGAAATATATTAGAGGTTATAATTTCACAATTAGTGTCTGTACAATTGCTTCCTAAATACATATTATTATAATCTTTTAGAAATTGATGGGGTTGATTACAAATAACCTTATAGCCATAATCAAACAAGTTATCAGCTATAATTTCTCTTTTTTTACTTGAAAATTCTAGAGCTTTATTATTAAAATTTGAATATTCCGTTGCATCAGTGTCTAATAAAATGAATTGCTTTCCAAATTTAGTATCTTCTTCAATTGCTTTTTCTTTTAAGGTTTTCGATTTATCTACATAAAGACCTATCCCATATTTATCATCTCTAAATTCCGGAGCAGATCCATGAATCATAATTATATAAGGAGGAATGTCTATATCTGATAGATTTCTTGTTTCTAAACAATTAATAAAATGATTAGATATTCCATAATCCCAATTGATTAGGATATCATTATGGTAAAGTTCTTTAGATTTTATATCATCGATCTTTTTGATTATTTCATATGGATCTGGAACCTCATTTATACCTCCAATGAGTATTCCACAGCAATTAGGTTTTATATTAAGAAATATCAATTTTTCCTTGCCAGATCCCCAATTTAATCTTCCTCCATATCCTAAACCAGAGTTCCATCGAAAATTATTTCTTGAAATTGTCTCGTCTGGTGAAGAAATAAACGTTGTTTTAGGTTCAAATCCATATCTCTCTTGAATAATTTGAAATTGTGCTATTCCATATTTCATATTAGCTTTACACAATTGAGATGCTCCATCATTTAACCCAGTGGAAAAAATGAATTCTTGTGCTCTTTGTAATAAATCTGTTTTTGATAACTCCGAAATGTTTTGATAAAGGATTCTTGAGCCCATTTTTTTGAAATTTGCTTATTAATTAAATATATTCTACCTAAAATTATATGGAAAGTTTAATATATAAGATTAATGTTGTAACATTCAGAGTTCATAATATTTTATATACGATATATCATCATAAATGTACTGATAATGAATAACACAGATAAAATTATCTTATACGATTCTATAAATAAAATTAAAATTATTGGAGAATTTACAGGTTCAATTATTTCAAAATATAAAGACTCAATTATCTTTTCAGATAATATAAAAATTACAGAATCTGAAGGAATTAATATTTCTCAAGGTTTATTAGTTGGATTTGAAGATATATCTGAAAATAAGATTGCTTATTCGAGGAAATCTGATTTCTCCTGGGAAAATCTGGAGGATTCTGCCTTGGAGTATTGTGTTTTAATACCAAATGATATTATGGAACTTTATAGCGAAGGACAATTCTCTGATGCATTTCCGTTTACAATTACTCTTTTACACACTGCAGGATTATATTTAAATGATTTTAAACAAGGAATTAATCATCTTGATTTTTTTAAAGGTGAAATTCTTAAAAATCCAGTTGCTTTAATTAGAAATGGGATGCTAGTTGCTGATAGAGTTGTAATTAATGATAAAGGTGATCCTGTCTTTTATGATTGTTTAATTGTAGGACGAGACCAAAAAGAGGATCTTAATATAAGTTTTGAACCTTTAGCTAATGTAGATGACCGAGTAGTTGAATTCGTAATAATTTTAGGTATAGAGTCACTTAAGACTACATAATATAAAAATTAAAAATTTAAATCTTTATGAATCACTGAGATGCTACTTTTCGAAAATACCAGACAAAAGTTATTGTATTTCTTGAAAATTCTTGGCTCCCCTTTCAAAAAATTTGTATCTACAGGTGAGTTTAAGGAAGAGCTTAGTCTAGTTCAATCAAGACAGGATTTATTAGAATCAATAATAAATATAATTGAGAATAACGAGAATTTTATCTTACCTATTATTGGAGAAGTAGGAATTGGAAAGACACATTTATATTGGACACTAAAAAATAAATTATATTATCATAATACTGTATATATTTCATTAGAGAATGTATATAAGAAATTCTATTACAATACATATTCAGAATTTATTGAAAATTTGGGAGTTGAACCATTAAGATATATCGCAAATCAATTGTGTAATAGTTGGGGTGCATTAGAAAGAAAATTTGGATTTTTTCATGTAGCTGATATAAGTAAAGTAAGAAAAACTGCTTGTGAAAATTGGTCATCAAAGTTTGATGATGAAATTGCATTAACAGATGTAATAAATGCAATTACAGCTCATCAATTAGATCCTTATAAAAAAATTGATGCTGAAAGATGGCTTCTTGGAGAATTAATGGATGTAAGAGAATTATCAAGATTAAATTTAACACATGATTTAAGGAAAGAAGTTAATTCATTTTTAATGTTGAAAATTCTTATTGAGAATTCCAAATTAGGAAGCGTACTTTTTATTGACGATTTTGAAAAAATTCTCTCTATGATGAAGGCTGCTGAAGAAGAAACAGATGAGACTGAAGAAGTTTTTGATCCAAGTTGGCTTTATGGAACGCAAAATCGAGCTTTACCCGAAATTAGGACTGCTAAAAAAATACTTGATAAAATTCTCAATTTACAGAAGATACATGGAATAAGAACTATTATTACCCTAAAATCAATTGATTCATTTGAAGAAATAAAAAAAATGATTGAAGAAAAGAATAGAAAACTCTTATTTTTCTTAAAGGAACCTCTATTTCTGTTAGGATTGGATGAACGAGATATGTTCCAATTTTATAAGAAAGCAATGGAGCAATTCCTCGAAAATATAAATTATGTTGAATTTCTTAAGGAAAATCCAGATTCTTATTATCCTTTAAATGAAAAAGTTTTAAAATATATATTCAATGAGTCCAATGGTAATCCGAGAGAAATAATAAAATTTTTAATAAAAATATTTAATGAAATAATTTTTTCTTATGAAGAATTAGATGATATTCTTGTAAAATATGAATAAATCTATTAAATTATAGATTTTTTAGCAAAATTCTTTCATAAGTATCAATTTCTTTAATGTATATCTCTTTAGAATCCTTATCCCAATTAGCGTTTTCTATCTTTTTTTTGAAAGATTCTAGGTTTATAACTGATTTAAAATAAGCTATTAGTAAAGATCGAATTGTTCTTTTTTTAATACTTTTATACATCTCTGAATCATTTAATAGGAAAAATAATTGATTTGAATCGTGAACAAATTTTTGTAAAATTAAGGAACATTCCCGAATAATTTCAGAATTTTTAGATTTTAAAATTTGTATGATATTTTTCAAAATAAAATTAGGAAGATTTTGTAAACCAAGTAAAATCTTTAAAGAATTAATAACAACTGGTTCATAATCATCTATTAATGAAAATCTTATCAATTGAAGGTGATATCCTGGCAATTCTGATTTTCTTGAAATTTTATCTATTGCCTGAATTATTTCATTTCTTACCCACCTATCAGATTTGTAATATATTTCTTCTAAGAATTTGAGATATCTCTCATCCAATTGGACTTTTTCTCCAATTTCGCCCAATGCAAAAATTAAATTTATCTTAATTTTTTCAAAAATTGGGAGGTTAATATTATCAATGAAATAGTTTAAAAATGCAAGATATTCTTTTTCTGGATCTTTACTTAATTCAATTAGAAATTCATTAATTTCTTCCGAATTTTTAGATTTAATAGCTTTTTTAAAAAGATTATTCATTGATTCCATGAATTATAACAAATCTTTTATGTATATTGTAAAAATAATAAAGAAAGTTAAGCTAAAAAATTTAATTAGAGTTAAAATTTAGGGGGAAAATTTCCATATTTTTAATAGATCTATTTATTAATGATAATTTCCACTAACTAGTTATTATTACAAAACATCAATTAAGAAGCTAATCTAATTAATAAATGATAAGAGGTTTGAGTAAATGAAAATTCAAATCAAAGAAATGATTATATATGGGACACTAAAAGCAGTATTCTACTTAGTTCTCCCTATTATTCTTATTAATGTACTTTCTGATATTGGAATTATGGAATTTAGCTCAAGTTTCATTATTTTTCTTATAGTTATTGGAGCTATAGGTACTGTTATTGCAGTTTTAAAACACACATTTCCTAAAGACACAGTAGCGAATAGCGTTATGGGTATAATTGATTCAATTTTTTCTGGTATTTATCTCTTTTACATTTTTGGTGGTTTTGCTGTAGGAAAAACTTTTGGGGAATATCGTATCGAAATAGAAAATATCAAAGTACTTCTGGGGTTGCAACTAATCGCATGGTTACTTTTAGCAGCTGCCGGGATCAAAGCTTTAGAACATATTATCAGAACTATAGAATT
This sequence comes from Promethearchaeota archaeon, assembly GCA_016839585.1. Classification (GTDB taxonomy): domain Archaea; phylum Asgardarchaeota; class Lokiarchaeia; order Sigyniarchaeales; family SOKP01; genus Loki-b32. The sequence continues at coordinate 14,101 of JAEOTZ010000050.1, forward strand.
AAGTAGGAAAAAGGAATATCATGTTAAAGTTAAACGTCAATTTAAAGCCAGTACTTTCTTCCGTGCTATCGGAACTTTAGCCAATATCGCATTTGCTTTCTATATTTTAAGTATTATTGTAAGCGGTGCAAATATATCAGTTGATCTCCATGAGAGTTTCGTACCAGGTTTTTATGAGGGAAATCCATACCCAGATCTTTCTGATGATACTGTAAATATTACGATAACTTTTGATGTGCAAAATAAGGGAATTTATGCAATTCATGATGTTAATCTTGATGTTAGTGTTTACACTGTAAATACGTCTCACACATTGCCATTTGACCTTCCTGATAATACAAAAATAGGTGAGTTAACAGGGGTCCATTATTTTGAATTTAGTTCTTTTTCTACAACGAAAGATAAAAATCTCACGGTCCTCATTGATCCTACGCATGTACCAGCATTACTTACTAATAATGCAACTCTAAGTTTTCGAATTTCATTCTTGGCACTCTATGCTGGAATTTTTGTTAATTTAAATATATCCATCGAAGTCCCATGGATTCTTAGATATCCTTAGTCTAAATATAATATAAAAAATTTTTTATTTTTTTATTATTCAATCAATTTATTTATCAGGATGAGCTACAATACTTTTTAATGGATTAACGATTGCCTCTTTAATCATAGAATAAAATTTCTTTCTAAATTTTTCATTATTTTCAATTACTGGTATAAGCTGCTCATTCATTTTTTTTGCCATTTCATCATTTTGTGGAAACGTATCATAGAATCCCTGTTTTTCATAATACTTATCATCTGCCCGAAATATTAATCGAAGTCTACTATAAACAGCATCACGAAAAAGTAATTTTCCACCTACACTAAGATAAGTTTCAGGTTGTATATAATTAGAATTAGAAAAACGAATTAGTTGGTGAGCACAATTCTGAAGCACCGAATTGATTTCAGCAGAATCCCCAAATTCGTCGGTGATAAAATCAACACAATTAGATCCTTGAGACTCCAAATACGCTTGAAAGATCTGTTTAATATTTGGAATTTGACTAAGAGGACCCGAAATAATAAAGGCAATTTGCTTTCCTATTAAAGTTGGAACATGATTATTAAAAAAAGCTCTGTCAAAAACCATTTTCCATCGTGAAGATAAATATCTATCTTTTATATTTCCAGCAAAAACCAAAATATCTGAAGGTTTAAGTTTTTGGTTCCAAAAAGCCATAAACTCGTCTTTCTCTTTATAAACACATTGGTTATCATACCCACACTGACAACAACCAAGACATCCTCCTTTAATATTAATATCATAAATATTGATAATTTCAATATTTTCAGTGAATGAATTGCGAAATGTGTTAATCATCTTCCCTAAATTTGTCCTATCATCAGTTGAATCTGTTATAATAAGGATCTTTTTACCTTCAGTACTAATTTTATTTTTTTTAACCTCTATCTTATTCGGGTTATAACTAAAATTCCGGTAATTAAGAGGTGGAAAATGTTTGGAGGTGGGTATATTATTTTCAATTGCATAAAAAAAGTTTTTTGCAAAATGAATTAACTTAGTTCTATTTTCAGATCTGAATAATTCATTCATATCAGGAGAAAATTTTCCTACGTACTTCATTTCGAGATCATCACAAATAGCATGCAAATAGTTATGAGCTGTATGGTCAAAAAAGTGAATTGAGGTCGTTAAAGCTACAGTATATTTATCTTTAAAAGCACCTTTGGCATTTCTTTCAGTAATAAGTTCAATGAATCGTTTATATTGAGATGGTACAAGTAAAACATATACAGGAGTCCCCCAAATGATTCCATCTGATGCTTTAATTTCTTCGATAATCTCGTAAAATTTTTCTTGATCCCTATCAAGATGTTTAATTTGCTGAGCTACATTTAAGATTTTTAATTCATGCTGGGGAAATTTTTTCTGAATGTATAAGATATATTGCATAGTAACACTTAGATCACCTTTAGGGCTTCCATTTAAAACTATAATCTTCATTTCTGTAATTCTTCTCTTAAATGATGATTGGTATTTGTTAGAAATAAATAATTAATAAATAATTAATTATTGCATATTCAGTAAATTACCTACAATTTTGTATTTTTTAATTTATCATAATAGTATAAATTGTGAAATTTTGGGATGCTTACATCAAAGAGCTTCTTTAAATTCAATATAATATTATTCAATTGACTCAATATTTTTCCCAACAACTCCAATATAAACAACAGTCTCATTTAGGCCGTCAATATTCAGCAAGTTGTTTAACTCATCATCATAAATTGCACCAATTGTACAAGCTCCAAGTCCTAATGCTTCAGCAATTAAGTAAAAATTCTGACCAATATGACCACAATCCATATAAATGTATCTATAACATCTCTGTAAGTATTTCCATTTTGATCTTTCAATCACAGCAGTCCAAATAAAGTTTATAGCAGAGTTGTATGTCATTTCTTGCCCTAAAGCCCCTTCAGTTACATCATGACGGAAATCTCCTTCTTTTAATAACTCAAGGGCATGTTCAGGAATATTATAATGATAAACTCCTTGTTTAAGATTATCAACATTATTTACAACCGGATAAGTCTCTATAGGATAAAGCCCTCCAGCAGATGGAGTAGTACGAAAAGCATATTGTGGAAAAATTCTTGTAAGTCCTGACATCCCGAATAAAAGTAAGCTCATTCCCATCAAAGTCAGTGGTTTATCTTTAAATTCGCGAGTAGAATGGCGATTCTGTATCGTCTTCCAAAAGCTTATTTTCTCGTTAAAATCTGGTTTAGGTAATTTGATCTTCTTAATAGCATTTGGAAAAGTTTTATATGTTTTTGGTTTATATGCCCAATCTAAATAATGTTTAGGTAATTTACCTCTATAATACTTAGATTTTTGCTGGAATTTATCGCCAAAATTATCTAAATTCTCACTCATAATTAGATTGATTTATTTTAATTTAAATAAATTGATTTTATTTTCTATAAATCATATAAAAAGAAAAAAGAAAAGAATATTAATTACGTTTAGTTTTTATTTAACTGCTTCGAAATATATATACCACTGTTCATCATCGTCTATGAATTCTGTTCCGAGATGCTTATGTTTTGTTTTAGCTAAATCTCTAGGAACGCTCTCAGATGCTGGCTTGTAATCAGTAATTACTTTTAAAACTGTGCCCGGTCTCATTTTCATGAGTTGTTTTTTAGTTTTTAAAGCAGGAACAGGACATACTAATCCGCAGACATTTAATTCCATATCAAATTTCATAATTTTTACCTCTTAATTTTTTTAATTTTAATCACACATTAAAGTAAATATTGGTTCATCCATACCTGGTTCAACCTTCATTTCAACCTGCATTAATTGAGCCAATCGAAGTGCCTCATATCGTACTTTTTTAGGCTCCAACTCTAAATTTTTTACCATATCGCTTATGGTGCTTGGTCCTTGAAGGGTGATATAATCTAGAACTTGTTGCCTTGGAGCTTTTACAAAAGTTAAAAGTTCTCTTTTTGATTTAAGATTAATAGCTTTATTCAATTCATCCTTATTCACTTTTCCTTCTTCAAATAAACCTTTTTTAATAGCATTTTCTACAATTTCTTTACCTCTGTCAGTCCATGCTACTACCGTCGTGTAGCCCTTTTGAGAACCAACCTCACCAGCAGTTAAATCGGAATAAATTGCTGGAAAATCCTGGCAATGTGAACAGAAGTGATTGCAGCTTAAACAACGACGTGCTTCTTGTAATGCCATTTCTTCATTGAACATCTGATCAATTTCATCAAAACTCCACTGAATCTCTTCTGTAGCTTCTAATAAAGTCTCCGGCTTTAATGAATAATCTTTTGGAGGTTTTTTTGGACCAGTAAAGAACATTTTATCTTGTTTATACCGACCGGCTATCATATCTTTACCTTTTAAAAATTTATCAATTGAAATTGCAGCTTCCTTTCCGTGAGCAATCGCTGCGATTGCTACTGCTTTTGAATTGTTAATTATATCCCCACCAGCAAAAACTCCTGGTATGTTAGTTTCAAAAGTAATTTCATTTATTTTGATTTTATTTCTTTCTTTTTCTAACTTGTTATCAGTCGCATCATCAATAAGTTCAAAATCTACAGCTTGACCAACTGCTATAACAATTGAATCGATTGGAATTTCGTACTCAGAACCCTCAATTATATTTAACGATCGTCTACCATTCTCATCAGGTGAACTCCATTCTGTTTTGTGGCAATTTAACACTAATTTACCATCTTTATTTTGGGTAATTTTAGATGTTGAAGTTGAAAAGTGATATTGCATGTATTTAAATTCATTTTCTGGAATATCTTTCAAAACTAATTCAAGTTGTTCTTCTGACATGATATCAACAAGATGAATTTTATCAGCCCCTAATCGGAGGGCAGTTTGTGCAACATCAACTGCAACCGGACCACCCCCAATGATACCTAAGGTTTTTCCCTTGAATTCTTCTTTTTTTTCCCAATAGCGATATTTTCTATCAATAAGAAATCTAATAGCAACATGAACATCAGGGAGATCTTCTCCTTCTAAATGAAGTGTTCGTGGTTTATATTGACCTGTACCAATGAATATAGCTTCAAAACCATCATTTTTTAGATCTGCTATTGTCATCTCAGGTCCTAATGCTTTATTAAGTTGAATCTCAACACCTGCATTTTTTATCATTTCAACATCATAGTCCAATACATAGTTTGGCAATCTAAATTGTGGAACACCAAATCTCAACATACCTCCTGTTTGATCGGCTTTTTCAAAAATTTTTGGAGCATATCCTAACTTTGCCAAATAATATGCGGCAGTTAATCCTGCTGGTCCAGAACCGATAATTGCTATTTTTTTACCATTCTTTTTAGATTTTCCCTTTGTTTTTACACTATTTTTATCACCATGCTTCATTTCCCACTCAGTGACGAATTTTTTCAATTCACGAATAGCTACCGGGTGATCGTCACCAATCAGGGTGCAACCATGCTCGCATTCATTAGTACAAATTCTACCACAAATTGAAGGCAGTGGATTATTCTCACGAATTAAATCTACTGCCTCTTGATTTTTTCCTTGCCTTATCAATGATATATATCCTTGGGCATTAACACCTGAAGGGCAACCGTTACAACAAGGTGAACAAATTAAACCCATATCGGTTTGTTCTGTTCTCATATGAGAATTACAAAATAAACCTATCTTCAAAATTTCTCTATTCATTTGGGTCTCTAAATCGGCGGCACCTCTCATTTCACATGGAACTCCAACTATTCCTATTGGTTCAAATGTTTCACCCATTAAGTCCACCAATTTTTCGAGAACTCCCGAACGACCATAAACAACTCCTGCTTTTTCTATAACTTCATTAGGATCAGATACTTTGTCTGCTTGAGGTTTATCACCAATATCTTGGACCATTACTATATCAGTAAGACTTTTTTCCTCTAAAAGATTTTTAGCTATTGTTGTAACAAAACCACCATTAGCTGCCTTTGCCAAAATCTTAGGATCTTTACTTCTCAGGGAATAAATGCCTTTAGGTTGTTTTTGTATAAACTGTTTTTGGATAACTTGAGGGCAGCTTTGATAGCATTTACCACAATACTGACCATTTCTCTCAAGGATACAATAATCTTTTAATATTGGACGTAGTACTTCCATCTCAATATGTTTACATGAACCTGCACATAATCCACAGCCTTGACATAACCCAACATCAATAATTTCTTTGTTTAATAACTCAAAACTCATTATTATCCCTCTCTAATTTTAATTTCTTTAATTATCCCATTAGAATCTATGCTATATTCTACAAAACCATTCTTATAGGTTCCCTCAACCAGTTCAAAAATATGGGTTTTATAATTATCAAAATTATCTTCCTCTTTAATTTGCGATTTGAATCCACCAAAAAAGACATTTGATAAATTCATATTACCGGCAATTTTCCGAATTTCATTAGTTACTTTTTCATACTGTTTTGCATCATGCATTTCAATTGCTTTCTGTAATTCTTTTTCTAATTTTAACAATTCTTCACGATATTTCTTTGTTTCCTCACTTATTTCAATTTGATTTGCTTTTTCGTATGGTTCAATTATTTTGAGAGTTAATAAAATCGATTTATCCCCTCCTAATAATCCTGTAATTAATGGCAATTCCTCAATTAATCTTCCAATAAATACATCTTCTAATAGTTTACCTGAAGATTCAATCCTTCCTTTAGGCAAACCGGATGTAGCTAATGAAAATCTAAAAAAGTTTCCAAGGATATCCGGGAGGCTTTTAGTCACATCATCCTCTTCGTCTGCAAGTTTATCAGTTGCTCCCTTTTCAGAGTGTTCAGTAGCCACTTCAATGTTTCCCATAAGAGTACCAAACATTCCTAGCATTCTGATACCAGACCTTTCAACCATAGGTTTGCAACCTCTGCAGGGTGTATTATAATCAATACATCGTTCTTGACATTCTTTAGCAATAAATCCAATACATAGAAATCCTAAATCATTAAAGCAGGTTTCGTTATCAACTAATTCAATTTGCCGGTGAACTGTATCTAGATATTCGCATGTTGCCCTACGATTACACACTTCACAGAGAGTTCTAAGTTTCGATGGTTTTTCTCCGTTAATTGCAGTTTTTAGTTCCTCAATTTCTCCTAAACATCCATTAATGTTTATGGGATTATCAATTAAGTTTTTTAGGGGTGAGATTTCATGACCATGTTGATTTGCTAATGCAAAAATACCTCCCATACTTGTACAATTTCCATATGCGATAACTTTTTCTGAGTTAGCTTTAATTCTTTCCAGATTTTCCTTATTATGTGGTAATAGGTATCCTGTAATTACAGCAACTTGAGTTTTTTCTCCTTTCCAATTTTGAGGATTAGCAATAAATTGTACTTTATAGCTAGGATCAAGCTTTAGAAGTAAAGATTCGTTATAACACTTATTACAACCATTAAATTGAAATACTTTAACATCCATCTTTTATCGTCCCCTCATCTTTAATTGCATTTGATAATCTCTCTACAATGTCTTCAAAATCTCCTACAGCTGTTTCGCCTTCTGCTGCCCTAGATGTATACTGGTTAATGAATTGATCGCTATATCCTAACTCTTTAAATAACTTTTTCATGAGTTTAATTCTATGCATTGAAAGTATATTTCCATTAAAAAAGTGGCAAGCTCCTAAACAGCATCCAACACAAGCAACAGCATCTGCCCCATTATTTAATGCATCCATGATCTGAATAGGACCGACTTGACCAGTACATTGAACTCTTATTATTCTTATTGCCGGATCATATTTCATTCGTGCTACACCTGCAGTATTAGCAGAACCTTGTCCACATTCGTTACACATGAAAACAACCACATCCTGAATCTTTCCTTGAATTTCTTCATCCACTACTTCACATTCAGTCATTCGCAAATAGCACCTCCGCCAGAAACGGCAATTATTTCATCTAATAATTGTTCATCTCTAAAATTGATTAACTGAATTGCTCCTGTAGGACAAACAGGCATACACATACCACAAGACTTACATGCCACCTCATTTACAGATGGAATTCCATTTTCATCTATATCTATTGCTGCCGGAGCACAAATAGTTTTACAAAGTCCACATTTTACACATAAATCATAATCAATTGAAGGAATTAACATTTCTCTTTCGATATATCCTTTTACCAATGGAGCCGCTGCTAAAGCCGCAGCACTTCCAGCATGAGCAACAGTCTCAGATATATCTTTTGGTCCTTGTATTACACCCGCCAAGAAAATTCCTCCCTTACTACTCAAGGTAGGATTCATTTTTATATGAAATTCTTTTAAGAAACCTTCTTTTGATCTTAGAATATGAAGCTTCGAACCAAGTGGACCAATTCCCTCAGGAGGAACCATAGCAGCAGAAAGTACAACTAAATCAGCTTTTAATTTTAAAGGAGTTTGAGTTAATGTATCTTCAACAATTACACTTAAATCACCTGAAATTGGATCTTTAATGATTTCAGATGGTCTTCCGCGAATAAATCTTACTCCAATCTCTTGAGCAGATTTATATAATTCTTCAAAATTTAATCCCGGGGTCCTAATATCTATATAACATATAGATACATTAGTATCAGGGTAATTTTCTTTGATAATACGAGCGTTTTTTATAGCAAACTTACAACATACACCAGTACAATATTGATTGCCAACTTGATCATTTCTACTTCCTACACACTGGATCATAACAACAGATTTAGGAATTTTTCCATCAGATGGTCGTAATACTTCACTATTTGTAAGTGATGTTGGAGATAACATTCTTTCTAACTTTAGCTGTGTAATAACATCTTCATATCCTTCTTGACCATAATGATAAGGTTCAATTTCAGAAGGATCATATTCATCATATCCTGCAGCAACGATAATCGAGCCAACTTTTACGGTTTTTGTCTCAGGCTGCATAGAAAAATCAATAGCCTGAACAGGACATATGTTAATACAGGTATTACACTCAATACAATTTTTTTTATCTCTAATGTATGTAGCTGGTATTGCTTGAGGATAAGCTTTATAGATTGCATTTCTCATAGACATTCCCATATCCCATTCACTTGGTAATTCTACAGGACAGTGTGCAGCACATTCGCCACAAGATGTACAATTATCTTTCACATATCTTGGCTTTATTTCAATTTCAACCTCAAAATTCCCTAATGAACCATCAACACTTTTAATTTGAGCATTTGTATAAAGTTTTATTAATGGATGATTAGCTACGCCATTAGTAAGTGGAGATATTGAACACTGTGGACATTCTAAAGTTGGGAATGTTTTATTTAACCGTGTCATATGACCTCCTATAGTTGATTCTTTTTCTACTAGATAAACAGGAATTCCTAATTCTGCTAAATCATAAGATGATCGGAGACCAGCAATTCCAGCACCGATAACTAACGCTGCTTTTGTCGTTGGTATTTTTCTTGTTTCTACATCTTCTAATTTTCTTGATCGATTGACTCCTGCTTCAACCAATCTCATAGCTTTTTGCGTTGCTTTCTCTTTTTCTTTTTGATGAACCCAACTGTCATACTCTCTCACATTAACCTGTTGATGACGATGTTTGTTCAATCCAACCTCTTCAATTGCTCTAGCAAAGGTTTTTCCATGCTGATTTTTGGAGCATGAAGCTACAACAGTTCTATTAACTCCAAGTTCTTCGATAGAATCTTTGACCATTTGAACTCCTGGTTTGGAACACATAAACATATAATGTTCAGCTTTCACTACATTTGGTAATGTCGAAGCATATTCCGCAACTTTAGCAACATCCACAGTTCCAGCAATATTATGTCCACAATGACACATGAATACTCCTATTCGTGGTTCTTCGTTTTCCAATCTTTCAACCTTTTCCCCTAATTGTTCAGTCTTCTTAACTTTTCCTTCTTTAACAGTCAAGTTAAATTACCTCCTCTTCTTTTTCTTCTCCTCCAAAAATGTACTCTCTGCCCATTAATTGGTATTGAAGACCAATAAATTCTTGATCCATACCCATACAATAAGCAGTAAGTTGAGAAAGATGAATTACTGGATAATCATAATTACAACTTTTATTTTTGTTTAGATAATCTTGACCCGTTTCATATTGTAAGTGACAAAAAGGACAAATGTCAAGTATAAAATCAGGTTTCACTTCATCAATATTCTTCATTTTTTCTCCAAAAATTCTCATACTTGCTGTTCCATCGTAAGCTTTTACTCCACCACCAGCACCGCAACAAGTAAGTTGTTCTTTGAACCTTACAGATTCTATGCCTAACGCCTCAACAAATTCTTCAATAATTGTTGGTCCTTCAGAACTTTCAATTTCTCTAATTCTAGTTGGTTTTAAGAAATGACAACCGTAATGGATTACTGCTCGAGCATTAACTTTTCTAATAATGACATCTTCTATTCCCCATGGTCCAACTTCATAACCTAATACCTCAGCTACATGTCTAACATCAATCGTTCCCCTAAACTCATAATTACCAATAAGTTTCAATTTTTCATTAACTAGTTCTCTATGCTCTTTGTTTTCTTTTAAATGTTTATTGACCTCTTGAAGCGTGCCAAAACAACCATTACACACAGTTAAAATGTCAGAATCTAACTTTTCGGCAATACATAAATTTCTTGCTGCAGCAACCATCCAATCACCTTTATTAAATGATCGGAAGACTCCTGGTGCAGGACAACATGTAGCTCTTTCCATATCTAAAATTTCATATCCTAGTTTTTGCATTACAAATTTCGTTGATTTTTCAATAGCAGGATATCGATTTGGCATCAAACACCCTAAAAAGAATGCAAATGTGTTTTCTTTAACCATTTTTTAAACTTCCTCCTCTTCTTCCTTTTTTTCCTCTTTAACTGGAGGTAAATCGAACATGTGTTTTTCAATATTTTTTAAATCGCGATCATCTCCCTCTTGTTTAAACTTAAACGCAGTAGGAGGTAGTTCTTCTAAGCCTAATTCAACCCTTCGTTTTTTTACCTCATCATTTATCGGTACCGCATGTCCATAATTCTTTAAATAACCTACAACAGCTCTATGATTAGGAGAAATATTCCCTAATTTAGTAGCATAATTTCGCAATTCCATAATTACATCTGTAGGTCTCACATCACGCGGACACCGTTCATAACATTGATAGCATGTAGTACACAGCCAAATATCAGGATCTTTCAATACCGATAAGTCTCCTAATACAACTTTTCTTACGATAGAACGAGTCTTTAAGGCAGTCCATCTACCACTTTCACAACTCGCTGTGCATGTCCCACATTGGATGCACTGCCAAATATTTGATTTTCTTTCAATATTTTTAAAAAATTCTTTATCAAAATCTTCGTCTGTTTTAAATTCCCTTGGTTCTTCTTCTACATCAGACGTTTATCATCACCTTTTTTGAAATATAAAATAAAAAAAAAAAATTTTAATTTTGTTTATAGTGAAACTATTCTTCCACCATCGCTCATTTCTAAAAATGCAGCGGCGCCAACAGGATCTTCAGCGATTTCCATTATATCTTCATGCTTAATTCCCATTAAATCCATAGTCATCTGACATGGAAATAACTTCAAATTACCGTTTTCAACACCGTCCTTAATCAAACCCCATGGATCTTCAATTCCAAATTTTTTCATCCTTTTTCTAAATATTTTTGCTCCCATACCTTTCATAGGAGTAGGCATTCCTGCAACTTTAGGTTTAAATTTTTTTGTTAATAAATTTAAACCCCAAAAAGTAAAGAAAAAATTCATTTTCATATCCATAGCGTCACCTGTTGAACCAAGGATAGCCATCATTGCAAACTTCTCGAATGACTTATCCTTTACAATAAAATTTATTGTTTCAGCCATTTTTTTCACTTTTTTTTAAATTTTTTTTCAATCTTGTATTTTACTTTTAATTATTTGAGTTAACTAATTGTTAACCATGACCAATTTTTTTCAATTCAATTTTTAAAAATTTTCTATTTATTTGCTTTCTTACTTTTATGCCCTTACTTATTACATCCATGAAACAATCTTTTGTGAATTATCCAATATATCTATGAGTTCATTATATTCAATTGGTTTGATTTTATCATCGAGATAATCAAGAGATATTCCACGTGCTTTTAAATCTGGAATCATCGCAAAAATAGTAAGGTTTATACTAAAAAGTTCTTTCATTGATTCGGAAACTTTTCCTCTTGAACTACCGCCTATTACTCCGTCATGTATCAAAATGAATCCAATTTTTGCACCATCAATAGATTGAGTTTTAACAATTGGAAGCAATCGACTTAACTCATTACCATGTCTAGGACTGAATCCGTATAGATAAACTATATTTAAATTCTCTGTCATTTTTTCCACCCTCCCTTAAAATCTAAAACTTGTGTCTGCATTTGCGATTAATTTCGCAAGGTTAACGATATCTATAACCTTAAGATTTTCATATTCAACAAAATCCGCTTCAGTTAAACCAGCATCCTCTAAACCAGTATCTAGAATATAAATTTCTAAATCTGAAAGGTCACCCATTTCCAATGGTTCCTCGAAAGAATCTACTCCAACCACGGTTGGATCAGCGTTTTTATTTACAAAGTATACAGCATCTCCCATCAAAACTACTTTACAATCAATCTCTTCTCCTAAACCCAAAAAACCAGCTGCTAATCTTAGAGCTTCGCGCGCAGAATTTTTACCAACTGGAGATTGATCAACAATAATAACTACTGATTTTATCATTTTTTAGCCTCCCGTTCCAAAAATTATTAATTTTTCTGATTCTGCTGTCCAATTCGATAGTTCACCTAAACCCTCCTCTTTCGCTCCATCAATAAAACATTGCTCTTTCATTCCACAGAGCCCAATCCATGTAGTGCATCCAGCAACCGGAATCTTGTTTTCATTTATGAACTCTTCTAATTTTTTTGGTAAATTTCTCACAGTAATACCTGTTTCAATATCTTTTTTTATATTATAGACACCACTCCCATAGAAAAAGATCCCCTTAATTTGATTGCCCTTTTCAAGTATAGCTTTACTTAATTGTATCAAGGAATCTGTAGCTTCAAATTTATACGGTTCGGTGCTAATCATTATTGTATAAATTAACATAATCGCTCTAACTCGTTTCTATTGAAGTTTTTATGCTTTTTTAATCATGAATGTAATCTGTTCCCTATCTTCTCTCGATTCAAGCAGTTCATCGCCAGTTCTATTTAAAAGTGCTGGAACATCTTTTAATGCTCCAATATCGTCTACGATAAGCTCAAGAGTTTGTCCTGAACTCATTTTCTTCAATTCTTTTTTAGTCATTAAAATTGGCATTGGACATTTTTTACCTAATGCATTAAGTGTTATATCAGCCATTTTTTTCACTTTCACTTATTTTTTGTTTCGTTTTTTGATTTTTTTTATCACGTAAGAAGTGATTTTCTATTTTAATTATCACAAATGCAAACTCATATTTAAATATTAATCACATAGAATAAAAATTCTCTAGGATTTTAGCACAAAAAAGAGTTTTATTTATAAATGAATATCACGAACGCAAAGTTTATATTTTTTTAATACTATTTATATTTAGAGATGCTTAAAATGAAATTTAGAAATATTATGCTAAATTTAAGCAAATCTTAAGGATTATTAAAAAATGAAAAAAATTGTAGTGATAACATGGCAGGTATGCCTGAAATAGTAGAATTAGACGATTTAGACAAACAGATATTAAATATTATTCAAAATAATGCTAAAGCATCGCTTCGGGATATCGAGAAGGAAATAGATTTAACTACAACCTCAATTCGAATGCGAATCAATCGCTTAAAAGAAAAAAATGTCATTAAGCAATATATTACACTTATTGATTGCCGTCATTTAGGTTATCGCGAAATGGTAATGGCATCACTTCGAGTAAATTCTTCTTACCCTTTAGAGGATATTAAAAAAAAAATAGAAGAAATGATAAAAATCAAATATGCCTACATAATAACTGGAGAATATCCAATATTCATTATGGCAAAATGTCTTGATCATTCTGATTCAATGGAACTCATTGAAAGACTTCGTAATCTCCCAGGAGTAGAAGAAATTAAGACTCAAATTGTTTTAGATAAAATAAAAGAAGATCCTTCTGTGATAATACCTTAATAGAAATATATTATCTTTTACCATATAGAATTAATATCTTAGTTGACTTTTTCTTAATCATTTTTGTCTTCTTCGTTACTGACACGTTCCCCAAGCTGGTAGAAATTAAAATCACCGCCCGTAGCCCAAATAATTGGATGAACTTTTCTCCAATCAAGGTTATCCTCTATCAAACACTTAGGATCCACATATGACTTGACTACTCTCCCTATGATTCCATCATTAGGATAATAATCCAGGATTTCTGTCACTTCACACTCCATATTTATAGGACATTCGCGAATCATTGGTGCGGTTTTTAATTCTCCATAAAATATGTCAAAAAGAGATCCCTTATCAAAATCCCTACCAGACCTATTTCCACAAATATTTGTTTCAGTTAAAAGATCTATTGATGGGATATTAACACTAAATGTCATATTTTCGTGAATTCCAATCCGTGTATAACGTTCCTTATACAAACTAAAGAAAATATACTTCCCAAAATCAAAAGGGCAGATATATCCGATTACTAGAAAGTTTGGATGATTATTAACTCGTGCCCCCACTAATACTACTGGTAACGGACTTAGCAGATTTCCTTCAAGTTCTTGCTTTTTCATTTTAGTTTTGCTCATTTAAATTCATCTTTAATATATATAATATTTCTCTATTATTCAAATCTTTTTACTCAGAAGTTCTGAATAACTTTGAACTTTATTAAAAGTTTATATTATAATTCTATTTATATTTAAAGAAGTTAAAAATGAATATTAGAAAAACAAAACTTGTTTAAGAATAAATTAAGAATTATTAAAAATTAAAAAATAATAAAGTGATAATATGTCGGGCATGCCTGAGATAGTAGAATTGGACGATTTAGATAAACAAATATTAAATATAATTCAAAATAATGCTAAGGCATCGCTTCGCGATATCGAAAAGGAAATAGATTTAACTACAACCTCAATTCGAATGCGAATCAATCGCTTAAAAGAAAAAAATGTCATTAAGCAATATGTTACACTTATCGATTTCAAAATCTAATTTCATTTGATTCAAAGCTTCATCTTCATTAATATTGTCAAATTCTATCAATATAACATCTTAGGTTTTTTTATTTCAAACTATAATTTGAAATAGGTTCTTTATAATTTTCTCAGTTTTTTAATTTTTTCTTTACTGACTTTCTTTATTTCTTTCTTTAATAGTATAATAGCACTGTTTAATTCTGCCTTTTTTGATTTAAATTTAGAAATATGTGAATGTTCAATCTTTTTTGATTCATGAGCAATTTGTTTTTCAATTTGCTTCAATTCATTATGTTTTTTTGCTAATTGAGCTTCGAGATCTTTCAATTTATTATTGTATTCAGATTTTATTTTATTAATTAAGTCCATTTTTGAAGGGTTAGCCATAACATAACCTAAAATAAAATTTAATTATTAGAAACAAATTTATCCTAAATGAAATAATAAAATTAGAAATTTATATTATTCCTAAATAAAAGATCATTCTATGATACTCGTTTGATCCGCTTTATTATTAGACATAAAAATTTTCCAACAATAGCACCCGAAGATGATCCAATCTTATTAAACATGATAATCTCTGCTTTGTCTTTTTAAAACCTTATTAAATCACTTTATTTTTAGATTTTCTAAAAATTTCTTATATTTCTTCAATATTTCAAAACTAAGACTTTTTTAGTTTCATTGAGGAATACTTAAAATATATGCTTTCTTAGAATAGAGTTAAGTAAGATTCTTTTCTCAAAGAATTTACCTAATTAAACTTTATTTAAAAAGAATCCAATATGCCGAATGAAAATAAAATTCTTTTTGTTCAAATCTATGCTGGAGGAGGTATTGCTTCAGAGTTTTTATATAGAAAACCATCGCAGTATAGAGAAGAACTTCTCAATACTTATCCTGAAATGAAAAAATGGGCAAAAGAAGAAATATTTAATCAGATCCGAGAATGGCCAAATGAAATTGATATTCGATATGAAGCAGATGCTATTAATCTTTCAGGTCGTTTTTTAGCAGATAATATAATAACACCTTCAAAAGTTATCGACATACCTGTTAATCCAGAACTTTTAATTTCTGAATTGGAAAAGGATTCTTATACTCATGTAGGGTTTTCAATAATCTCTAATGATTACACGAACTTTATAAAGTGTGCTCAAGCAGTTAAAACTTACGATCCATCAATAAAAACTGTCGCAGGAAGTACAGGAGCCATGTTTGAAGAAACTAAGAATTATGTTGATTATATATGTATTGGTAGAGGAGTCCCATTCCTAAGAAAGTTATTTAATGAAAAAATTGACGACCCTTTTCATCTCTCTATTATGCCTAATCGACTTCAATGGAGATATATGAATCTTGAAATCCCGAACGAATTATATAGAATTGTGACTAAGATTGGGTGCCCTTTAACATGCGATTTTTGCACAACTCCTAAAATGTACAATAACGAATATACAGGAGAACTATTTTCTCCTAAATATGTTCATGATGCATTAGTAGAATTCAGAGAAAAACTTAGTAAAGATAAACTACTTGTTTATTTTGAAGAACCTACTTCTTTATATTCATTAAAATGGTGGTATGAATTTTTTGATCTATTTAAAGAGGATTATGGAGATTTTGGTTTTATTGTTTATAGTATTACATCGGTCTTGAATAAATTAAACCTTGATAAAATATCGAAATATGCTGCCAGACTTCATATTGTTAATTTTGGAATTGAAAGTTTTAATAAAAATTATAATAAGAACATTAAAGTCGATATAAGATCCTTAATTCATAGATTATCTGACTATGGTATTATAACAAATCCCAATTATATTATTGGTTTTGATTTTGATTCTAAAGAAAGCGTTTGGGACGATATTAAAAAATTAATAGATCTCAGAGCTGAGGTAAATACTGTTCTTCATTTACATCCTCATCCTATGACTGATATTTGGGAAGAATTATATTCTCAAAATCGTTTACTCGATATTCCACCCGATTTTTATTTTATACATGGATTTCAATCATTTATTCATCCTCATTTTAAACCAGGATTTGAAGATATCCTTCCTTTACTCTGTGATATTTATGATTTTATTGAAAAAGAAACTGGAGATAAAATCTTATATGTTGCTCAGACTATGAAAAATTTATTAAATCACACAAATCATCCAAATCTTTTTAAAAAGGAAATACGAAGTTTATTATCAATTGGAAAATCATTATATCCAAAATGGAAGGAATTCTTTAAACCTAATGAAAGACAAGATTCAAATTTTTTAAATCATTTAAAATAAAAATACTCTATTATCATTCCAGAGTAAATTATTATGTAAAATCAAGAAACTTGAAGATATGAAATTTGATGTGATAGTCTTAAAGAAACAACAATATGATAAAAATGTTCAATTTAACTTTTTCTTCTAGTTTGAACATAAAATAATATGACGAAAAGATTTGTCAGAAAATGAAATATCCAAGGATATAATAACCCTAAATTTATTAATGCATAAAAATAAATTAAAGATGATATTAGAGTAGAAAGCACATGACCCAGATTTTTCGAAGCAGAATAATGTACTATTCCAAATAGACATGAAATAAAAAATATGCTAAAAACAAGATCCCAATTAAGGGAATAAATCAAAACACTTAAAAATAAACATCTGTAAATAAATTCCTCCACAAAGGCTCCAAGAGGAAAAAGAACTAATAAAAGAATTATTTTCTTGTTGGTTATATCTTGAGTAAAAAATTCAAATATCTCATCTCCCTTCCAATCTGTATTAACTTTCATACTTATCGAAAAATAGATTTTAACACCTATTAATTTTAGAAATATTAGTGAAAACATAAGTAGGATTAAAAAAAGGTTATATTGATGTTTAATACCTATTAAATCATAAAAATCTATCAAAAAAGGGGGAGTAAAAGCCTCATAAAAAAAAATTATATCTAAAAGAAAAGTTATTGGAATTAAAATTAGTAAGATATAAAGTATTTTAGCTCCTAATTCTATCCCCTCTTTTATATTTTTAGTTAAAGAGTATAATGTCAAAAATAAAATTGAAAAACAAATTAAAATCAGAATAGGAATAAAGTCAAATGTTGAATAAAAAAACCACAATAAGAAAAATAAAAAAATGATTAGATTATAAATAATATTATTTTTAATTCTAACCTCTGTTTTGTTCTCGTCAGTTTCCATTAAAAATTATCTTTGACTTTTGTGTTTAATTTGTATTAGATCTACTATCCTTTATTATTTTTTAATCTATTTACAAAATCCTATAATGATTATAGGATTATTTTGTATACTCCTTTGGAATAATATAGAAAATCTTTTTTGGAGGTTTTAATACTTTTTTTACTTTATCAACCTCAAAAGTTCACATTGGAACTGAGAAAGCAGTTAACTAAATTTTGAAAGATGAAAATAAATTGATTAAAAGAAATTATTTATAATTTCTTTTCTTTAGTGAAATTACTGTTATAATACCAATTACAAAGAAAAGCACTAATAAGTAATACCCAGATATTATTTGGTCTTTTTCTGTTTTTTCTACATTATATTTCACCAGAACCATATCATAAAGTCCTGCACCGAAACTATATGTGTATCCTGCAATATAAACATTGTCAGACCAATCCAATATCACTTCTTCGCTAACATCATTATTACTTCCACCCCACATGTGCAACGATTTCAGCTCGCCGGAACTGCTATATTTCGCCAGAATTATCTCATCTAATCCCACCCCAGGATTGTCTATGTATCCCGTAACATAAATATTATCTGAAGAATCCACTGCCACTCCCCTCGCATATACATCATCAGTCACTCCCAAAGAACGATTCCATAACTGTATACCAGAATTGTCATATTTCGCTATAACTATATTATAACTTCCCCCACCAAAACTTAAAGTGGTTCCTATTAGATAGACATTGTCAGAAGAATCCACTGCAACTCTCCCATCGTAGTCTCGACTACCCCCACCCCATGTGCGATTCCATTGCTGCACACCAGAACTGTCATATTTCACTAGAACTATATCATCATTTCCTGCTCCAAAACTCCAAGTATATCCCGCAAGATAAATATTGTCTGATGAATCAATACCTAATCCCTGGCTAAAATCAAGACTACTCCCACCCCATGTGTGATTCCATTGCTGCACACCAGAATTATCATATTTCACTAGAATTATATCAGAACCTCCCTCCCCGAAGCTCTCTGTTCTCCCTGCAATATAAACATTGTCTAAAGAATCCAGGGTCACTCCCCAGGCACTATCATCATTAATCCCGCCCCATGTCTTATTCCATTGCTGTATACCGGAACTGTCATATTTTACTAGAACCAAATCAAAACCTCCTGCCCCGAAATTGTCCGTATACCCTGCAAGAAAAATATTACCTGACGAATCTACTATTACTCCTCTGCCAGAATCAAGATTACTCCCACCCCATGTGCGATTCCATTGCTGTATACCAGAACGGTCATATTTTACTAAAACCATATCTCTATCACCTGCTCCATAACTCCAAGTATCTCCCGTAAGATAAATATCGCCTGATAAATCCACTGCTACCCCCCTGCCATAATCATTATCACTTCCACCCCATGTGCGATTCCAATCATTTACATTTGAATTGCTAGCAGAAATAAGGGGCAAAATATTTTTAATTTCTTTATCATTACAATTATTAAGAGAAGTGGTATTTCCTTGAAATATACAACTAAAATGCAGGATTAAAATAAATATTATTAAATAGGTTTTTTTAATTTTCATTTTAATTATTTCTTTAGATCTTCATTTTATTAATATATATCTAGACAAATTTTTTATAAAAATTTTATGTACCAAGAATACGAAAAAGTTGAATAAAGACTAGTTATAAATCATAATTATTAAATAACTGTAATTTTTAATTAAAAAAATAATACAAATTACTCAAATAAATTATCAAAAAAATTTCACAATTTCTATGAAATAATTAAGGATAACCTATGGGAATAATATAGAGAGGTTCAATCTTTTTTGGAAGTTTTAATACTTTCTTTACATTATCATCCTCAAAAGCTCCTATTGGCACTGAAGCTAAATCTAAAGCAACAGCTTCTAGATGTATATTTTGAGCGCAATGTCCAACTTCCATAAATACATATCGTATTCCTCTTTGACGATAATTCCAAGTTGTTCTTGAATATTCAGCACAAATAATAATATTCATATATGATTCAGCAATAGACTCTTGATCCCAAGACGCAGCTGCTAATTTACCTTCTAATTTCTCCTCAGTAACTAATTCTAAAGAATGTCTATCAATATCATAGTGAAAAAAGCCTTTATCCTTTATTGTGACATAAATCTCTAAAGGATATGTTGCGCCAGCAGAGGGTACAGTTCTTTTATATCCCTTTTTTCCTTGTGTTGCCCATAGAATCTGTGAAATCTTCTCAATTTCAATACTTTTCTTTTTATAATGTCTTACACTCTCACGTTCATAAATACATTCTTCAAGACTTTTAATCCCCTTTAGTTTTGGCTTTGGAAGTTGGATTGCTATTTTTTAACACCTTTAATTTAAGATTTTATAATCTAATAAAGAATATTCAATTAATATTTATTTCCTTGATAATAACAAGTTTTATTTTTATCAAATGAAATAAGTTCTTATGGCATCAGAACCTATTTTGGAAGGCATGTTCCAAGAATGGAATGATTTAAATAAACAAGCCCAAGAATCTCTTGGACAATTTGATTTCTCTAAAATTAAGGAAATAAGAAAAAAACAGAAAAAACTTGAAGATTCTATATTTAATGTACTTAAAGATAATGCGCCAGATAATATTAAAAAGATATTACCTGAAGTTGGTGAGATGGAAGTTGGTTTTGAAAGTGAAGGTAATATTTTTTATTTTGTAATGTATGATCCTGAAGATGAGGATGATGAAAATCCAAAACTTATTGCAATCACTCTTGATGCTAATAAAAAGGTTGATATGATTAAAGATTTTGAAATTGAATAACTAAAAGAAAAAAGAAAATAAATTAGAAATAAGTTACTTAAAACTTATCCGAATCATCATACCATTCTGGAAACCACTGATAATACTCTTTTGGGAATGCTTTCTTTAATCCCAAGTATGTTGCTTTAACTAATACCATCTTACCAGAACGGTCTCTATGGGAAACAACGAGCTTTTGTTTTTCAAGTGATTCTAAAATCTTTCCAATAGTAGACCTACTACCCCCGATATCTTCCTTTATATCATCAATAGTCATATATATTCCTGGATTAACTTTATAATCGTGAGCAATAACTTTTAAAATATTTTCCTCGTTTACATCTAATCCTTTAAATTTCGACTCTCTTTTTGAGATAATGGGTGCATTAACCTCATCATTCCATCTTAATCTGATATGTTTATTATACATGGGTAACATTGAACTAAACCGATATATTATCATTTTTTGAACTTCTGTTGTACCTGCTGCTATTTCTCCTATTTTTGATTCTCTTAGTATTCTCTCTACAGGAAGGAATCTAGTGAGGCCATCCCCTCCAAGGACCTGAATCGCTTTAATCCCAACTTCTCGCACGAATTCTGTATTTACCATTTTTGCAATGGAAGCTTCAATCATAGGCTCTTTACCATCATCTAATAATTTGGCACAATGATAAGAAAACAATCTGGCTAATTTTGCTTTAGTAATAATATCTGCAATTTCATTCTGAATTCCAGGGAATTGAATCGTAGCTCGATTAAATTGTACTCGTCGTTTTGTATAGTAAAAGAGTAAAGAAACGATGTCTTCGAATAGCCCTCCAAACACAGTGGCACCAATCAACCTTTCAAAATTCAGTCCTGCCATCATCACATTCCAACCTTTCCCTACGGTACCAATCCGGTTTTCATCTGGTATTCTTACATTTTCAAAGTCAATATATCCATTTGGTACGTTATCAAATCCAATTAATGGATTAATTTTTTCAAGCGTAAAACCAGGTCTCCCTTTTTCTACCATAAAAGAGGTCAAATGACCATATTGTTTACGAATAGAGGGATCTTCATTAGTTTTGGCATATATAAAATATCTGTCTGAAACACCGGCACCTGTAATAAATCTTTTTTTACCATTTATTACCCACTCATCTCCATCTTTTTCTGCAGTCGTAAAAATATTTGCGGCATCAGATCCGGCAAAAGGTTCAGTGATACAGAGTGCACCTAATTCATTCCCTTTTGCGATTTTATGAAGCCATTTTTCTTTTTGCTTTTCAGTCCCAAATCTTAGAATTTGCTCTGTACCTGCCAGCATACTCACAGTAAAGACGTGCCCTACTGCATAAAGACGTCCTAATTGCTCAGCAACTATACATGAGCCGGTAGCACCTAATCCCATTCCTCCATACTCTCTTGGAACACCTACTCCAAAATATCCCTCATCAGCAACTTTTCTCACCAATGGCCAAGGAAACTTAGAATTCCAAAAATATTCTTCAGCTTCTTCAAAATTATCTTCTACAAATTGAGACACCTTTTTAGCAACTTCCTTTTGCTCATCTGTCCACCAAAAAAACGGTTCAATCATCCTTATTTATCCTCATCAATTTTACAATATTAAAATGTTCTTTAATTTTATAAGAAATAATAGTAAATTGTATTTCAATTTTCTTTAATAATGCAGTTTTTAATCAGTTTTTTAAAATTATTTCGATAAGATAATATAAAATCCAATTGTCCTTAAAATAGAATCTTTGACAAAAAGATTTAACTACTGTTATTTCTTTATTTTTAATATTTATACCCGATTACACTAAAAAATGAAGTGAATCTAAGATCTCTATTCCCGCATCTTTACGAGAAGGACCAAGAACAACAAATGTTTTAGCTAAAAAAAGATATATGATTTTATATTTTATAATTATAACTTTAAGTGCTCAACCATCAATTTTATGGATTTGGTACTTCTGGCAGCATTTTCCTAAACTGGAGCTAATGTTTTATTTGCTTTTTCCTTTAGTTTTTTTTATAGGTATTATTCTTTTAATTTTGAGTTCTATTATAGTTGCAAAAGTCGCGGTATTTTTGGTAAATTTAATACATAAACCTAAAGAAGGTGTTTTTTTTAGAAACAAAAAGGATAAAGATTATTGTTATTGGAGTTTAAGATCTGTTATAAAAAAATGGCCTGTATGGCTAGCTCGTCAATTATCTTTACCTTTACTCGAATCTATAGCTTTTAAAATTTTAGGAGTAAAAACATCTTTTTCTAATTCCTTAAATGAAGGGTGGGTTGATTGTGAATTTGTTGAATTTGGTAAAAATGTAAAAATTGGTCAAGGTAGCCTTATAATGTCTAATATAATTGTTCAAGATAAATTAATCATAAAAAAGGTGATAATTAAAGATAATGTAATTATTGGTGCTCATGCTGTCGTTTTACCCGGAACTGTAATTGAACCAAATACTATTCTTGATGTAATATCTATGACAACCATTAATCAATATCTTGAAAGTGATTCAGTATATCGGGGCGTACCTGCTAAAAAACTAGAGGAAAATAATTTAAGCAAAAATGTAGAAGCACTTAAAACCTTAATTTTTGAGGAAGCTATTGAAAAAGAGTTTAATGAAGAAGATTTAAGAGCATATGTAAAAGAATTATCAGTACCATTTCATTTTTACATTATTACCGGGTGGGTTATTATAGGATGTTCATTTATAATACCTGGATTTCTATTTATCCTATTTCTTTTTGGGGTGTTAATTCCACATACCTTATCAACAACATTATCGTTAGAATCACTCTTGAGTATAGATGTAATTGTACTTTCATTATTAACTCCTTTAATTTTTATCGGAATATATTTATTGCATTTATTTTTTGTTGCTCTATTTACAAAATGGTTCTATAAATTAGCAGATAAAAGAGGACCAGAGCAAGGCGTATATGATCGAAACTTAGATGAATCTTCTACAGTCTTAGATTATTATCATTTTAGATCCTTTCTATTCAAATACCCAGTTTTCGCATTTATACGTTCTCCATTTCCGTGGTTAATAAATTGGGAATTAAAATTCATAAGATCTAATCAAGTTGGAAAAAATACAATTTTTGAGGAAGTTTTTTTCCATAGTCATATTGATTTTGGGAAAAATTGCTATATTGGGACATTTGCTCATATTACTAATCATTTAGTTGATGGTGTATATGGGGAAGAAAATTTAACTTTTTTTGGAGCAGATGTTGGCAATAATTGTATTTTTAGTGCTTCAAATGGATCGCTGCCAGGATTGGAAATGGGAGATAATTCAACTATATTACCTATGTGTGCGACAATTAAATATGATAAGCTAGGAAAGAATGGAATATATGGTGGATTCCCTGCAAAAAAACTTGATATGAACGAAATTAAAGAAATTTTTGGAGGAGAATATGATGGAGAGTGAAAAATCTATTTCAAGAATCGAAGATATTAAATCGATCGATATAAAAAAAATACCTATAACAACTAATGTTTTTACTTGGAATTATGTGGGAGTAATTCTCTTCCTATTATTACATATTTTATCCTTTATGATGCCTTCTGTGATGATTTTAACTTTTTATAGTTTTGCGATGGATTCGAATTTCTTTCACTGGCGTATTTTAGTTATAGGTGTTGATATTTTAGTATGGTGGGGATCTTATCTTCTTATTAGTTTGCTTTTTGGAAAGTTTATTTTAATAATTTTAAAACTACTTCATAGACCCAGAGAAGGTCTTTTTAAAGTAAATACTCATGATAGAGATTACTACTTTTTTTGTTTAAGAGTAACTGTGAAAAAATACATCTTTTGGATATGGAATAATTTTTGTTTTCCCTGGGTAAACAATTTTGCATTCAAAATGTGTGATATGAGAGCAGATTTTAAAAGTACTATGTTTGATGGTTGGAGTGACGTTGAATTTATTGATTTTGGAAACAATATAATGATTGGACAAGCTGCCCAAGTTTTTTCAAGTATTATTATTAGAATTGATAATATAGACTATCTTTTAATTAAAAAAGTAATTATAGGAGATCATGTTGTACTTGGAGCAAATTGTATCGTTACTCCCGGTACTATTGTTTGTAAAGGAACAACCTTAGGTGTGTGGACAGTTACTCATATTAATCAAATTTTGGACCCATATTGGATTTATATTGGAAATCCAGCCAGAAAATACCAACCTGTTCAAAAAGCAATTGAAGATAGTAAGAAACAAGCAGTAAGAAGAGTTGTAGATACAGGTGAAAGAACCCAATTTGATGTCCACCAATTCATACGAAAAAAAAAAGTCAACAAAAGTAACTAAGATTTAAATGGTAAGAAATGGAACGTTCAAGAAAAAATGATTAAAAACAGAGATAATAAATATTAATAAAAATCTTCTTTATTTTCTTTTTTTTTAAGTGCTTTCTTTTCTAACATTTTTGAATATACCTCCCATTTATCTATTTCACCTGGTTTTTTCTCAGAAATAATAAAAGTACAGCATTCTGCTCCTGTAGGAATTGTTTTTGTGAATTCTATTTGATATTCTTTATCTAATATATTAGAATCTCTAAATGCGTTTATAATTCCTTGTACTAAGTATCTTTGAACTCTACAATCAAAAGCTGAATACACATCTTGTAGTGGACACCATAAGATATCAAATGAACATTGTTTATCGTTATCTATTCGTGGATCTTCTATAGAGGTCCATGCTTGTGTGTTTATAATTGTTGCTAAAAAACTCATCAATTCTATAGGGCTTATTTCTAATGGAATAGTAATATCCTTTATTATTTGTTCTCCTACCATATATCCAGTTTTTATTAGTGCTTCATTTACAGCTTTTTGACCTTCTATTCCAAATCTAGCTTCATTCTCTTTTAAAATATTAATTACTCCCATGGACATAAACAGCCCAAATTGGAGTAAGGATGTTGGATCAAAATCTTTTCGGTTTAAAGCTTTTTCTTTAAATTGATCTAACGCTTCTTTAAAAGGTTCGCCTAATTTAGACCTATTCCAATTTGTTTCTGTACGTTTTCCTCCTTTTAATATACCTTTTTTTATCACTATTTATCTCTCATAAGTATAAATTTTATCTTTTAATATTCTAAATAATTAACTAACAAAGAAATAATTTAATATTTAAGTTAAAAATATTTAAAATTTAAAAATAAGTTGAGTAATGAGGTGAATTGATATCTACATAGTAGTGCTGCTACGACATGGAGAAAGCACTTGGAATAAAGAAAATAGATTTACTGGATGGACCGATGTGGATCTTTCAGAAAAAGGAATTGAAGAAGCGGAAGAAGCTGCTAGATTATTAAAAGAAGGAGGTTATACGTTTGATATAGCCTATACATCTGTACTGAAAAGAGGTATAAGAACTCTATGGATAGTTTTAGATCATATGGATTTAATGTGGATACCTGTCTATCGTTCATGGCGATTAAATGAAAGACATTATGGAGCATTACAGGGTTTTTATAAGGCTAAAATGGCAGCAGAAGTAGGTGAAGAGCAAGTACTTATTTGGAGAAGGAGTTATGATACCCCTCCACCCGCTCTTAAAACGACAGATCCCAGATATCCAGGAAATGATCCGATATATAAAAATTTAGATCCAAAGGATATACCACAAACAGAATGCTTAAAAGATACAGTTGAGAGATTCTTGCCTTACTGGCATGATGTAATAGCACCAACTATTAAATCTGGAAAAAGAGTGCTGATATCTGCCCATGGAAATAGTTTGCGTGCATTAGTAAAATATTTAGATAATGTATCAGAAGAGGAAATAGTGGGTTTAAATATTCCTACAGGGATTCCCCTTATTTATGAACTTGATGATGATTTAAAGCCAATAAAACATTACTACCTTGGAGAAGCTGAGAAAGTGAAAGAAGCAATAGAAGCTGTAGCAGCTGAAGGAAAAGCAAAGTAAATTAATAGAAGATGATTTGAAATAAATTCAAAAGTAGGTTTGAATTCTAAAATCCATAGATATTTGGTTCTTATTCTATTTTTATTGTTACTTTTCTTATCTTTTAATTACATCTCAATTGTTAATGTTAAAGCACAAAGTTATACAGATATTGATGTATCCACAGCACGGACATGATAAATAATAATGCCCAATTTCCTGATCTAATTGTTTTGGATGTAAGAGATCAATGGGAATATGATGAGGGTCATTTATGTGGTGCAATTTTGATACCGCTTGGTGAACTTGCAACAAGAATTAGCGAGCTTGAACCTTATAAGGATACAGAGATTATTGTATATTGCAGAATTGGTGGTAGACGTCAAGTTGGAAGCCAGACGCTTGTAGATCACAATTTTACGAAAGTATACAATATGCTTGGAGGTATTACAGCATGGGAAGCTGCTGGTTATGAAACATGCTTAGATGAAAATGGACAAGTTATTAATTTTTCATTTGGAATATTCTTTTTAATATTGCTTAGTACAGTTTCAGTTCTTTTAGTATTATATAAGAAAAAATTAAATAGAAAATAAAAAAAAAGATTTAAAATATTGATTAATTTTACTACCAAGTCATTCCCATTAATTTAAAGCTATCTGATACACCTGTTAGTGGTTCAAATAGCAAATTAAAACCTTCAATACTGGTAAATGGCATAAAATATTTATATATCTCCAATCCTGCCTCTTCAAGTTTCCCTCTTTCAGTGTAAATTATATGGTATTGCTTAAACCCATCTGTTCCTGCTGGTGTATTGAAAGCTCGCCATTTTGTTACAAAAGGTATCTCTCTGGGCCGTTTTAGATATATTTTTGCTATATCAGCATTTTTATGCATTGGATACCATACAGTTACCATTATAATTCCCATAATTAATCAAAACCTCTTTTATTTTTTTATAATTGGATACAAATGTAGGTAAATACTTATCTCAATTTTATTTAAAAGTTATGCATTTTGTACAAAAATTTTAAAAAAAAATATAAGCATTTGAGCAATTTTATAAAAATACAATAAGAGAAGATATTCTAATATGGTAAAAAAATCGTTCATTGATAATCCTGCTATTTCCAATGTTGTTTTTTATCCTCGAAAAACACCAATTCCACAAAAGTTAGAAGCCAATATTGAAGTTTTACAATTTCAAATTAGTAAATACATAATAATTGGTGGATTTTTCTACTTAAACAATAAAGAATTGCCAACAATTCTACTCTTCCATGGAAATGGAGAGATTGCATTAGAATATCGCTACTTTTTAGACTTTTTTTTTGAATGTGATGTTAACTTAGCGGTTGTTGATTTTCGCGGCTATGGATTTAGCTCCGGTGAACCAATTTATAGTAGTCTAATAACAGATGCAATACCAATTTATGATGAATTTTATAAATGGATGCATAATAATAATTTAAACGATTCTCTATTTATCCTAGGTCGTTCACTTGGAAGTATTTGTGCTTCTGAAATTGGTGCTCATAATCCAGATGGTTTGCGTGGAATTATTTTTGAGAGTGGATTTGCAAGTGCTTATAATATGATGACCCGGTTATTTAGAGTTAGTAGCCCTGAAATCACTCCAGAATCCTTAAAAGAGTATTCCAATGATACAAGAATAAAGAAATTTAACAAACCCGTTCTAGTAATTCACGGAACAGCAGATTGGATTATTCCAACTGAAGAAGGAATACTAATATATAAAAATCTCCCTGAGATCGTTGAAAAGAATATAATCTTAATAGAGGGAGCTGGTCATAATAATATATTCTCTTTTAAAAATGAGTATATTACTCCCTTGAAGGAATTTATCTCTAAATATAAATAACCAACTCTTTTTATCTTCGCTTCTAAGAAATCTTTTTTTCTTCTAAAAATTGGACTAAAGATCATTTTATTACTTTTATTAATATTTGATATTAAGTTAAAAAGTGATCTAAAAAACAGATAATAGTGAAAAGTATCTTGTCTAAATATGGTTATAATTATTGTACCTATTGTGGTAATAAGCTACCTGATCATAATAAGAACAAAGCGAATTTTTGTTGTTATTGTGGAAAACAATTAAGAATTGAAAAGATTATGATATCAAATCAAAGAATTCAATGTACAATCTGCCACAAATATATCAATTATAATGAAACTAAAACCATAACTTGCTCCTATTGTGGTAGTAAATATCATGATTATTGCATATCATCTTGGTTGATAAAATATAATGCGTGTCCTTTGTGCCAAAATGTATTTTTAAATCCCAATCTTATTCAATTAAATAAGGAATAATAAAAAAAAGATTAGATAAAAAATTATTTTATTTTTAGTATAAAAAATCCATTTTCAACAAACCAAGTTAGGTTTGCGAAGAGAAATAACCACTCAGCAAGAGTTCGGGGCTCAACAGCAACATCCTCATTTATTCTATTAACTATTAATAAAATCAAATATAAGATAAAGAAAAATGCCACTATTATATTAAATATAACTTGCCATTTAGAGAAATCTGATATCTTACGTTCTAAAGCTGCATAACCAAAAAGATATAGGATTCCTGTAAAGAAAAAAAGTAATTCTGAAATGTAGTGCATTTTATACGCATCTTCTGCATTAAATATTGCTAAGCCTAGAATTCCTACTGCTGAAAGTACACCAAAAATACACATTAACCAAGTTCCCAGTTTATAAGCTCCTTTTTCTAGCAGGTATTGAGTAAAACCAAATATAAAGAAGATCATTAATATTCCTGTGATAAACCATAGAGCATTAAAATATATCCATAAGTCATTCGATGATGGTTCTCCTAAGTTACTGATAAATGTAGACAAAAAGCTAAAATCAGGGTGTACTAAAATGGCAGGTATAAGCCCAATCATGAATATTATGACTCCTATAATAGCAAAATAACTTGCATGAATTTTTTCATAGATTTTATTTAGTTTTTCCATCGTTAACAACTTATTTTTATTTTTAACATATAGTTTTTATTAAAACTATATAGAATTTAGGTCATATTTATAATTATTTCAATTAAATGTTTTTGAAAAACTTCCTGTAGGGAAGTTAATGAGAAAATTTTACTTTCACCTTTAATTTATAACATTTAAAAATAATATAGAAAAAAAATAATAATTATTAGAATTCGAAAGAGGGAATAGCAAAATCATTCATTGCGCTAAGACTTTTTGAGACCAAATCACTATTGTCGGGATTGGTTTTGGAAAATCGTTGTAAGAAAAAGAAACTTAACACGGGGATAAAGGTTCCAAGATATATGGAAATAGTTAGTAATAAAGAGAATAAAATTGCATTTTTAAAATTAGTTGCCTTTAACATGTTTAGATATAGGAAATTTATATTTAAAAAGTTAAGTATCTTTAGTCTTTTATTAAATTTTTTGTTGTTCTGCTAACCAAGGAGAAGAAGAAAGTTTTGAGAGATTACGGGCATATATTAAAAAATTGTATAAAGAGCAACAATAAGAAAAAAGTTGAATAATAAATATTAATTTAAATTTTTTCTTTTAGTAACAATTCAAGAAGTTCATGCCTCAGAATCAAGTTTTTTGCAGATATGCATTAATTGGTGATGATTTAGAACTTAAACAGAATGTTTAAATTCTTCTAACGCATTTTCAAACTCATAAATTAATATAAGTTTGAATTCTGGGTCTTTTTTTTCAAAAGGAATAATCTCATTTCCGGTATAAATATCTGAAGGAGTTAATTTTTCAAAAATGGTAGAAAAAGGAATTACTAAAGTTGATATGTCAATAAACTCTTCAGGAGTATTAACTTGTTTTCTTTTCTCTATATTATTGATTCCTTTACTTATTAATTCTAAACTCAATTTCAATCTCACATTAATTTATTTAACCATATTATAATATCAGTCGTATTTAAAAGAAAACTCTCGACAAATTTAGTAATAAAACTAAAATCGAATATTAATTATCTCTTAAGATTTTTTATTATCTCCCTCAAATATAATTTCATGAAGAATCTTTCACTTTTACAATAGTCCAGCTTTTGTTTATTAGTTAGATTTGAATTAGTTAATAAAAGAGAATGTAGAATTTTTATTATTGCTAAATTCTCATTAGTAATAATTATCGAATCTCTTGTAATAATACAATTAATCTTATCATTTTCATTCTCGATTACAGATGACCTTTTAAAATCTGGTTTTTGATGGATTAGATATGATTGTTTTATCTTTCCAACATTTAAACCCATCTTTCACCTCTTAAAATTTCTTTTTCATTAGGAATTCTTGCTTCAATATATGTTTATGTTTAGTCGTCGACTTTACTTGTATATCTTTTTCTTTATTTGCAAAAATATCAACAGGAAAAGTATCTTTATACAAATTAAGCATTAAAATTATAAGATTTGAGATATTATGATAACATTCTCTTGAATCCTTGTTGTTGAATAAATCAGCTACAAGTTTAGATAACAGTCGAAATTTTGTTCTTTGAATTCTCCTTTTATTTTGTGATTCCTCTGGTTTTAGAATTGTTTCTAAAAGATTCTCAACCTTCCTTTCTAATAATTGTGAATTCACTTTTCATCCAAGTCAGAATATTAGTTTAAAGGTAATTCTTTACCAAAATATAAAAAGAAAGAGGATTTTTGTTCAAGAAATACTGAATCTAATAGGCGATGTCATAACATAGAACTATCTACTTTAAATCTTCTTTTATTTCTCCATTTGGAAGTAAATTATCGGGGTGGGGTATACCTTTTTCTTCCATTTCGTATCTTACACATTCAATATTACTAATTAAGCAATATTCTTCAATCCATTTTCTTTCAAGTTTACCACTTTCCACATAATATTTAATTGGACAGCAAAAATACCACTTACATACTTTTGGCATGCCTAAATACCTTTTTATATGAAATAAGAAAAAAAATCCTATCAATTCTGATATTTAATAAAAAGAATAATAAGCTTTATGGTTAATAATATCAATTTATTAAAAAGAAGATTAATTTTTCAAAACATATCATTAAAAGACTTAATTGAAAATGAAAGCAATTGGATTGGTTTTTTTGTACAATCGGATAGAAGGTAATCCAGAAGAAGTTTCTAGAAAATTTAGCAAACACTTCCATCTGGTTAGTGAGAATTTAGTCACGGAAGGTTTAATTGATTTGCCTGAACTAAAAAAGATAATAGATTTGAAACAAATTTATTGGGCAGGGATTAAAGAACGATTTTTAGAAATATTAGAAGATGAAAAAGCTATAGGAAAACTAGCATGGAAAGTTTTTAAAGATTTTTCTGGTAAAGAACCTTTTGATGAAGTTAAATCTTTAGTATATGATAAAAATGAAGTTCCATGGAAATTTATCTTGATGGCTTGCGTTCTTTATGAATAATAAACTTAAATTGTGTAATTAAAAAGATAAGAAAAAAAAAAGGAATTATTTTAATTTATTTCGTTTTCTTACAAGGAGTATGGAAATACCAATCATTACACAGATCAGTATGAATAAATTATAACTAGGAATCTTGTCTCCTCTTGTAGTGGACAGATCAGGAGCGAAATCCGCGTACTCACAATCGAAAGGATACTGCCAAAAATGAGTATATAACAGACATTTCATATTACTCGGAATTTCCTCAACAGCATCAGGAATATAGGCAATTATTGAATGTTGTGAGACATCACTAAGGATATTTGCTGGGGTTGCTGTACTTGAATTTTCCCAGGCAGTACCATTCCAGACTTCAAAAGCTACATCGGTTCCTCCCAAACTTTAACATTTCTCTAATGTAACGAAAAGAGAGCCAAAATTTTCAAATTCTAATCTGTAATAAGGGACTCTACATGCATAATTAATCTCACCCCATAGCATAAATCCTTCAGAAAAAGTAAGAGTAGTCCAATGACTACTATTCCAATCACCAAGATCACCCACTACAGTAAAGCTTACGTAGTTTCCAGTAATATTAAGTTTAACAATATCAATTTCATCATGAAAATCCCCAATAACTTTTTCATCAGTACTTTCGCAATATCGATAAACATCGTCTTCAGCATCAATGAATATATAATCATAACCATTTACTACTGGTAAGAAAGATATTACTGATAAAAAGACAAGAATACCAAAAACAGCTAAAAGGATATTTTTTTTTGTCATTTTCTATCAATATGTATTTTTTTATTATAATCCTTTATTGGATTAAATAGA
Source organism: Promethearchaeota archaeon (assembly GCA_016839585.1). Lineage (GTDB taxonomy): Archaea > Asgardarchaeota > Lokiarchaeia > Sigyniarchaeales > SOKP01 > Loki-b32. Next base: position 47,038 of record JAEOTZ010000050.1, read on the forward strand.
CATAAGTTAAATGGTTATTTAAAGAATTTGGACTTTTCTTACTAAATATAAATTAACGAGTTCAAAGTGAAATATTAGTTTTTTTATAGGAAACTTAATTTTCCTATTAAAATCAAAAAATCTTTATATCTTTTTATTAAGATTTCTACTGAATTCCTTGATAGCACTAGAAAATTCATTTCTTAATATCATCCTAAATTCCGGATGTCTCTCTTTGAATGGTATCTTTTCATTTCCGAAATAAACCCAAGAACACTGCTTGCTTTTAGATAAAGAAGAAAATGAAACTACACAACTAGAAAGAGAAAAATAATGATCTACAGAATTATTATATCTGCTCTTTAATACATCATTGTAAAACTTTTCTATTCTTCCAGAACTCATTTTCAGCCAACTTTTTACCATTTATTCTAATTTAACTACATAATTACCGTCAATTTCAAGATTTAGACCTTTTGCTTCTAATTCATCTCCATAATCCGTTATAATATCAATTAAAGTATCATAAGGTATCTCCATTTTATCTGCTAATTTTGATATTTCAAATCTTCTCATTCTCTTAAAAAGGTGAATTAATCTTTCAATCACTTTTTCCTTTTCTTCTTCTATTACTTCTATTTGTAGTTCTCTCCGTATATCTGAAAACTTAATTCCATAAGTATTCTGAATTATATCAGTATTAGCCCCTATCCATTTTTTCAATATTGTTCGAATGACCTCTGATTTGTTCTGTCCTTCATACCCAACTAAATTACTGATAAGTAATTCATCAAATTCATCTAGACTAACAGTAATTCTAGGTAATTTAGGTTTTTTACGTTCCTTTTCAGTATTAACATCAGAGTTGGAACTCATCGTTCTATGTCGACAAAAATTTGTTCTACTAATTTTCATATGGGAAGATGCATTTATAAATCTTTGCATAATATGATCTGCATCTGCACTGCATCACAAGATTTAAATATGAAAAGGATCATAGTTTTAATATCCAAATAATATTGCTATAACACATCAATATTACCATAAAAAATGAATAAGTATCGAATGTGTGTGTGAAATGTTAGAACTTTATACACCTAATTATGAAATTCTTAATACAAAAGAAAGGATAACGGTTGATTTATTAAAAGAAAGCCAAGAATTTTTGGAGCAACTCGACATTAATTTTGATTTGTTACTAGATACGATTACATTAATATATCGATATTTGAGGAAATGTGAAAAAATCCCTCATAACTTGTTTAAATTCCTAATTTCTGCATATTACATAGTCTCAAGACACCCTTTAGCATTTCCTCTTCATGAATCAAAACAAGATTTTTGTGAGAAGTTTGGACTTCAGCCTAGCTCATTAGAATACAGTGTAGATAAGATCTCAAACAAATTAAACTTGGTAAAAATCTTGGATGACATGAATTATCCATATTTTCTTGATCCAGATTCTGATTTAGGTTTAAAGTTTGTGAAAAATATTGTTAAAACTACTGTTGAAAAATCTATGATGAAGTTTTTACTATATAATAAACCAATCAATTCACAAATCTTAACTGAACAATTAGTTTCAAAAATAATTTTTGAGGAGAATATCTTTCCAGAAGAACTCTTTCGACAATTTTACGAGATAACTTTCGAATTTGTAGAAGAAAAATTTCAAGATTATTATGATTATGTTGAATTACAGCAAAAATATCTTATTTAATTTTTTTAATTTAAATTTTTTTAATTTCCTTAAATCAACTCTCATATAAGCTTATATTACTTAAAATTGAATCTACTTTGGAAAATAATCCTGTTATTAAACTCAATTCTTTTTTTGACATAAAAGCACGTTCAAAAACATTTTTAAACGCAAAAAATACATTTTCTTTTTTATGAGATCTTATTCTCAACTTTTCAATAAGGTGGTCTATAAATTTATAAAGAGTAAGACGGTTTTCTTTATTTGCATAAAGAATAGGGTGTTGTCCTCGTCCAATTGTTAATATGCTTATTTTTTTAAATATTTCATATAAAACTATTCCACAAGCGTGTGAAATATTTAAAGTAGGGTAATTAGGTCCTGTAGGGATTCTTAATAATATATCTACAAAGTTGATTTCTTCATTAGTTAAACCTCGAGACTCCTTACCAAAAAGTATAGCAATTTTTAATGGAGTTTCGGATTTTGGAAATATTAAGTCTTCAGGGAAAATCGCTAATCTTCTAATATTTGAGTAGCTTTCGCCTTTGGCCGTTGTAGCAATAATTAAATCAAATTTTTTTAAATAATTTTTTAATGTAGGCAGATGATCTTCTTGATCTTGAATAGTTATTAATTCAGCATTAAAAAGAATATCTTTTCCATGCATAGCAAATCCTTGGGTTTCATAACTGAATATTTTCTCAATTTCTTCAATTGGATTAAAAATAACAAGCTTTTTAAAGTTGAAATTTTCCATTAGACGTGCTATAGATCCAATATTCCCTGCATGCTCAGGTTGAACCAATACTACAGAAAAAGATAAAGTTTCATATTCTTTTATTATATGTGTTTCTTGAAAAGTGTCAATTTCTCTTTTAATTTTCTTTTTATCCAATTTTGCTCACTCATTATTGGAATTTTTAAACTTTTTATCAAGGAGAGTTATTAAAAATTAAAAATCTTCCTTTATAATTTATATTATTTATTAAGAACCGATTCAAAAAAATTGATATCGTTCATGAAAGATATTTATATTGAAATTACCATTAATTAGTTATAATATTAATTTTGAATAATTATTACTTCAAAAGTATTAATTTTTAAGTATTTAATGTGAGTCAAATGCCAGTATATAAAAACATCGGAGAGTATCTTGAATTTATCAATATAAGTAATGAAAAGTTCACATTATTTGAGTGGAAACCAGCTAGATCATTTAAAAGATATGATTTAGATTTAAATATTGTCAAACAAAATCCAGTTAACGATATTTTCTTTCATTTAACCAAGGGAAATATGAAAATTGTACATATCAGAAGAGATAATTTAATATATACTGTTGGTTCGAGAAATGAAGTACAATTTCAATTATTGGAAGCTTTATTGGATCATGTAAGTTTTAAATTTCATGATATATATGATGTGGAGGTAATTTTGTCCTATGGAAATTTTTCTATTAATATTTTTAATGCTTTTAAAAATGAAATTGAAGATATTATAGTACAGTTTGCAGATTTGGGCTTATTAAAAAGAATAAATGTTGAATGTAGAGTATGTAATAAAGTTCTAACCTTATTTGTTAAAAAAAATTTTATTGAAAATGCTGAATCTTATCCTGTTCCAATAGTATATGTTCATGAGGGGCACGCTATTTTATGCTTTATTGATCAAAATTTTGATATACGTGGAGTAGAATTAGTTAATATTACAGGGTAATGATAAAGAAATTAATTAAATTAATAATAAAATATTAAGAAATAGTTATAAAATAACTAAACAATTTAATAATTATGGCAGAAGAGAATTCCAAAGATTCTCCTTTTTTTGAGGAAATAATTAAAAAAACTAAAACTGGAATCACATTTCCAAAAACTCTAAGAGATCTATTGTTTGAAGATGAAGAAGATATATTTTTTAGATTAATTGTACCAGAAGAAAAAGATAAAATAATTTTAGAATTTTTATCTAAAGAACAAGCAGAAAAGTTAACAGAAGAGTTTAAGGCGAAACCAAAAAAATTTCCCACAAAACCTAAGCAAAAACAATCTGTAAAAACGGGAAAATCAATTGGGTATTCACCAAGCTGGGGTGAATATTTCGTTTATGATTTCGATGCTAAAGATAAGGTTCAACCGATTTTAGAATCAGCATTTTACAAATTTGCAGAAAAACCTTTAAATCTTGAAGATGCTATGGGTAGAGTTAAGTATGCTTTAGTTTCTTTCCTAACTTCTACAAAAACAGAAAATGCAAAGTTATATTTTACTATAGAGAAATTCTTACTAGATATCGTTGAGAAATTTGATTTACCTAATTTATTAGATTGGATTTTTGAAAAAATTATACCTAGCATTGAAAGTAAATTTCTCTATGAGTTAGCTCTTTTAGAATTAATCGAATCGAGTTTAAAATTTAAAAGATGGGAAAAGGCGGAAATTTATATTTTCCATGTGTTGAAAAATATTGATAGCTACACTGATTCTGAATTGTATAATATAATGAACAGTTTTAATCAATTAATCAGAAAGGTAAAATATGTTGAGAGATCTGATAAGATAGATATTTTACTCAAAGAAAAATTATTAGAATATGGAGAAGGAATAGAAGATATAGATTATAAAATTCAAATTATAGAGTTCCTCGAAGATCTTAATTATATTGAGCTAGCATATGATCTAGCAAAAAAAATTCAATTGAGTTTGGCCCCAGAAAGTATGAAAATAGAAGAAGTTCGAAAATTAGTGAGAAGATTACATAAAGCTCCTATTACTGAGAATAAACCCCAATCTAGTATTGATTTTGATGAAGAATGAAACTTATTCCTGTAATTCTTTATTTTTTTCTTCGTCAGGTTCTATTTTTTTAAGCTCTTCTTTAATCCTTTTGGTTTCTTCTTCTTTAAGTTTCTGTTCTTTTTGTTCAATTGCTTTTTGCTTTAGTTCTAACTCTACTTGAGATAGTTCCTTTTCTTTTTCAATTAATTCTTCTTTTAATTTTAATACCTTTTCCTTCTCTAAGATTTCTTTTTCTTCTAATGCCTTCTCTTTTTCTTCTAATGCCAATTTTTTCTTTTTAATCTCTATATCTTTCTTTTTTAGTTCCAATTCTTTATCAATAATTTCCGATTCTTCCTTCTTTAGCTTTTTTGGTATTTTTAATTTTGCAGGCTTTTCTTTACTTTCTATATCTTCTACCAATTCTTGTTCTTTCGTTATTATTTCCTCTTTTAATCTTAATGTCTCCTCTTTCGTTTGCATTGCCTTTTCTTCAATTTCTTTCTCTTTTTCTTCTAATGCCAATTTTTTCTTTTTAATCTCTAATTCTTTCTTTTTTAGTTCCAATTCTTTATCTAAAATTTCTGATTCTTCCTTTTCCAAATGTTTTTCCATCTTTTCTTCTTCTACAATTTCTCCTATTTTATCAATGGAAACTATGGATTTTAATATTGAATCTATGGATTTTTTTAAATCTTCATTCTCGGGAATATTTAGTATTTCTTTTGCATAATCAGTTAAAGTTCTAGTTATTACAGTTGGGTTATTCCTACCTATCGCTTTTAGAGTTTGAATAGCTTTTTCAACTACAAAATCTTTATCATCTGATAATTTTAATATAATTGTTTTTATAAGAGCCTCATCATCAATATCAGTTTCTCCACCCGCCATGTATATTAATAATTGTAAAGCCGCTTCTCGGACATTAGGATCATTAGAATTTAATAAATCTTCACTATGAGGGAGGAATAAATCACATTCGTTTTCACACATAGTTTTCAGTAGTAGTAAAAATGTATATCTCAATAACGAGTCTTTTTTTGAAAGGTTGTTTAATAAAGTAGGTATATCAATAATTAAGTTTTCAATTAAAAATCTCAATACTGTTCTACCTCCATGAAGAGGTATTAATGTTTCTATAATATTTTCTAATCTTTCTATATAATTTTCTTCTGTTGGATTGCCCAAATAACGCGCGATTGTTTTTACAGCATCATCAATTCTCCCATCTTTTATAAAATCTTTAACGATTTGAATTTCCTGATCTTTTTTATTAACCTCATTCATTATTATTAACCTCTTCTCTTTTCATTTAATCTACCCAAATAATATAATAATCATTATAAATTCGTGTTATAAAATTAAAAATTAATCGCAAATCTCTAAATCTTAAAGGTAACCGCTTATTATGTTCGATATAATTATTAGATTCTACACTAATATTCAACATTATTTCTAAATTTTCATTATCATCCATTTGTAAATGTATTTCTTCACAATACTGTGTAAGAGCATCTAGATCTTCTGCAAAAACATTCCAAAAATATTGATCTATTTTTGAAATATTTTCTTCTGGAAGTTTATCTTTAATTTTTAAAAGAACATCATGAGGTACCATTGTTGAAACTGATACATATTTGGATGGAATTAACTTCATGCTTACCTCAGGAAAATAGATTTGAGCATATAATATGATTAAACCTAACAATAATTCAAGACTAACAATATTTTCGCGATTAGCATTACAAAGGACATATTTTTCATTAATATTGATAACATGTATACGGTCATCATATTTGAAGATCATATAATTATTCATTAATATGTATTTAAAATTCTCATTTCGATTTTGAATCCTATCATCGAATATCTTCAAAGCATCTTTCCATTTTTCGAAAGAAATAAACTGATTTAATTTACGATAATCTCCATGAAAAAAGATATCTAAAAAGTCTAATAGATATAAGTAAGTATCATAAGGTCTATATACAACAGTCTTATTTCTAAAATCCCTTTCGATGACCCCTTTATGAACGCTATAACAAAATTTTGGTAGATCCTCTAATTTTAAGCCATTTTTTATTCTTAATTTCAATAAAAAGCGTCTAGCGCATAATGGTGTTAATGTACATTGAATTCTATCAATCTGACATTCTTCAAAACATAATTTATCAATTCTATTCATCAATAAGTCAATCAAATCTGATTTGTATTTAGTTTCTGATTCGTTTGCCAAATAATCTAATAGATGTTCTGGTTGTAAAGGCATCTTTTTAAATTAGAATATCAAAATTTTATTATAGATCTTATAAAGAAACTAATTTTCAAGTCTAATATTTTTTATTAATTTTTTATTATTCTATAAAAATACTTAAACTTTTATTAGAAAGGAATTATAAAGAATTATTAAGAAGCATTACTTCTTTCTTTGTAGGATAGAATAGAATGTGTTAGGATAAGTAGAATATGTTAAGACAAATTCACATTTTTCTTAAAGCTGAACATTTATTTTGTAAGGATTATGCAATGGCATTAAGTGGCGAGGAATTAAACAACGTTAAAGAAATTATCCAAGAATATATCGATATGCCAATGCCTAATAAAACATTTAGTCGTCCGGTTTCAAATTTTCAGATATTTCATAGGGGAACCGGAGAATTGTATTTCTTATTTATAGCTGATTTAGTCGATTCACTTGATATATTAAATGATATTATAAAAAGTACGATGGAAAAGTTTAAAGAGTTATTTCCTGATCCCTCTAAGATTAAAGAATCAAGTCCTTCTAAATATGAGTTTATGCGCTTCTTAGATTTGATCCAAAAAGATCTTCACTCGAAGATAGCAATTATAGGACCAACTGGTTCTGGAAAATCAACGCTCTATAACATGCTACGTAGTGGTGGAGAAAGATCAATAATGAATTTTGCAAAATCATCAATTTTTGAGATGGATGGTTTAAATTTTGATTTATGGGATTTTCAAATAAAAGATAATTTTTCTCCTTTATGGTCTAAGTTCATCAGTGGATCTGATTTAATTATTCTATTATTTGATTTATCAAATTATCATTTGAAGGTAGTTAATCATTTTATAAATTTGCATAAGCTTGAAAGTAATTTTTCCAGATTATTAATGATTGCTAACAAACGAGATTTAGTAGATGATGAAGATATAGGAAGAATTAAGAATGAATTAGATATAGATGATTTTATTGAACTTTCTCTAAATGATCCTGAAACTAAGCAAAATATCGATGGATTATTAAAAAAAGCTGTAGGTTTAAAGGAAACATTACCATCAAATTTTAACGAACTAATAAAAAAAGCTGATGAATTAGTTGCTGTTGGAAATAATGTCCAAGCATTAGCGAAATATAATGAATTAATCAATGTATGTAATTTATATCAAGATTTTATGTATTTACCAAGTCTTCAAACAAAAGCAGATAATCTTAGAAAATTAATTGACGAAAAAGTAAAGATTAGAAAAGAAATGGATAGAAAGAAAGAATTTGCAATCCCTGCTAAATTAAAATTTGCAAAAAAAATAATGGTAAAACCTCTTCCTGGTACAAAACCTATACCAGAAAATTCTGTTCAAATAAAAGCACCTGATACAGCTCCTGAGACAACTAAAAAAATGGCGTCATTTAAACAACTAGAAAAGAAACCAAAAGAATTGAAAATTTTCAAAACTGAGGAAGTATCTCCCAAACCTAAAAAACTTACATTAACTCCAAAAGATTTAAAGATCGTAATACCCACCGAAAAAGAATTGAAAATTAAAGAAACTAAATTGCCTACTGATTTATTTCCAAAATTGGATGAATCAAAAGTAAAAATAGATGAAGCTAAATTAGGTGACTTCGCTAGCGAGTTACAAAAAATGATAACTGAGAAAGGAAGTTCCTTGAGTTTAAAATTATGCGAACAATTGATAACAGAATTACATAATTCCTTAGGAAGAACATTGACTAAGGAGGATATTAATCTAGCAGCAGATTTTTTTGTTAAACAAGAACAAATGTAATGATTTTTTTAAAAATTTTTAAAATATACTTCTAATCTGTAATTTGTTTTTATTGTGCTTTATCCTCTTTAGATTGATAATTAATTCAAAAAATATTACATTTAGGAAAAATAAAACTAAAATTTATTTGTATATCCTTAATTATCTTTTTTAAAAATTTTTATCATTACAATATAAAGTTTTTAAAATGAATGCTATAGAAGAACTTAAGGAATATTTTGCTGAAATAATGAGACTACACTATATACAAGTGACATTGGGATGGGATCAAGAGGTAAATATGCAAAATTATAAATCATTAGAAGGTAGATCTAAGCAAGTATCTTTGATTGAAAAATTAATTCATAAAAGAGTAACTTCAGAAAAAGTCGGTAAATTAATAAAGGAAGCAGAAGAACTTGCTGATCTTAATGAAATTGAAAGTGCTATGCTACGTGAAATTACTAGAGAATATAATCTTGCAACAAAATTACCTGAAAAATTAGTAACAGAAATTGCTGAAACTAGTATATTAGCAGCCAAAGATTGGAGAGAGGCTAGAGCTAAAAGTGATTTTTCAATTTTCCAAAATATCCTTGAGAAGAGTGTTGAATTACAAAAAGAAAAAGCAAGAAGGCTTAAGACTCATCCAGATATGTATTCAACTTTAATTGATTTATATGAACCTGGTGCCACATATAATTGGATTGCTAATGTCTTTAATCCAATAAAACCGAAACTAATAGATTTTGTTAAAAAGTTAAATTATTCTTCAAATAAACCTGATGATTCAATACTAAGGAAGTATTATGATCCAGATAAACAGTTTGAACTTAGTTTTGAGATAATTAAAAAACTTAATTATGATCTTGGGTATGGTCGGCAGGATAGATCTACTCACCCATTTACATCATCACTTGCTTCTATGGATACGCGAATCACTACAAGGACATCAGAAAATTACCCTAATGAATGTATCTTTGGAACAATACACGAATGTGGTCATGCACTTTATGAAATGGGCATTAAGAAAGAGCTTCATGATACAATTTTATGTAACGGCACTTCAATGGGAATTCATGAATCTCAATCAAGAATGTGGGAGAATTTTGTAGGTCGTAGTAAGGAATTTTGGATGTATTGGTATCCAACTTTTCAAAAGTATTTCCCTGAAAATTTAAAAAACTATCCTATGCAAGAATTTTATAGAGCTGTTAATACTGTTCAGCCATCATTTATAAGAGTAAATGCTGATGAGGTAACATATGGTTTACATATTATTTTGAGATTTGAATTAGAAAAAGAACTTATAGATGGTAAAATTCAAGTAAAAGAATTACCACAATTATGGAATTCTAAATTTGAAGATTTATTAGGAATTATTCCCCCTAATGACACTCAAGGAGTATTACAAGATATACACTGGAGTATGGGAAGTATAGGATATTTCCCTACATATTTTCTTGGAAATCTTTATGGAGCGCAGATATATCAGAATGTTCTCAAAAAAATTCCGCAATTACCAGAAGATTATAGAAAAGGTGAATTTTCTAATTTATTGAATTATCTAAGAGAAAATGTGCATCAACATGGAAGTGTCTATAGAGCGAGTGATTTAATAAAAAGAATCACAGGGGAAGAATTAAACCCAAATTACTTTATGGATTATCTTGAAAAGAAATATTATCCAATTTATAATCTCTAATTTTATTTTTTTTTAAATTTTATAATAATAAAACTGATAAAATATTCTGAAATATTTTAACTATTCATGAATGAGAAATCACACGATTAGGCTATTTGAGATAACATGTTATTGCAAGTGAAAAAATTTTCAGAAAAACTATTGCTTCCCTTAGGAAGAAAATTAACAAAAATACCTGCAAATTATTTTACTTTACTTGGTATGATCTCTGCCATCATAACATTTATTGGTTTTTATTTTCAAAATCTCCCTTTAATTATTACTTTCTTATTTGTTACTGAGTTTTTTGATCAATTAGACGGTGTAGTTGCCCGTCTTCAAGGACCAACAAAGATAGGTGCATTTCTAGATTCTACCTTAGATCGAATCGGAGATTTTTTTCTATTTTTTGGAGTAATCCTTGGTGGATATACTTCGATTGAAATAGGTCTAATAGTAATTATTGGTGCATTTTTAACTTCTTATACAAGAGCTAAAATTGAAGCACTTGGAATAAAAAGTATGTATGGAGTTGGATTAATTGAAAGAACAGATCGTGTTCCAATTTTGTTTATAGGGGCTATTTTTCAAATTTGGTTTCCAACCGCTATATGGTGGACGATGATAATTTTAGCGATAGGAACAAATATTACTGCTATACATAGAATTCTTTACGCCTATAGTAAATTTTCTAAAAAGGAACAAGATTTGGAGTAGAATTTTTAGAAAAATAAAAAATATTAAGTAAGTTAGAATTGCTTTCTATTAAAGATAAATATATTTAACAGCATAATTATAGTAGTAACAGAATATCCTATTATTGGAGTAACCACAACTGGTTTACCAAAATCTATAAAAAGAGGTAATAGAAAAATTATCGAAGAAAGTTGATTTCCCAAATAAACTGATAAAATTGCTGCAGCTGCTACTGATGGGACTAATACTCCGAAAAATATTCCCATTGAACATGAAACTGCCATAAAAGCCATAAGAATTAACATAGATTCTAGGACTTCTATAAAGTCATCTACAGTTACTCCAACATCAAACGCTTCTAATATTAACATAGCTAAATATGAAATAAAAACCGCTATTACTAGACATAAATAAACAGCAAAAAATTTAGCTAAAAGGAAATACCACCTTTTAACGGGTCTTACTAAGAATAATTCATACACATTATGATTTTTTTCACTTACTATTGATGTACTTAACATAACAGAAGAAAGAGTACTACCTATACTTGATATTATCAATCCTATGGAAATGGTTATTAAAGGATCCTCTACATCTGCTTGTTGATATAAAAAGCGAATTAAGATAGCTAATGCTGGCATCCCAAACCATAGGATAATCATAACCTTTGATTTAATATATCCTCTCAACTCATCAAAAAAAAGTAATAAGAAAGTCACTTTAATTCACCCCCTACATACGATAGGTATACTTCTTCTAAACTCGGTTTAACGATACTAAAATTTCTTATCTTACAATCATTTTCTAGTAATAATTTTAGAATTTGATTAACAGTAGAATTTAAATTAATATCAGAACTTAAGTGTACAAGTTGAATATTTGAAGCTAAATTTTCTACTTTTTCAACCTCAGCAATATTTTCTAAATCTTGGTATAACAACGTATTTTTAGCAACTTCAATTCTTATCATATTCCCTATGCGAAAATCACTTTGTAATTCATCAGGACTTCCTATTTTAAGAATTTTCCCTTTATGCAAAATTCCAATAACATTTGCTATATCTTGAACATCACTTAAGATATGTGAAGAAAATAGAATAGTCTTCCCACTTTTAGCAAGCGATTTGATTAATCCTTTTATTTGGTACCTAATGGAAGGATCCAAACCAGATAACGGTTCATCTAAAACAAGAATTTCTGGTTCGTGTAAGAGAGCTTGACATAACCTAAGTTTTTGGATCATACCCCCTGATAAATGTTTAATTTTTTTATATCTTACATCTTCAAGTTCGGTAAATTTTAAAACATCATAAATACGATTTTCAAGATTGCCTTTACTCACTCCAGATAAACGACCAAAAGTTGTAAGAGCCTGGTTAACTGTTCTCCATTCTTGAAATCCTACTTCTTGAGGATGATATCCTACAATTTTGTGAAGATCTTTAAAATTAGATACAGATATTCCATTAACATATACTTCCCCTTTATAATTTGGAATTAATCCGACTAAAATTTTAATAGTTGTAGTTTTCCCCGCACCATTTGGTCCGATATATCCAAATATATCTCCTTTTTCTATTATAAAAGAGATATTGTTTAAAGCAAGAAGATCTTTATAACTTTTAGAAACATTATGTAATTCAATACAGCTATTTTGGCTCATTTCTTTAACATCTATACTATTTAAATATTAATTGATTTTAACTTCTCTGAATTTTTAAAATTATTATTCTATAACTATTTTTACATATATAATTTAAAGCTTTATTATCTAAAAAAAAATTAACAGATTTGTACTCAGAACAAATTTATATATAAAATCTGTCATAATTTATTCAATTAGATTTCTTATACAAACTGGGATACGATAATGTTCATTAATGAAATTAATATAAAATTAGTTGTTTTTGGAGATGGTGGTGTTGGTAAGACTTCTATTATAAACTCTTATTTAAATAAAGGTTTCCCAGAAAGATATATTCCTACAATAGGAAGTAATATTTCTAGAAAAGAATATAAATTGAAGGATTATTTTATTCGTATGAATATATTTGATATTGGTGGCCAACGTGCTTTTAATCCGCTAAACCCAGTATATTTTAACAATGTTGATGTAGCCCTATTAGTTTTTGATTTATCTAAGACAAAAGAAACACTTATAGAACTGCAAAAAACATATTTAAAGAAATTAACAGAGTCTTCTGAAGATTGCTTAACTTATTTAATTGGAAATAAATTAGATTTAATATCAACAGAAGATGATTTAAAGGAAATTTCTGATCGATTTAGTATTAAAGAAATCCCATTAATTCTTATTTCTGCTAAAACGCAACATAAAGTCCAAGATCTTTTTGAATTATCAGTTTTTAATTTTTTGCAAGATTGGGATAATAAAATTGAAGATACTGATAGTAGACTTTCAGAAGAATTTTTGGGATTTATCAGAAAAAGTGAGAATGATCTAAATGATTTATTTACAAATTTAACAAATATTGATTTACATGCTCTTAAAAAGAAATCAACTACAAAGATCACAAAAAAAGTCTCAATTTCATCAGAAAGTGAAATTGAATTACCTGAATCTCTTGAGAAAATTAAAGATACTCAAAATCAAATTCCCAAATTCGATGAAATTAAAGAGAATATTATAAATGCTTATAGCAATAATTTAACAGCAATTAAAGATATAATTATAAATTTAAAGAACACTCCAATAGCTTTACTCAACGAGATAATTGATAAAACATCCAAAGATTTAAATTATTTCAAAGAGGATTTTGAGTTAAAGCTGCAATCAATATTAAAACTAGAAAAAGAGAAAAAAACAAAACACAATCAAAAGATTAATTAAAAAAAGAGAAATGGTGAATAAGATTGCCTAAAAAAGAGGTTATCAAGGAAATAACTCCAAAGTTAATTCAGAAATTAGTAGACCAAGTAAATAAACTTGAAGAGAATATTGAATTAATCAATAACGAACTTAAAGAAAATGTTGAATTAATTAATGAAAATATTAGAAAAATAAAAGAGGAGATTACAATATATAAAGAACAAACTGAAGAAACGATTAGAACTCAAGAAGATATCATAATCAGTATGGTACATAAATTTAATGACCAATTTTTATTAGAAAAAAACAAAATCATATCTGACTTAGAAGCAGTTAAAACTCAATTTGATGTAATGAAAATCTCTTTCACTGTTAACGAAAATCAACTTTTAGAGAAACTAAGAACTATGATAAGGGGAGAGTTAAAAAATGTAATTACTGGTAAAGAAGATGAAATATTAATGAAATTATGGATTGATGAATTAAAACAAATAATTTTGAATTTTGAAAATTTGAAAAAGGTTCATCCTAAAGAATTTAATTTACAAATTGAAGAGATTTCTAACACTATTGAAGTTTTCAAGCAAAAACTTCAAGGTTCTTAAGTGAATCAAATAATGAAGAAAGATAAAATAATATGTTAATTTCGCAATTTAGGAGGAGGGACGTAGACTTTACGCATTCCTTCCAATAAAGATATGGCATTTTCAGGGCAGAAGTGAGCACAAACTCCACATCCTATACACCATTCTGCATTTCTCTCAGCTTTGTTATCATCATTTAATTCGATTGCATTAACAGGACATTTATTTATACAAATGCTACATCCAGTGCATAATTTTTCATCTATATATGATAAATAATTAGTCGAATTTATCATAGAGATGGCTCCTTTTCTCCACATCTCAAAAGTTGCACAACAACATTCACAACAATTACATATACTTGTTTCATCCCTTTCAATGTCTTCATGAGGATGAAAAGCTTTATGAACTAAACCAGCTTTTTCAGACTCTTTTATAATTTTTAGTGCTTCATCTTTAGATATCATTCTAGCAAATCCATGGTCACTTGTATAGCGCGCAGATTTGCCAAAAGTAAAACAATTTTCTCTTATATTTGTTGTTTTACAAGGATTTCCTAATATATCTTTGTGATGCCGACAAAAACAATGACCCACTGCAATATCTTCAAATTTATTTATAAGTTCTTCAACTTTTTGTGTAGGTAATACTTTTTCTTCTGGTATACTTATCTCTTTATTAATTAAAATCTTAAGTTCTTCACCTGTTGTTGTTTTATCTAATATAGGTACAGTTCTATCAATTGGAGGGAAATTTTGATATATTGGAACTATATTATCATAATTTTTTTGAACAAAATTCCTTAACTCATCGAATAATTTAGCAAATAGCATAGCTAATTTTTCATTTTCTTCAGAAATTTCGAGTTTTTTCATAAAAGTATATTCAAATACTCCAACCATAAATAACGGCATTAATCTATATACCATTACTTCTTTTGAACTGGGTTGATTGAATATAAACCCTTTTTTAGTTAATTTTTTCACATGCATTTCTATCTCGTTTTCTGACATTTTACTACTTAATTTTAATTGCTCCATAGTTTGAGAAGACTTTTTTCTAAATGCCATTACAAAAGGTAAATGTTCTTCATCAATTAATAGCTTCAATAATTCAATCATAGTATCATTTATGGGAAATGGAATCAAACCAGCTTTAACAATGGTTCGTGCAGCTTTTCTATATTTTTCATCAGACATTTTTATCCCCTAAAAATAATTAATCAATATTATATTAATTGAAAAATAGAGTGAATTATGATCTTAATAGTCTTTCGATTAAGTTTTCGGATTTTTTCACCAATTAATAATTACTTATAAAAATTGATAATAATCATTGGTTAATAATTAAAATTAAAATTATTTGGTAATCTAAATAAATCAAACTGATAAATAAATTAATGTATAATTAGATTTCTTAAATGTGTTGAATATTTATGGTTAATTGCTTAATTATTGGCCATGGTGCTAGAGAGCATGTAATTGGGGAATCTTTAGTACGTGGAGGTGCGACTTTATATTCTTTTATGAGTTTTAAAAATGCAGGTTTAGAAGATTTAAGTAAAGATATAAAAATTCATTCTGAAACAGATTTCAAAGAAATTGTTGAGTTCTGCAAAAATAAAAACATTGATTTTGTTGTTATAGGACCAGAAGCTCCTTTATGTGTTGGGATTGTCGATGCTATAGAAAAGAACAATATTCCATGTGTTGGTCCACGAATTGAAGCTGCGCAATTAGAAGGATCAAAAGTATTTACACGATTTTTACTTGAAAAATATAAAATTCCCTCTAATGTAAAAAGTAAGATGTTTGACTCGTTGAATGGTATAGAAAATTACGTTAAAGATATAGGAGAAGAACATATTGTTATAAAACCAGAAGGTTTAACTGGGGGAAAAGGAGTAAAGGTTTACGGAGATCACCTCTTTTCGAAAAAAGAAATTTTGGAGTATTGTCAAGAATTAATAAATAAGAGAAGTAGATTTCTTATAGAAGAGAAATGCGATGGAGAAGAGTTTACATTACAAACTTTTGTAGATGGTAAAAATGTAGTAGGTTCACCTTTAGTTCAAGACCATAAGAGGGCATATAATGGTGATAAGGGCCCAAATACAGGAGGTATGGGCTCATATAGTATGGAAGATCATCTATTGCCATTTATTACTCAAGAAGATGTTAAAATGGCATTAGATGATATGAAAAAAACCGTAGCAGCTGTGAAAGCTGAAACAGGTGTGGAATATAAAGGATTTCTCTATGGACAATTTATGAAAACAGCAAAGGGGCTGAAAATGATTGAATATAATGCAAGATGGGGAGACCCTGAGGCAATGAATGTCCTACCGTTGCTTGAAGCTAATTTTGTGGATATATGTTGGAAGATTATTGATGGAAATTTATCAGGAAATATTCGTTATGAAAAAAATGCAACTGTGTGTAAATATCTAGCACCTGAAGGATATCCAGTATCTCCAAAAAAAGATCAAATTGTAAAAATTAACAAGGAAAAACTAAATGATGTTGGCGCGAAATATTATTATGCTTCTGTATATCGGGAAGGAAATTATATTTATACGACGACATCAAGAGCAATGGGAGTCCTAGGGATTGCTAACACACTTGAAGAAGCAGAAAAAATTGCCGAACGCGGTGTTAGTTGTATTGAAGGCAAACTATTTCATAGAAAAGACGTGGGAACATTAGACTTGCTCCAGAAAAGAATTGATCATATGAATTCACTCTTGAATAAATAAACCAATAAGAAAATTTTAATATTTTATAATCAACATATTATAATAATATCCAAGCTTATTTTAACTTGAAATATGTCTACTTATTCTAAAAATGCTAATTTCAATGAACTAATTAGTGTATTATTTAATAGTGATGACTGGCAAAAAAGAGCCGAAGCTGCCAGAAAGTTAGGGCTTTTAAAAGATCCTCGCGCATCAAATTTACTGTGGAGGGCTATTAAATCAGAAAAAGAATATATTGTAGTTAATAGGATAATCGAAGCAATGGGGAGAATAGGAGATGCAAAAGTTACTTTAAGTATAATTAATATTTTAAGAGAAGAATTAAAAAGACAAGAAATAGATAAATTTAGGATTATTTGTATCTTAGAAAGTCTAACAAGGCTTAAAGATAAAAGGGCTTTACCTTATATTGGATCATTTCTAAATTCTCTAGATGTAGAATTAAGGGAGCTTGCTGAGGGTAGTTTTGATGCAATAGAACCCAATTGGCGGGAAATAATTAAGAAAGCAAAGAGGGAGAAATCTATTGAGGAAATATTTAAAGTAAAACTTTGATCATGAAGATTTGTTTCGCTATTAATAGACTTTACTCAGTATTTATAACAAGCTCGCAATAAGAGATTTTTTAAGAAATTTAAATTCTTTTTATTTAAAGCAAAGTAAATGATATTAGAAAACGATAAAAAATGTATAATGTTTGCTGCTGGGATTTGGAGGGACCAATTAGTGTTTTGGATTTTGCTTTAGAAATGGGGCCGTTATTAAGTAAAAAAAAAGATCTAAATCTTCATAAATATGATATGGGAGAATTCTTCTTCATGATTTCTACTTATGATGATTATATAATAGATGTCCCAGGAGTTAAGAAAAAGTTAAAAATACCTGAGTATCAACCAGGCGATACTTTACGTTTAATGGCACCCATCTACGTTGCTTGTTTTTCTGAAAAAGATTTAATTAATTTAGCAAAACAGAATCTTGGATTGTTACCTGGATGTCAAGAATTAATGCAAATTCTTCAAAAAAAATGGGAGATATTTGTTATTTCTACAAGCTATGCTCAATTTGCACATAATATTTCATCAGCATTAAAAATACCGAGAGATCATGTCTATTGTACTGAACTAAACATCCATGACTTAAAGGAAGGGTTATCAAACATAAATCATGAACTAGATGTTTTAGTAAGAGAAATTTTTCAAAATTATATAGATAATAATAAGGATCTTAATAGTGTCATAGAAGATTTAAATGATTTCTTTTGGAAAAATAACAATTCTGATTATATTAAGGTCATGAATCAAGTAAAAGTTAGAGGGGGAAAACGGAAGGAATTAGCTGTGGAAGAAATTTCTAAAAGAACTGGTATACCTATATATGAAATGATTGCATTAGGGGACTCGATAACAGATATTAATATGCTCCAGAGAGTAAATGATGAAGGTGGTGTAGCAATTTCATTTAATGGAAATAGATTTTCTGTCAAATATGCAAACATAGCAATTAATACTCCAAATAGTATGGGTGTTTTACCTATTTTTCAATTAAGGAAAAATCTGCATATGTTTTTAGATGAATGGGAGTCTAATTTTAATTATTTTAAAAAGGATCCTAAAAATATCTCTAATGGATTAATCTCAGAAGAATGTAAAAAATATTTTATTAAAAACAATTTTGTACCTGAAATTGTTAATTTAACTAATAAATCAAAAGATCAATTTAGTGAAATAATTTCAAGGCAAGAGCAAATGCGAAAAAATGTGAGAGGGAGGGCAGGGTCTTTAGGATAATTTTTATCTTTTGCCCCCATTATTAGATTTTTTATTTATAAAATATTTTTTATAAAATTTTCTTCCTGAGATTATCTGTTTCAATTTCCTTAGATCTCTAAATACAATAATTGCCCATAATATAATCCCTATTAGCAAAAAAGTAAAAGACGAGCTTAGAGGCGAGCCAAAAATTAACCCAAATGTTAAAAAATAAATAAGGAAAAAGACTGTAGAAAATAGACTAATTAAAATAAGATAAATTTTCCATTTAGATCTTGAAACGAACTCATTTCTTTTTAAACTTTCATAGCAATTACAACAGATTAATGGGATATCAATATTATAACTTTCCTTAAAATATATTTTATGAATAATAGTAAACATTCTATCAATGCGATTTCCACACAATTTGCATACATAATCTGATTTTTTTAATCTCTTCTGCTCAATATTATTAATTCTAGATTTTGAAAAATAGCAATCATTATTTTGATAATGAGAACAGGTTTTACATGTTAATAAAAGTTCTAATTTTCTCTCTTCAAAATGAGTTTTATTTGGCATTATGAAAAATGGATAATTTGGGTGTTGTTGGCAAATAACCCTTCCTTTATCATCTATTTCAAAATTAGGTTCAATAAAAGGCATTTATATTTAACATGAAGATAAGTTATTTTATTTAATTTTATTTAAGAAATAAATTCTTGTTTGCTTTAATTATTATTATAGTATAATGCTATAAAATTATCTTTAATTATACTAAATTTTGAAATTAAATGATAAGGAGTTATCAAAAATGTCAAGTTCATCCAAAACCACTTATAATATTAGTAAAATAATATCCGATAATATAGAGGATTTAATTTTTATATACAATATAAACTTCAAATGTGAGTATACGAATATAAATATCGAATTAGAAGTATTACATGTTTCAAATGAGAATAAAAAATTGGAACAGATTATCCATCCAAATGACCTCATTCCTATGATTGAGTTATTGGAACGAACATTTAAACTTGGACATGCAATTGCCGAAATTAGAATTAAATATAAAGATAAAATTTTCAAATGGTATGAGATAAAAACTAAACGATTTATTGATACATCTCGAGAAAATAAAGTTATCTTGTTTTCTAGAGAAATCACAAAGTTTAAAAAAATGGAACAAGAAATAACAGCTCGTCAAGAAAATTTCAATGAATTGACAGCAACTTTACCTGAAATAAGGTATTGGAAATTTCTTCAATCCAAGAAGGGTATCGCCGCTTATCAAAAAACAAGAGAAATGTTAGAGTTAGTGATTGACAATATCCCACAATTAATCTATTGGAAGGATACAAATTTGAATTATTTAGGATGTAATCAAAATTTTGCTGCTTTAACAGGACTCAAAGACCCTATAAGTATAATTGGCAAAAATCATGATGATCTGCTGTGGATTAAGGAAGATCTAACAAAGATTCAAGAGATTGAAAAAAGAGTAATGGCAAATAATCAAGCTAAATATCATACTATAGAATTTTTAGTTTTACAAAATGGTAACCAAATTTGGTATGAGGTGAATAGAATTCCACTCCATAATTTAGATGGAAAGGTTGTAGGAATTCTTTCCACTTATAGAGATATCACAATTCGAAGAGTAGCAGAACAAAAATTAAGAGAGTCTGAAGAAAAATACCGAAGTATTCTCGAAAATATAGAAGAAAGTTACTTTGAAGTTGATTTAAAAGGAAATTTTACTTTTTTTAATGATGCTTTATGTGATCTTCAAGGAATCCCAAGGAATGAATTATTAGGCTTAAATTTTAAGAATTTAGTAGATGAAGAAAATAGGAATAAAATTTTCCAAGTATATAAAAATGTTTATGAAACTGAAATCCCTAAAAGTAATTTTCAATTTCAATTTTTGAAAAAAAATGGAGAACGAGTGATATGTGAATCTTCAATCTATTTAAGATATGATTCAAATCGAAATAAAATAGGATTTAGCGGCTTAGCACGAGATATTACAGATAAATTTCGCTTAGAGCAAAAAATAAAAGAATCTGAAAAGAAGTATAGAAACATCATTGAAAATACTAAAGATGTGATTGTCATTACTGGACTTGATGGAAAATTTCGTTTTGTTTCTCCTCAATTTTCTGAGCTACTAGGTAAAGAAGTTAATCTAGAAACCAAATTATTTCAAGGTATTCACCCCGATGATATTCAACGTTTAAAAAAATCATTCTCAAAGGCTGTTAATGAAAAAAGTGTATTAATGACCAAAGAAGTTGAATATCGTACAATTCATCAAGATGGGCATTATATTTGGTTGTCAAGTTCTTCAAAAAATTACTATGATGATGATGGGAATTTAATTGGTTTTATTACTCTATTAAGGGATGTTACTGACAAAAAAATAGCAGAAAAAAAGTTAAAAGAATCAGAAGAGAAATACAGACATTTATTTGAGAGCTCTCCATATGCTATTTGGTTACTGGAATTAGATGGAACAATTCTAGATTGTAATTCTACAATGAATAATTTACTTTCTGCTTATGAAAGAAAAGATCTAATAGGAAAAAAGTTTTCTGAAGTATTATCGATAATTAAAAGACCTGAATTTCTTATAGACATATTAAAGGAGCGATGGGCAAAATTTGTCAAAGGAGATAAATTAGAGCCCTTAGAATTTCAGATTACTAGAGTCGATGGGAAGAAGTTATGGTTAGACATCCAGAGCTATCTAGTAAATGTTGGTGATAAGACTCTAATTCAGGCAATTATTCAAGATACAACTGAAAAAAAAAAGGCTGAACAAAACCTAAAAAAATCTCAAGAAGAATTAAGAATATTGAATAGATTATTAGAGCAAAAAGTATTAGAAAGGACTCTTGAATTGAGAAAGTCGGAGCAACAGTACCATACTACAGTTGATTCATTAGGTGATTCGCTGCATGTTGTTGATAGAGATTTGAGAATTATTTTAATAAATCAAGCACTTAAGAAATGGCTTGAAGAATTCAATATTGATACAAGTATAGTTGGTAGCAAGATTTCTGAAGCTTTCCCATTTTTGGCAAGCATTATTTATGAAGAATACCAACAAGTATTTGACACTGGCATACCTCTTATCACCACAGAAACTACTATATTGCCAGAGATTGATGTAATTACTGAAACTCGAAAGTTCCCAACTTTTGCAAAAGGTAAAGTCGCTCAAGTAATCACTATTATACGTGATATAACAGAAAGAAAGAAAATAGAACAAAAATTAATTGAATCTGAAAGAAAATTAAGAGACCAAAACATTGAGTTAAAAAAATTAGACCAGATTAAAAATGATTTTATTACTATGGCAGCTCATGAGCTAAAAACACCTTTAATTTCTATTTCTGGTTATACAGATTATATTCTTCTCAAGCATAAAAACGCCTTAATTCCGGAAATATTTGAAGATTTGAAAACAGTTCAGAGAAATGTCAAACGCCTAGAAATTTTAATGGATCAACTATTAGAAGTTATGAAAATTGATGAAGGTAGATTACAATTACAAATTGAAAAAACAAATGTAAGTAAAATAATTAACAATTGCTTGGACGAATTAAGCTATCTAATTAATGAAAAAAATCTTGAGATAATCCTTAATATTGATTATGAGATAATATTAAATGTAGATCCCACACGAATCTTTCTTGTTTTCACTAATTTAATTTCAAATGCTATTAAATTTACACCTGACTATGGTTGGATTGAAATTTCGGCTAAAAAAGAAAATGAGAAGTATTTTTTTGTAATTAAAGACAACGGAATTGGTTTAACTAAAGATGAAATAGGTAGATTATTCATAAAGTTTGAAAGGATAAACCATCCAATTGGGAGCAAAGATACAGGAACGGGACTTGGTCTATATATTTCAAAGGGAATAGTTGAAGCCCATGGGGGGGAAATCTGGACTAAATCCGAGGGATTAAATGAAGGTACAACATTTTCATTTTCTCTTCCTTTGTAATTTGGTATTCAAAGATAATTTTTCTTTTTAAATAGTTATTAGTAATCCATTATTCAGTTATCTTTTTTTTATTGAATATTTGATAAATAAATTAGAAAGGAATATTTTTTTAAATAACGTAACTGAGATGGCAATTCTAATAATAGCTGAGAAAAAAAAAGCCGCAGAAGCTATAGCAGAAGCTCTTGGACCAGTTAAATTTATAAAAAAAACAAAAAGTTTAAACATTTATTATATACCATCAAGAAATATTTATGTTTTACCACTAAGAGGGCATCTCCTTGAATATAGAAACACAGATGCGTTCAAAGGTTGGACTAATATTAATCCTCGCGATATTATCACTAATCCAAAATCAATCAAGAAGGTACCAATCAAATATACAGGGGCTTATATTAAAGCATTAAAAGAATATGCAAAAATTTGTAATTATTGTATAATTGGAACAGATGCAGATATTGAAGGATGCAATATTGGGCTTATAGATGCATTACCTTTTGTTGTTCAAGAAAATCCAAACATCAGATTGTCACAAATGTGGCTTAGTTCACTACAAAAGCATGAAATAATAAAGAAATTTAATCAAACAATTCAACCAAAGTATAATTGGGCAAAAACAGGTGAGGCAAGGGCAATTATCGATGCTGTAATAGGTTTCTCTGCAACAAAAGAAGCCACTAATACTTTTAGACTACTTTTGAATAAACTTAATGCCAGATTTATATCAATTGGTAGAGTTCAGACCTCATTATTATACTTAATCTATTTATTAGAAGAACGAATTAAAAATTTTGTACCAGAACCTTATCTCACGATTGAAGCTAATTTAAATCATAAAGATGGAAAATTTAAAGCATACCATCAAAAAAATCCATTTCAAAAAGCAGATAAAGCTTTAGCGAAGATTATATTCAATAAAATTAAGGACGAAAAATTTGCTAACGTAATAAACAATACAACAAATTTAGTTAAAAATCCTCCACCCACACCCCTTAACACTTCAAAAGCTCTTATTTTGCTTACAAGAGTTTTGAAGATTAATGCAAATCTTGCTTTAAAGACAATGAATTCTTTATATCTTAATAAAATAATATCATATCCAAGAACTGACAGTGATATATACAAACCAAATTTTGATCACATTCAGTATCTAAAGAAATTCATCACTCATTCTCAATATTGGAATTACACCCAAAGTCTGCTGAAAAATAATAGAGTCAAACCAACAAAAGGAAAAAAAGACGCTGGAGATCATCCTCCAATAACACCTTTAGAAAGCTTGGAATCAAATGATTCTCGGTTTAAAACCAATATTCATAAAAGAGTTTATGATGTATTAGCCAGACATTATTTAGCACTTTTTGGACCTGATGCTATTGAATCAAAAACTGTTTTAAAACTATCTATAAAAGATGAACCATTTATATCAAGGATTCTTGCTCTAATATCTGAGGGATATTTAGCAATAGCTCCCTTCCTTAAAAAAAATTATGATATACTTATAAAAATCGTCGAAAATAAAATTCCAGTGGATGAGATCTTTTTGAATGAAAAAGAAACTAAATCACCAGCAAGATATACAGATACCTCGCTTTTAAAGTTAATGGAAAAGAATCATTTAGGAACAAAATCGACGCGCCCTACTATTATTCAATTATTACAAAAGCGTGATTTGATTTATCGTAATAAAGGTAGATATATACTTACAGAACTAGGTAATTTTTTAATTGAATGCTTAAAAGAAATTTGGTTACCCTTTTTAGAACCGAATTTTACTAAAGAGGTGGAAGTTCAACTAAATGAAATTAAAGAAAATAGAAAAAAAATGGAGGATGTAGTTAATATTGTCAAAAAGAAATTTTTAGAGTTATTTGATCTATTTATTTCAAATAAAAATGAAATTATTAAACGTATCAATAGTTATAAAGTTAAGGATGTTACCTCTTTGCGTAAAAGTAAATCATTTCCACTTACATCATCCATGTGTCCTTTTTGTAATGTGAATCCAATGAAATTAATAACTACGACTAAAAAAAAGAGATTCCTTGCTTGTTCTGATGATAATTGCAAAAGTTATTTTTCTTTACCACAGAGGGGTAAGATAACCATTTTAAACTCAAAATGTCTCAAATGTGGATTTAATGTTTTTAGAGTTTATTATCGAAGAAATAATAAAGAATTGAGTTATTATTTTTGTCCTAATTGCTGGAATAAAAGCCTTAAAGAGGACTCAGGGAATATGTTCTGCTCCAAATGTGAGGAGTATAAGATTTTGAATAATCAATGCGTTAAAAAATAGAATATTTTAACCACCAATATTTTAACCACCAACAAGGTACCTCTATTAGGCTCCAATCCAGCAATCTTTTCATAATTCTCTAATGCACTGTCATGATCTTTTAACTCACTGAAAATATCAGCGATACTCTTCAAATATTCGGTGTTATCTGGTTCTAGCTCTAATGCTCTTTGATAACCCTCTATTGCTTCTCTAGGTTTTAAAAGCATATTGTAGGCAAATCCTTTTTTCTCCCACTCGTAGCTATTTTGTGGTTGGAGTTTTATAACTTTTTGAAGAATAGTATTTGCCTTATTATATTCCTTATTATCAGCATATGCCTGAGCTTGTTTAAACAGGCTTGATATACTTTCCTTAGTTTCTTCTACCATTCTACCCTCTCCTTGATTTGTAGGTTTTAATCCTTGAATTCTGTAAATCGGTTCTTATTTTGTTGACTACTTTATTTTTTCTTATCTTCTCTTTTACCTGTTCTTCATGCCATTTCCATGGAATTTCGTAGTCAAGACTCTTACTTTCAGTCATAAAATATTAAAAATAAATCTGTAATTAGAATCAATAGTATATTCTGTTCAATCTATTTAAAGAAAAAGAGAAAAAAAGGAGAGTACATTTTCTTTTTCTTTTTAAAGAACCATTAGTATTTATGTTTATGAAAATAATAAATTTGAGGTAAAGTTTATGGGAAAAGTTAGATATGTCGCAGATAATTAAAAAGAAGGGAAAAGAAATTGTGGTGTTCAATGTTGAAACGATGCTTGATCCTCAAGAACAATGCTAATTTCTTCAATCAATTATTATTAATCAATTGAAATTTTAAATTGATATCTTTTTTTTATTAATCTAAAACCAATGGTTAATAAAAGGGTCATTAGAGGGACTGATATAAGAAATAATTCTACAGTAAAAATAGTAGGAATTGCAATATGTACATATGTTCCAATAAGTCCTATTATCATAAACGCTACACAAAAAGATATCGTATCTAATAATAACTTATCTTTACCAGATTGACTTTTAATTACATTTGTCCTAATATCTTCATAATAGGCATTTGGATCAGAAATTTTATTGACGTAATAAATATTATTTAGTAGATATTCATTTAAATCAATTCTTGTTTGAATATTTGAAAGAATTTTTAAAAATTCTGAGACATCATCTTTATCTTTATCTTTAAATAATGGTAAATCAGATTTCTCGATATCTATATTT
Organism: Promethearchaeota archaeon; assembly: GCA_016839585.1. Taxonomy (GTDB): domain Archaea; phylum Asgardarchaeota; class Lokiarchaeia; order Sigyniarchaeales; family SOKP01; genus Loki-b32. The sequence continues at coordinate 73,339 of JAEOTZ010000050.1, forward strand.
TGCAAAAATGAAGTACCTTCTTCCTTATTACGTTGCTTAATTAATTCAAAAGAAATTTTTTGATTTTCTATCTCAGATTTGCTAAATACTTTTCTTTTTTTCATTATATTGGGAAGATCTATAACGATTTTTCTTTTTCGAGCTTTAAAACTTCTAATAGTCTCAAAATTAGGTTCTCTGATGGGTTTAAATACATGTTTTGTCTTATAAAATTTTAGAGTTTTTAATTTATTACTTTTTATTTCGCCTATACAACGCCAATCAATATATTTTACTTTGGGTTTGCCCTTTTTTTGATATTCTGGGAAGTATATTCCTTTATTTGTAAATAATACATGCGAATTCCAGACATCGGGAAAGACTCCCTCTGATAGAGGGTCTTCTTTATCAGAGATAACTTTATAAAATGTACTGTAGAGTATACTCTCCTTTTTAGAAACAAAATCTTGGAGATTTGAATAATTTAAAGGAATATGGAAATCTGACATCATTTATCCTATATGAAAAATATAAGTTATTGGTTAGAGAAAAATTCTCTTATATTATAGTTTTTCTAATCCTAGATATAATTCTCATGCTATATATTATAATTTTCCTTTAAATAATTTCATTATAATATCTTGATACCTATATCGGATATTATTGATAAAATTTCGCAAGTGATGAAAGAGAATGGCAAAGAGATTACTATTATTTTGAGCTCAATCTATTAAAAAAAAAAAGAGCACATTTTCTTTTTCTTTTTAAGGAACTATTACTATTTATTTTTAATAAATTTGAGGTAAAGTTTATGGGAAAAGTTAGATATGTTTCCTCTTGGCAGAACAAGTGGATTACTTCAAACGCTGGTTCTATTGACGACTTTATTAAAACTTTTGAAGAGTTAGCGGAGATGTTTAGAGAATGGAAAGAAATGGGAATTAAACTTAATCCTAATAGTGGTATTGGGGACGATTATGCCGAATTTTATACCGATGATATGGAGGTGGCAATTAAGGCACAGTTTACCTTTTACAGCGGTGATGATAGGACTAAAGAATATCTTGAAACCAATACAGGAGAAATAGTGGAAGTACCTAAAGAAAAATTAGAAGATTGAGAATAATTTTTTATTTGGCAATATCCTATTTAATTATGTTAAAGGCGAATAACATGAATGAAGATTTAAATGAATTGATTAGAAAAGCACAATATTTTTTAAATTCGGGGCAGATCGAACAAGCAATAGGATCTCTTCAAAAAGCTGTAAAAAGCGATCCTAAGTTTATTAATGCATGGCTTCTGCTTGGGAATATTTATTTTGCTATGAAACAGCATGTTTTAGTACAGAACAGAACCGATAAATTCTACAATAGGGAAGTTTTTTTTAGGTATGAGAATGTGAGTATAACTGAAAAGAACGCATATGATACAACCTTAGAACTGGGATGGGATACCTATAAAGATGGTAATCCTTCTGAGCCTGTTGTTCGTGATGCTTTTTGGCTTCACAGCAACTTTTTTCTTAATTGGTCGTTTGATTATGAAGAAAGACTAGCAGAAGTGAATCAGACCAAAATCTATTATTATGATCGAATTGAAGAGAACTTAAATAAGGCAATCGAAGGATGTATAGCTGCTATGAACTCTATTGAGATTTATGAAGAGAGTGAGACGATGGGTGATGATAAGGCAATAGGGATAGATTTGGGTCTATTTCTAATATTTAATATCATTATAGGGAGTTTAATGTTTATATTTCTAAATATCAAAATAAGAGGAAAAATCTGTAAAAGATGTGATGGTAATTACCTCTTGTTGCTTTTTTATCGGCTCTTGTTCTATATATATTGCAAAGGCAATCAATTCTTTTAAAACCTTTTCTTTCCAATGTTGATTTTGAAGTATAAGTGAGCTTTTAAACTCATAATTTAAAGTTTCACCTTCTTTCAGTTGAATTAATTTATCAATTTCTTTACAATCTGTCATGACTAACTAAATTTAGAATTCCGCTTTACAACACTAAATAAATAAAAAAGATATATTTTTTTAGTTTTTCTATTTCAAAGAAATAAAAGAATTGAAGATTTGAATAAAAGTCATTTCTAATCTTTATTATAGTTTAATAGTAATTTATATATGACAGAATTTCTATAGATCTTAAGAAGTTAAAAAATTGAAATTTTTGAGTTAAAGTGGGAAATGAATATTGAACATCTTAGTTCATATCAAAAGGAAGTATATGGAATTCTGCTAAAGGAAAGCCCTTTAGCTGCTAGAGCATATCTTGGTGCTATAATTACATATAACCAAGAAGATAATCCAGATAAATTTCATCAAATAGCAAACTCTCTGAGACATATTAGTAGTATTTTTGCTAGAGATATTATCATTGAACGTGATCAAGAAGAATATGGGAGTTTATTGGACTTTTTTAAAAACTATTTAAAAGAAAATAATCTGGATCAGAAATACGAAGTTAGAATAATTGCAGAAGAGGATATAACTCATTTAAAAAAACTGGAATTAAAAGTGGCCAAAGATCCTGATATTTTACCAGTAACTTCAAGAACACATTTAGATAATCTTATTAAAGAATGGTTAAAAATACATGATTTTTTTCTTGGTATTGCCCATTATGGTTATGAACAAATTGATGAGGAAAAGTTTGATATTAATTTTAAAAAGCTAGAAAGGATTTTAATGGAGCTTTTCAAATCATCAAAAGAGACAATAAGACAATTAACTGAATTATTAGAGATTAATAATCCAGAAGAGAAGCACTTAGAAATATTAAAGAAATATATACTTAAACCAGCAGATTCCCAATTCTTTTTTATGAATCTACATAATCCTAACTGGTTTGATATACTTCAAAAACATAATTACTTCTGTTTACCTAAAAAAGATGAATCTGGTTTATTAAATATTCATTTTTTCCCCCAGATACATTATTTGAAAAATATTTCAGAGATTATTCCAGATAAAGTAATCATAATTCTACAAGAATTGTCAAATTCCGGAAATATTATTCTTTTTAGGGGTATAGCATTATGTATTTTAAAGATGCCAATTGTTAAAGTAAAGAATGCTATGAGTATTATTGAGACAATGGTTAAAACGCAAGATGTCTCATTATATTCTATCTTAAAGAAGTTACTCTATAAATTAATAGAGGTAAATGATTATGAATCTGTACTAAGAATTATTAAAGAATTGTTTAACTCTAAGAACTCTCAACCTCCTAAATTATATGGTATAAAGGGTTTTGATATTTATAGATATTTACTTTCTGAATATAGAGATATCTTTGAAGTAATATTATTACATGGAGATGAAGAATCTATTATCGGTCTTTTAGAAATACTTTGTATTTGTCTTGGAGAACAAATAAAAAAGAAAATAATTAAGAATATTAAATTTGGAGATGATATTAATAACAGGACAACTGAGATTACAGATGAGATTTTAAAAGCTTCCGATAACTCTGAACTATGGAGAGAGTCAATCGAGACTTTTCCTGACACTTATAAATCAGATGGTATAGAAAACAGATTAATAGATGAAATTAGGGATTATCTCCTCTCACTTTCTGAAAAAGATAAAAGCATTTTCTATAGAAGTTTTCAATTACTTTCAAATTTTAAATGGAATATATTCAAGAGATTACAACTGTTCTTAGGATATAAGAAATTCGATATTTTGAAGGATCAAATTAGTTTAATTTTTGAAAATGACTTGTTTAAAGAGAAATTTCTATGGCCAGAGTTATATTTTCTATTGAAAAACTATTTTAATATATTTTCAGAAGAACAACAACAGGCATACTGTAATTGGATTAATGAGAAATTGTTAGATTTTAAAAATGAGAATATAAGTAAAAGAGATTTGCTCCGAATTATTGAACCAGTTTATGAATATTTACCCCTGAATTTTAAACTAACTAACACAGAGTTAGTTGACGAGTCAAAATCGTTCGAATTAATATATAAACACCCTCCAAATATTTTTCGGTATCATGGACCCATTCGGTTTTTCGATCCTATAACCGAATTTAAAGAAGATTTAGTTGGTAAGGATATAGATGAGCTTATAAACTTTATGAATGATTGGGAACCCACTGGAATGAGAACTTTTGAATCTCCAAATGATTTAGGATATGCTATATCTAAACTCATAATAGAAAATCCTTTAAAATACCTTAAATTTTTAGAAAGATTTAAGGATATCAAAGTCTTTTACCTTCCTCATATCATTGAGGGTTTCGGAAGAACTATCCATGAAAAGATAATATTTGATATTGAATTTTTATTATTTCAATTATTAGAAATTGTAAATTTTATTATATCTCAAAACGAACTTGACGAGAGTCTAAAAATAAAGATCTTTAGTGAAATTGAAGAAACTCTTAATTACTGTGTAAAATATGAGGATTTGAATGTTAATGAAAAAATATTAGAGATTATAATCCAAATTACAAAACTTCTAATTAAAATAGAGAACCCTTATTATATTAAATATGAAGAAGCTGAAAATTTTCATCAAGAATCAGTAATCTATTATTATACACAATTCAAAGGAAAATCCATAGAAACACTAATTATTCTCAATCGTAAGTGTGTTGAAGAGGGTCATGAACCATATTTACTTCAAGAGATTAAGAAGATTTTTGAAAGTATATTAATAAATTCGATAATTGAAAAAGAACTTTTTTGTTCGATGTTCGGTGAATGCTTATATAATCTCTTTTATTTTGATAAAGATTGGACAATCACTCAAATTGAGAAAATTTTTCCAACTGGAAGCGATAATCGGAGTAAATGGAACGCCGCTTGGGAAGGTTATATTATTTCACATAAGCAACAAGTTAATGAAGCCGCATTTAAGATATTAAAAGAACAATATATTCAAGCAATAAACAAAGTTCAGAGCCCGAATATATCTCTTAGAGCAAAAGAAGCGCTATCAACTCATCTCTTCTTATTGTATCTTTATGGTTATATTAGTCTAGAACAAGATAGTTTACTCTATTTTTATTTTAAACAATCAGATATAGACACAAGATCGAGAGCAATGTGGGATTATTACAAAAATATTTATCCTCATGCGAAAACCTTAAATGATTCAATATTACAGAAATATTTTGAACTATGGGATTTTCGGATTGAGTTAATTACTGAGATGGTAAATTCAAGAAAAATCACCATTAAAGATGCGTTTAACGAGTTAAAATGGTATACAATATTATTTTCAGAAATAGAAAATCCCTCTGAAGAACACTTGTTAAGAATGCAGAAAATAACTAAATTAACTTATGTTATCGGGGAGTTATTTTTGGATAACATACTATATAAACTCGTTGATTATGTAACTATAAATTATAAATTGGTGTTGGAAATAATATTTGCCTACATTAAAAATAGAGAAAATCCTGCTTGGCTTTTTTTAACTAAACCTGACATTGTACGACAAATTCTTGAGGATGTGTATAAACTTTTAGAAAATGATGAGGATCAGGCTATATATGAAAAAATTATGGATGAATTGCATGCAAAAGGATATGACATTAGTGGATTCTCTACTTAATATTATAACCATTTTTGACACTCTTAATCAGTTCTATCCCTTGAAAAAATCCCCTAAATTCTTATCATCTCTTCTGATACATTCATTTTTATCATCTAAAAAATAAAATAAAAAGTGATATTTTTTTCAAGTTAAAAAAATATGAGCAAGCGTTAGAGACATTAAATATCATAACTGGAATAGAGCTGGATTATGAAAGTATTAATCGATTAAAAGCTAAAATTTATCTATTAAGAGGAAATCTATTTAAAGAAAAAGAGAAGATCAATTTTTCTATCTGATTTAACGATTTATACAATAAATTAAAAAATAATTGAGACAAAATACAATTATAAAATATTCTAACAAATTAATAAATCAGAAATCTAAGGATGATTGTATCAAAGACTGACAATATTCCTACTAAAAGGATCGTATCTATCTTAGGTAATATTTCAATAAGAAGAGCCGAGGCTTTTAGTGAGAATGAGGAGAAAGCCATGCAGAAATTGATTAGAAAAGCCGAAAGGATGGGAGCAAACGCAATTATAAATTTTTCTTATAGGGGTTCAGGCACTTGGGGTACCTATGGTTCCTGTAGTGGGCTTGCAGTAATAATCGAAGATATTAACCCTGGTCATCAAGATCAAAATATGGTGTATTGTCGTAATTGTGGTAAAGTAATAGAGATTTTTGCTCGTTTTTGTAAGCATTGTGGTTCAAAACAGTAGATCTATAAAGTGAATTATGTAGAATTTGATTTCTTCTAATTTTAGGGATTGGTGAAATGTTCTACTTTTGCTCCTTTTCGCATGGCAAAAGTATCCAATTTCCCATAGATTTTATGATATTCCTCATCCTTTAGAAATTCTTCTAATTGCTCAGGAGAAGAAAAGTTCAAAATTATCGTCACACTATTATCAGGTATATGTTTTCTTAGATATTTTTTAGCTGTTTTTTTAGCCATTTTTTCAACCTTACATTAAAGTCTAGACCTTACAATATAATTACCTTAAGATCTTTATAAATATTGCGAATCATTACTATATAGGTACAAATCGGTATATTTATATATATTCATTGATATTTATACAATAATGGGTATAATAATATTTGAAAAGGTTATGGAATGGGTATAGAATCAGATAATAGTAAGAGTTTAGATATAAATTTGTGCCCTGAATGTAGTGGCACTACATTCAGGAGGTCATTTAACCCATTCTTTCGATACTTATCAGGGTTCTTTTTCAGCACAGATGATTCGAGCTTTAATAAATTATTGCAATCTTAAAAAAGGCGCCATCATTTTAGATCCCTTTAGTGGTTCCGGTACGACATTGATAGAAGCCATTTTGTTAGGGTTTATAGTTATAGGAATTGATATTAACCCTATTGCCTGTTTAAGTAGTTATGTAAAATCGCAGTTATTGGGTTATGACTTAGATGATCTTATCCAGGGCAGCAAGAAATATTTTAATTTTGAATATTACAATAAGTTTACTAACGCTCTCCAATGCAGCACATTCTTAAAATTAGAGATGAAAGAATTATTTTATCTTTTTTTGTACATCCGTGCTTTTTTAGCTCAGCAAAAATATGATATTGATTCTTATTTTGCTTTTAAGAGCTTATATCGAGATATTGTCAAGACGTTACAAGCGTTTGATCGGTTAAAGAATAGATTAGATATTAATTTAGGGAGAGTATCAGTTATCTGCGATAATAAACTTAATGTTTTAAAGCGGTTTAAAGCCGAGTCTATTGACGGCATTATTACTTCACCCCCTTATATTTCCATGGTTGATTATATTAAGAATGATTTACCTGTACTTCAGAAATTTTTTCAGAAAGAAGATGTAAATATCGCAAAGAGCAATCAAATAGGTCGTAGGTTCAAGAATCCAGAGAAGACCCTTAATATGTTTTGGAGCAAGATGAACAATTTTACCGGTGAGACTTATAGAATTCTTAAGGATCGCTCAAAATTAATTTTGGTTGTAGGGAAGAGTAATTTAATGGAAAAAAAGTGTATTCAGATCGCTCAGGATAATGGATTTATGCTTGATAAATCTATCCTAAAAAGATATCGTGATTTTAAAAAGAATTACTTGAAATATGAATATATTGTTATTTTAGAAAAGACTTAGGATGGAAATAAGGCTAAAATAATAATTTTATCATAAATGTTAAATATTAATTCATCCAATATTTACCCAATCCAATAATTTATGGGTGAAATAAAACGAGAGAAAAAAGTAAATTAAAAACGATTATAATAGCTTTAGCGATAGTTTTCACATTTTATAATGTCTTCAATGATCAGGATAGAACTATGGAAATTGGGGAAGAACCTAATTTAAGAAATCCAATAATATCAAGCTACTGGACGACAAATTTTATACATATTGATGGCAATTGGTCAGCTACAGCATTTACCTATGATTGGTGTAATGGCGATGGATCATGGGAAAATCCCTACATAATTGAAAACGTTACTATTGATGCAAGTAGTTCACCAACAGGAAGCGGGATCTATATAAAGAATTCTAAAAATGATTATTTTATCATCAAAAATTGTACAGCTTATAATTCAGGGACAGATTATTATGACGGAGGAATTAAATTGGAAAATACTAACAATGGGACGTTAATAAATAATAATTGTTCTAATAATGCAGGATGTGGGATTGTAATGATTTTAGGCTGTGAAAACAATACTCTAAGAGGAAACACCGCAAATGAAAATAGTTATAATGGGATACGGTTAAATGATTTTTGTAGCAATAATTTCATTCTGGACAATACCATATACAATAACCAATATCAAGGGGTATATATAACTGAGTATTGCGATTATAACGATATTTCGGGGAACATTATTAATGATAACCATGATGATGGGATACATTTAGATAGTAGCAGTTATAATACTTTCTTTGGAAATACTATAACTAATAATAATGGTGCTGGAATATTTATACATAGATGCAATCATAACACCATCTCTGGGAACACTGTAAATTACAATACTGGACCTGGGATTTATTTATCTAATGGGAATCCCCTCAATAATGATCACCATAATGTCTCGGAAAATACCATTAACTATAATAACGTCGGAATAACTCTCTATGTCAGCAATTTAAATATGATCTACCAAAACACTGCTAATGACAATCCAAATTTTGGTATGACTTTATATGATTCTGATAACAACACTATTTTGGAAAACAACTTTAACCATAGCGATTATGGGATATATTTATCGGAATGCGAGTATAACAACATTTCCGGAAATATGGTAAATAACCATAGAACCTATGGAATATTATTTGATAGTTGCTATAATAATACTCTCATGGAAAATACCTTATACAATAATTTTAATGGAATATTTTTAGAATATTCTGATGATAATTCCCTAGTGGGAAATACTGCGAATAGTAATGGATGGAACGGAATACATATATATGAAAGTTATAATAATAGTCTCTTAGGAAACACTGCAAATAATAATCATAATAGAGGAATATACTTATTTCACTTCTGCGATGGTAACAATATTGTGGGAAATATTTTAAATGATAATTGGTTATTTGGTATAGATTTATCTGATGATTGCGACAATAACATCCTCTTAGGAAATACTGCATATAATAACACAGATCATGGGATACATTTGGAAGCTCATTGTGATAATAATACAATCTCGGGAAATTATCTATTGAATAATACGGGATTAGGTTGTTTCATAAATAACCTATGTAATGATAATCTAGTTTACCTAAATAATTTCATTGGAAATAAGTACAATGCTAGGGATGATGGAACCAACAATCGATGGGATAATGGGACAATTGGTAATTTCTGGGATGATTTCACGGGAATTGACGCGAATGATGATGGAATTGGGGATACTCCTTATGACCTCCTTCCAATAGGAGGAAGTATGGATAATTTCCCAATATGGGATGATGGACCCCATGTTATTACCATAATCTCACCTAAATTTGGGGATGCGTATGGAACAATTGCTCCAAGTTTCAATGTCTCGATAAACTTTCCAGTTTTAGATACTTCATGGTATACCGTAAATAATGATATTACAAAATACATCTTCAATGGATCTTCTGGAACAATAAATCAAACTGCCTGGGATGGTTGTGAAGATGGAATTGTATTAATTAGATTCTTTGTAAATAATACTGTTGGAAACTCTAGTTCTACTGAAGTCTTTGTCTTTAAAGATACAAAGATACCAATTATTAATATTATTTTTCCAATTAATAATTCTATATTCAGAGAATCTCCTCCAGTTTATTATTTATCAATAGAAGAAGTAAATTTGAATGTAACTTGGTATACGATGGATGGAGGTATTACTAATATAACTTTTACAGAATTAACGGGGATAATAAATCAGACCTTATGGGAAGCGATTCCAAATGGTCAAGTGACCATCAGATTCTATGCTAGAGATGTTGCCGGTCGTATAAACTATGGTGATGTATTTGTCATAAAAAATGTCCCTTATCATCTATTATACGTGGAAATTATTGATCAATCTTTCTCTAAAGATGAGTTTAATATAACATTTTATATTTTTGATGAAAATGCTCAAGGGATTACACCAAATATAATTCAAATGTGGTGGAATGGAACTGATGTAAGTGATGATGTTCAAAATCTTGGGAATGGTTATTTTTTCGTATCATTAAATCCTATAACCGTAGGTCCTGGAGATGATCCTATATTGCTTTCCATGATCATTTCTGCTGACGGATATGAAGAAAAATCCTTCGAGACATATATTACGGTAGATCCAGCCACTTTGGAGAAGGAAGCTGGTGGTAGAGAAGAATTTCCCCTAGTTATCATTATTACAATCAGTTCAACGATAGGGGCTATAGGAGCAACTGTAATTTCAATAGGAATATGGCGTAAAAGAAGATCGCCAAAAAAAATGAAGTAAGTTATATTACCAATTTAACCAATTTTTTTTTAATTTTTAACTTATTTTTTTTTATGTATAATTTTTCTGTATATTTAAATACTTATATCATATAGATATAGTATAGCGTATCAAAGAGTGGTGAGATTACTTTTTGGGATATTAGCTTTTTTTAACGAGCAACTTTGTTGGCCCAAACAAAGTTCTTAAACAATATCCCCTCTCACCATAGTTTGTCCTAATATCATACTTGGAGAATTTGACTAAATAATAAAAAATTCATTAGTAACCTTTTCTCTTATAATAAATCGCAAATATTAAAACCTATCTCAATTGGACTTTATTCTAATATTTATTTTCGCCTGCCCATTTACAGGCCAAACATAGTTCTGGTATTATCATTTTTTCCCTAGTGGTAATAATTCATTTTGTCTTATCTAAATTTATAATCCTCTTATATTTAAATATTTTTACTACAGTTTGATAAATATCAAACTGTTTCTCATGGTTTCGGATAATTTATGGGATGCTGTATTCTTTAATTGTATTTTTTTCAATAATTTTTATTAATTTAGGAGTTATGTCAAAATTTTCTCCCCCTAATAACACTCCAGTTTTAGAAAAGAAGTAGATTCTAAGGTCTTTATCATATTCTACTTGTACTAAATAATGAGGATGGGAAGTTTTAGCAATAATTATTCTTTTAAATGGTTCTCCTTTAATAAAGACGGTCTCATCTTTAATTCTTAAGATTTTTATATTTGACGGTTTTTTCTCCCTGTATTCTTTTTTCCCAAACTTAACAATTTCTTTTAAGACCTTTCTACCAGATATCATAAATATCTCTAAGATCGAACTTGAATTCAATTATTTATAAAATCATCGATTTTAATTTCTATTTGCTCTCGAAAGTGATTCTTATCGTCTAGCATATGTCCATGTTTTAGTATCTTTATACCTTTTTTCCATTTTAAGGCATTGTAAGGGATATAATATCCATATTTTTCTTTAAAGTGTGAGATAATCTCTCTTGTTGGAATCCTAAGATTTATAAGTTCTTCTCTTTTCTTTCTCTCTTTTAACTTTTTTTTACAGACATTAGTAATATATTGATTTATTTCTTTAATGCACGACCATTCAACATTCACATCTCGAAACCGTGCCAGTTTATATTTTTTGCCAGTAAATACCAATTCTAAGGAAGGGATTGAACCACAGATGACACTTCTCTGTTTTTTATACCGTACATAACGCATCATCCCATTGCCATCCATCTTATATTGAAAATACTTGGTAAAATGTAAGGGATAGACAGGAGTTAATAGGCCATCCTTAGTCATGTTCATGCAATAGACTCGCCCCTTATACATTTTTTGCAATTGTTCCTCCTCTATGGATACCAGAATTCCATCTTGATTTATTGGCAATTTATTATAGGTAATACCGTTATGAATCCATAAAACATAGATCCCTTTTCGACTATAATCTAAGGTACGTTCTTTAAGCTCTTCTGGGCTTATTTTGGTATGTTGGAATTCAATCACGAATTTCTTACCATCAGATAACTCACCGTAAAGGTCAGCTCTGCGATTGCCAATCATCCGTTCCAATTCGATTTTTGTTATATTATTGTCGTTCGGAAGATTATCCTGAAAATATAACTTCATTCTCATATGTTCAATAGATTCAGATTTCTTTTCTTCGGACTGATTTGATATTTCCATTTTCCTATTTTCTTTGCTTTTTATCTTTTTACAAGTAAATAAAGTATAGAGTATTTAAACTTCCCAGAAGTGCCAAATTATTAATTTTTTTTTCCCTTTTTTTTTAAATAAAGGAAGATCTTTCTAATTAGTACCCCCCATTAATTTTTAATAAATGATTTTTCAAAGGATAAAAATGGCTGAGAAAGAAAAAGTTCAGGATAAGAAAGAAAAGATAGAATATCTTGTTAAGGAGATTTCTCGCCATAGGTATCTTTATTATAATGCTCAGCCAGAAATTTCTGATGCAAAGTATGACGCTTTAGAAGATGAGTTACGAGGACTTGATCCAGATAATCCAATATTATTTAAGATTGGTGTGGATTCTTCCGAGCTTTTCACAAAACGTGAGCATATTATACCTATGTCTTCTCAGGATAAGGTTACAAACCCCCCTGAATTTACTAAATGGGCAAGAAAATGCAATTATACAACTTTTCTCATCCAATTTAAGTTAGATGGCATAAGTATAGAATTACAGTATGAGAATGGAGTTTTAAAGTATGCTATTACTCGTGGTGATGGAAAAATTGGAGATGATGTATCCGCTAATGTAATTAAAATGAAAGGATTTGTTCCTAAGTTGAAGGTTTCTTTTTCTGGTGCGGTTCGAGCTGAGATCTTAATGTTTCATGATATTTATGAAGAGAAATATAACCAAATGCAAAATTGCAGAAATGCGGCAGGAGGCATAGTACGAAGAAAAGATGGAGTTGGGAGTGGAGATCTCAATTTAGTCTATTACGATGCAATTGCCTTAGATGATAAGGTTCAATTTGAAAGCGAGATTAAGAAAGTAAAGTGGTTACAAGAACAGGGATTTCCCACTATTAAGACTAAGATTGTACATTCTGTGAAGGAAGTAATTGATACCCGTGAATATGTGATGGATTCGCTTCGAGATACTTTAGAGTATGATATTGATGGGCTTGTTATTAAGGGAAATACTATCGATTTAGAAGATATGAAGAGAGTAAGACCAATGACTCAGATTGCATTTAAATTTCAAGCAGAGGAGATTGAGACTGTTTTATTAGATGTAGAATGGAGTTTGAGTGGACATAATTATACTCCTGTTGCGATTGTTGAGACTGTAAAATTAATGGGAACGAATGTGAGCAGGGCAAGTTTAGCAAATCCTAATTTAATTGACGAGTTAAAGTTGAAGATTGGCTCAGAAGTAATGATTAGCAAAAGAGGAGATATTATTCCAAAAATAGAGCGGGTATTAGGAACACCCTCTGATGCTAAAGATATTGTCGTTCCAGATACCTGTGAGGTATGTAAAACTCAATTAGTTAATGAAGGGACTCGATTGTATTGTCCTAATGAATTGTGTCCCAAACGGTTATACCATCGTCTTATAAAATGGATAAGTAAGCTCAATGTGAAGCATTTTAGCGAAAAGTTAATGCTCTCTAAATTATTTGATACAGGTAAGTTACAAAAAATTGTCGATTTTTATGATTTAAAAGTGTCAGATCTGACTATTTTTGAGGGTGTGAAGGAAACCTCTGCCAAAAAGGCATTGGATAATTTATTTCGGGTAAAAGAAGTTCTGTTAGCCACCTTTGTTGCTGGATTTGATATTGAAAATATGGGAGAACAATTAGTACAGAGGGTAGTAGATGCTGGTTTTGATACTTTAGAAGATATTAAAGACGTTTCCGTTTATGAGTTATCAAGGATTGACGGATTTGCTGAAACTACTGCTCACTATTTAATTAATGGGGTGAACACTCTCTATCAAGATATGTTAGATGTATTAAATACCAATAAAATTAAAATAAAGGGAAAAAAGATGGGAGGAAAGTTAGAAAGTTTGAGTTTTTGTTTTACTGGAAAGCTTAATACTATGAATCGAGCAGAGGCAGAACACCTTGTAGCTGAACATGGAGGAATTGCTAAGAGTGGGGTTGTAAAAGGGCTGTCATACTTAGTGACCAACTCCACAGAGAAGACTGCTAAATATGTAAAGGCTCAAGGACAGGGAACAAAAATAATATCAGAGCAAGAATTCCTTGATATGATAAATAAATAATTTTTCTTATTTTTTTTTTAATTTGCATAATAATTTATATTTATGTATCTTATACCATTTTAATACTAAGCTCAGCAAAAGAAAAGATGATTACTTTTGGGTAAGAATAAAGAGAATATCGGTGATATTTTAATTAAAGCGATGGATTATCTTAACAATGGTAAATTTAAAGATTCCATTGTTTACTGGGAAAAAGCATTAGCGTTAAATGCCAAAAATCCAACAGCGTGGGTAATGATGGGACAAGCATATGAAGGTCTTGCAAATTGGAGTAAAGCAATTGAATGTTATGACAAAGTTTTAGCAATTAATCCTCAACATCAATCTGCACAGTGGTTTAAGGAGATAGCTTTAGAGAAATTAAATCCCCCTAAGAAAGTTGAGAGAGATGAGCGTCTACCAAGTAAAGGGGTACTCTCACCTTTAGCAGATAAAGTTCTGGACGCTTATCTAGTTGAAAAAACAAAAGAATATCTGGATGATTTTGTAAAGACAGAAGAGGGAAAAAACTTTATGCAAAAGGCAAAGTCATATTGGGATCAAATCCCTTATGAAATGAAAGAGACTATTCGTCTTATTCACGAAGTCCCTGATCCTTCTGAAAGAGCTGATTTATTAAAATTATACAGAGAGTCAGTAGCAGCTCAGCGAACTGCTGATACATTGTTTGTCTATGAGCGATTAGCTCTTCATTTGACTAATAATGAATTTGTATGGAATATGTTTGTTAATGCTACCATTAAATATAAAATGGATCCTACTAAATGTCTCGAAATGCTCAATGGAGCACTAAAAGGCAATCCTAAAGATCATCTCAAATGGGGACTTCTTGGTCTTTTGGATTTAGCACTTGGTAAATTAAAAGATGCTCTTGATTGTTTCAATAAACAGTTAGAACTTGAACCCGATAACTTAGATCCTTATAGCCGCATTAGTATGGTTTATGAACTTGAGAATAATATACCAAAATCAATTGAATATTTAGAAAAATATGTTAAAGCATTTCCAAATGATTCCCTTGCTCAAAAAGATTTGGAAAAGCTAAGGAGAAGAAAATAATCTCTTACACCACTATCTCTTCAATCTCAAGACACTTTTCTTCTTATCAAAAATTTTGCCCAATAACTCTATTGCCATTATTTTAAAGTTTGATACCGATGAGCAAAAGTCTAAGCTACTTAAAAGCCCAAAGTTTCAGTAGGAGGAAATTACGAATACTTTACTGATTCATAAAAGGTTTAAGATCTAATTAATCAATTATCATAATACGAATGATAAAACAGCATATGGGGATCAGAAATTTACAGGTAAGTGGAGAGAAATTTAATATATTTCAAGATTGGAGATGATTTAAGATTATATGGCTGTTAAATTTAAATAGGAGAATTAATAAGTCATTGTTAGATAACAAAGATTTTATTAGTAATGAAGAAATTTAAAATAAATAACTATATTACCCTAAAATTAGAGGATGGCACTACTAATCTTTATGTAAATGGTGAGCTTTTCCGACAATGTAAATTGCTATTATTAAATATCTCGATTAATGAGGATTTCAGCCAGGTACAATCTATTGATGAGATAGCAGAAAAAATGGGTTGGACTCCTTTAGGACAGATGTCTCCACATATTAGACTTGAAATCCGAAAGAAAATCTCCCCCGTGACTGAATTTTGGGCACATTGCTCAAACATACAAGCATGGGTTGAAGATAATTATAATCCTAATATACTTCATCACAGTCTTGCCTTTCCTTTGTTAAGAAAGTTAGCTGAAACAGGAGATTTGCAAGCTAAAGCTCGATTTAAAGAGGATGTGGCAAAAAGATTAGAAAGTTCAACTCCTCAAGTTATGCTATATCTAATTCAAGAGAGATATTTAGAAATCTTTACTAAGGAAGAATTAGAATCTTTGATCCTCAATATTGATTTTAATAATCCTTCAGAAGACGAGTATCTCAAGTATGTTCCAAGTATTTTTACCTATCTTTATGATTATAATTTATCAAATAAAGTTAAAGTGATCTTGTTTGAGCATTTGGCTAAACAATTTTATGGGAACTTATTTGAAGAATTAAAACAAATTCTATTAAAAAAATACCAAAAGGAGACTCAAATACTATTGGATAAATTATCTCAGGGGATCAAAAACACTAATTTACGACGGATTAAGGAATATTTCTATTTTTTTAATATGGAAGAAAAGATCAAATTGTTTCGTGAAGCTTTATCAAGTAAGTTTTTTCATGTCTTATTTGAGTTATTAACCGAAAATCCTAGTTTAATAGATCACCTTGAAAAAAAAGACATACCAATTCTCGTAAAAGAAGCATTTATGACAGGAAATCCCTCTGTTATATCACTCCTAGAAGATGAAGGACATTTAATTCATCTTAGCCATGAACAAATAGAAGAAATAATGGAGAATATTTCTAGTTTTGGATTGTCAAAAAATATTATAGCAGAAATAGAAGATTGGTATTCTTGGTTAGAGAAAGGATATGTACGATTTAGGAGTTGTTATATTTATAGATATGACGTACAAATACTTCAAGAAATTGAAAGAGTTTTAAATATTAAATTAATTTACACTCCACATGATATTGCGCTCTCGAACTATATGTTTGAAATTGATGATGAGGGAAGAGTATCTAAATTATTCATAACGGACACCATAAAAAGAAAGCTTGATATTCCAGACTCTCTTGTCGAGAGAATTTATACTCTAGAAAATCTTAAAGAATTACATATGAAACATCAAACAATTATGATTAATTAAAAGGCATTATATTTCTTATTAATATTAATAAGAGCTAAGAAAACTTAGGATAGAGGAAAAAATATGAGATAACTTTTTATCTCATTTCACTTCATTATTTTGGTATGTGCTTGATTATAAAATCTATTATTATGGCTTAAGCACTTAATCGCTGTTCGCAGAGGAGCAAGAGCCTTAAAACCTCATAAAACGGATGGAGAATAGCGTTTTGCTGCTCTTGTTAACCCAACATAATTATCTGAAATTTTATAGTACATTTTATCATTTATTACTTTTCTCTCTAAATAATTATTTTTTATATAGTGGTTTAAAGAATTCACCATAGTACCGAGCACAACTGCTCCCATATAATTTTGTTTCTTCTTAGTAATCCTTATTAAATCAAGTTCAGAATGCCACTGACCATCAAGTAAAGCCATCAATATTTCATTTTTCACAGGAATCTTTATATCCTTAATTTTATTGAATAAATTTGAATAATTTGGTTTATAAAACTCATCTTCTTTAAGATCTTCCATTTTTAGATACCTATAAAACGAGTTGTAATCTTAAGAATGAATAAAATATTCAGTTATTTAACAAAATATATTATCACCATAACACATTTAATAGAAAAAGGACCTATAAAAGATTTGGTGGGATCCCCTCATTAAAATATTTAGCACGCGTTATCCAATTTTCTGAAAATTCAGGGATCATAGCAAGTATTGAACCACCTATCCAAACAGAATAAGTTCTTTCAGTTGGTGCAATAATTCTAATAACTTGATTTTTTTTCTTTCTCCTCGCCAATTCAAGTTCTAATTCTTGGTAGATACGTGACTTAAGGTTTGGAAACATACTTGAACCCCCCGATAAAAAAATATTATTTAATAGATCAGGGCGAATATCCAAATCACAGGTTTCTACCACCTCCATGATTGCATGAGGTAATGAATCTTCTTCTAATTCTGAAGATGGATTGAATAAAAGTTCTGGAATCATAAATCGTTCCTGATTCAGTGTTATAGTAGAACCATCTGGTAAAGAATAATCTTTTGTATATTGTTCACTCCTATTTAAATCTTCCTTATAGTCTAATGAGACAAAACAAGCTTTTTCCTTCAACACTCTGACTAATTCTCTTCTGATAGAAGAATCTACAGACCATCCAATAGATTCTAAAATTGTTTCCATATAACGAGTTAATACTCTCCCCCCAATATCTAAAATCTTTACGGCATGTTCTATTTTATAACCCTGATAAATGGGTACTATTCTGGTATTGCTATCACCAATTTCAATAATTAAACCGGTTTGAAAACCTCCAGAATATAATGTTAGCATAGAATCTAATACTGGATAGAACGCCATACACTGATAACGTTCTAAAAAGAGCTCAAAAATTCTTTCTAAATCATTATATGGAAATAATGGATGTATAGCGAATAATACATTAACAAGACTAGGATCTACTCGTAAGTTATAAAAGATATAGTCAATAATATTTTCAAAATGTTTCCAATCAACAATTATCCCCTTTTCAATAGGTTGAAATACTTTATATAAGCCAATTGATTGAATCTCATCACCTACATATAATTCTTTTTCCTCTAAATCCTTCAAACCATATTGAGTATCTAAAGATTGATATTTTGGCGTTCCAACTATAGTCAAAAACACTTGAGATGGTGTATCCTCTCCTGCAAATCCAATTTTTGAAGAAAATTGACCGATATCTAAAATAACAGTAAAATTTCCCATACCTTATTATAGTTTAAATTTATTTTTAAGATAAATACCCTAAATAACTATATCTAATATAATATTATATTAAGTCTAAGATATTAATTACTTTTACACTAATAAAATTTTTAGTGGTGTGTAATTAATTCTTTTTGCTCTTCTCTTGCATAGCCTCCTAACCCTGTTGTAGCTATAGTAACACTAATATTTGAACCTAAATCATGATATTTGAGAATAGTAACTCCACAAGAAATTAATTCATCATCTGGATGACCAGCAAAAATAATTATCCTTTTAGGAACAACTATTGGAATTTCATTTTTACTTATCAAAAAAGGTTTATCTGACATGTAATTTACAAGTCTCAATTCTTAATTAAAAATTTTATGACACATGATGAAATAATCTATAAATTTAGAATTGTGTAATAAAATATTAAAAATGAGACAAATATAAATTGTAGAAAAAGAAATATTAGTTTCTTTGAGTTTCTTATTCTCCTCTCATTATCTTTTTTAATCGGTTTAATTCGTCTAACATTTCATCACGGAGAGAACTTAATCCACCACCAGCTTTAGGAGCCATTGCAGTCATTGCTCCACCAGACGGTGTTGGAGGGCGAGCACCAGTTGGTGCCGCAGGAGGGCTGGGTCTTTTAGCAAATGAAGGTGGTTTTGCAGGTGGACCACCAGTAGTTGGTGCTTTTGGAGGAGTAGCTCCAGGAGTTGGTGCTGGAGGTAATTTTGGAGCAGGTGGTAAATTGCCACGTATAGGAGGACCACCACTAGGCGCTTTAGGAGGAGCCCCAACAGTTGGTACTGATGGAATATCTCTCTTACCTGGACGTTTTGGAGGACTACCGGCTATAGGGGGAGCACTAGGAGTCGCTGCTGCTGTTGCAGGTACAGGTGCACCCTCTTGACCACTTCCACTTAATAAACTAAATAATGTACTTGCAGCTTTCGTTTTTGCAGTAGTACTAGCTGGAGCAAGAACTTTTTTAGAGGAGGTACTCACAGTCGTAACTTCTTCTACAATATAAATCTCCTTTAAATCTTTTTGAGCTTTTGCTAAAGATTTAATAAAATCATTTATTCCTTTTACAGTTTCTCCTAGATCATCAGCGAGAGATGTTAAGCCTTTTTTCATAAAGTTTATAACGCGTTCGATTTTTTTCTGTTCTTTTGAAACCACGTTTTATTCAATTCCTCTCTTGTTTTTGAAAAATAGATGATAATTTATATTACTATTATAATTGATTATATCTTTATTATATTAATATGTATTTATATTTTTATTCCATCCGTAAATAAAATTTTAATCCTTAGTATTACCAAATTCAAAAAAAAAAACATTAATTATTATAAATCCTAAATCTAAAAATATTATATACTATATTTCATTGTATTTATTAAAAATTATAAATTAATTAAATTTTTTAAAATAAGATATTCTTTAACTTTTTTAATATTAGGTGGGTTAAAGTTGCCAAAAAAGGAACTTTTCATTAAAAGGGTGTATGAGATTGTTAATGAACTAAAAATTCCATTAATTGATGAGCGTGTATACGACAAAGTGGGTTTTAGTACGTCATCAGCAATCGCAAATGTTATCTTCAGATTTGAAGAAGATGAATCTGTAATCAGAGGGTTTCTGGGACTTGCTGAATACTTTCATACTGTTGTGATTAAAAAACGCGATGAATTTTACATCCCACATGCCTCTATCTTGTTCCATTTGATTAGTTCATAAAGATTCTTTATTTTTTTTACTTTTCTTTTATTATCATATGAATTAAGTACTTCAGAATTAAATTTTTGTTAGATAGCATGGAAATTTTTTAATATTGAATTAATCAAGAGCTAAATATTTGAGATGTAATACTGGGAATTATTTAATATTTCCATTACTTCCTTCTCAGGAACATCATACCAATTTTTGTATGCATCAGCAACAGCAAACCACATGACATCTCGAATATTAGGGCAAAAGATCTCATCCACCTCTAGAATAATTCTTTTAACTGTTCTCGAAGGAGCAGTTGGTACAGCTATAAAAATTTTAGTAGGGTTATACTTTTTTATCATTTTAATTGCCGCTAACATCGTAAAACCTGAAGCTAATCCATCATCAAATATGAAAATATATTTATTTTGAATATTTTTCTTATAATGTTCTTCTAAATTTACATCTTTATTATAAAATTTCAGTCTTTCTTGAATCTCCTGTTTTGTTAAATCAATTGAATCTTCTACTGCTTTTTCAGAAAGCCCCAATCGATTTAGTAGAGGTTCATTAATTAATATAGTGCCATCTGTAGTAACAGATCCAAAGCCTGCTTCTGTATTAAAAGGTATTTTTATTTTTCGTACGATTAAAATGTCATATTTGATGTTAAATTTGGAGCAAAAACCCTCACTTACAGAAATTCCTCCATTAGGAATGGCAAAACAAAAAAAATAATTGGAATCTTGATTAATAAGGCTATTTAATACTTTAGCTTCCTCTTTAATAAATTCTGCTAAAAATTCTCCTGCTTTAAATCGAGATTCATATTGATGTAATTTCATCAATACTAAAAAATAATATAATAATAAATAAAGTTAATCTAACATAGTTAGATTATTTAGTTTCTCGAAATTATAATAGAAATAAAAGATTTAACTCTACCTTTTACATTTTTTTATAAAGTACCAATAAATATAAAAACCAAAACAACCTCTTATTTTCTTAATCAAACTTTAAAATTTAAAATATAAGAATATATTTGATGTTTTATGAGAAATTTCAAAAAGAGTAAACTATACGTGTTAATTCTGTTAATTACTATTCCTACACTATTAGCATTAAGCTCACTAATGACAAATGTTCAAGGAGGTCCTGACGATATACCTGTCGCACATCCTAACAATGGATGGCACTGGGATGTTGAAACAGGAGATCGGATCTATTTTGAAGGAGAATTCATCTTAACAAATGCTAGTACAGATGAAATCTATATGATGTTTAAGGATATCTGGATTTATAACATAACTTCTATTAAAAATGTAACAATTGATGCTGGTTTTGGAGTAAGGGATTACTCTCAAGTGAACGCCACAAGTTGTTATTATGATCTTTCTGAGATAGAAGCATATGATGATCCCCAAGAACTTGCCCTCTTCGGATATAATGCTTCTGATCCAATTAAGCATAAATATATGGCAGGTCACAATGGAATGCCTTTTTTACTTCCTTTGAACGACTCAGTTATAGAAGTAGATATTTTAGCAGATATATTAAATGAATCATTTTATGGTTCCCCAATGTATCAAATGGCATTCAATCGTTTTGATTATTATGAATCAGGATCAAATAGGATATACTTTTATAATACATCTGAATTTTATTTCACTGAGGGGTATTATTTTGATAATGGAACAATGGAAAAAGGGTCAGCATTCTTAACTGCTAACATGGGTGCAGGTCCGATATACATAAATGCTACAATGAAACAGGTCTTCGATTATAATGTCACGGATGAGGTTGAGTGGGGTGTAAATGTTGGAGATACCTTTTACTATGATGCAATTGAAAATGAAGATACAGTTAATGACGCTATGGATTGGAAACTAAATATTTCAGGCTTTTCTGATATTTTATTAAATAAAACTAAAAATGGATTCTCAGAGGAAGAACCAGTTTACATGGTATATCAAGCTGTTTATGCTGAAAGGTCCATGTGGAATGGAACTGATTATGAATATTTCGACAATGTAATGGTAGGTACAGCTAATAATTTTTATCCTCAATACTATGATGATGCAGCAGAGGATGGAGTAATGCCTTTCATCTGGCCCATTAATGTTCCAAAGGAACACATTGAATTTATGTGGAATAATGATACAGTTCGCATCTGGGAGAGCCTGCAATTTGATGAGGTATACATTTATGAAAATGGATTTTATGATTTTTATTTAAGGAATTCCACAGGTATAGATTACGTACGAATTAATGTAAGTAAAACTACGGGTGTTGCACACTATTTTCTAATGTTTAGTAGTGATAATTTTATGTTATTTGAATTAAAAACTCAGACTTTAGTCGATTGGTCAGTAAATATCGGCGATATCATTTATTTCAAACAAAATGATGATTATGAGGATGGTTTTACTGATATTAGAGTAACAATAACTGAAACACATACATATTTCGTGAATATGACATTTCTAGTAGAATATTATAATTATTATGGAATTCCAATGATCCTACCTTCAGGTCAACCAGAGTATCAGTTTTTCTCTTATATAGTAGCTTCTTATGAAGAATGGAATCCATCAACACAATCATGGGATTATCATGGTACAAATGACTTAGCTATAGCAAACATCTATTGGCCAATATCACCATTAATATTTGTGGATATTAGTGGAGCGCCAATGCTATTGCCTGAAGATACATCTAGTTCTGAACTTACAGGTATTTTTGATATGTTTAGCCCTATTTATGATGATATAACTTATAGTACTGGATTAGTAATCCTCAGAAATTCGACTTTGGATAGAACATTATATTTCTATTTCGATGAGGCTTCAGGTAAAGTGACTATGATGCATGGATGGGGCAATATGCCAATTCCAGGCGCTGAATGGAATTATATGACATATTATCCTAAATTTTATAGACAATTATCTAATGGGACTAATTTTTTTACGATGAATAGTGATTTCATAACCGATATGACGCTCACGGTTGAGCTTAATGTTGCAGCTGTAGGAGGACCTCTACCAGAATATATCTATAATTTCCTTTCAATGAATCCTGTTAATGTGTCTGTGCCTGAAGGTACCCCATTAGCTTATATTGATCAACTTTTTACTTATTATCCATTAATTAATGGCAATATAACGATGACAATGACACTTCCATCATCTATAGATCTTAATGACATTGAACTTCGATTTTATGCTTTTAATATGAGCGGAACATTAGAATGGGACGAAGCGCCTCCTGATTTTTATACTACTATCATTTATGATTACGGTACAAATTCATTTACTATTGAAACTCCCGCTTGGCCTTGGGGAACGATATCTGCAATATCTTATATCTCAGAGCCGACAGAAGAGCCTATCATCCCAGGATATAACGTATTGATCTTCGTAATAGGTATAATTGTAATTTCAGCACTACTAATCAAATGGAAACGTAAGAAAAGTATTTAAATTTAATTAAACTTTTTTTTTATTTTATTTTTATTAGCTACAACTAAATTGTTTTAAAAATATTTCAAAAATGATATTACTCAATACAGATAGGTAAAAATTTTTATCATAATAGCGATAAATAAATATTTTAACTAAAATAAAAAGCAGATAATTAACATTTCAACATTTTATAGGAAATTTTTAATAATTTATTTCATTAAAATTTTATAACAAAATGTTTGAAGATAATAATTCCTATTCATTGGATTCTGATGAGGATGACATATGGAGTCTCAAGACACTAAAGGAAAGATCGTTAAAGAATCATTACCATCAGAAATTATTTCTATCGTGGGAGATATCCTTGCGGGGATTGTTCTTTCACTTTTAATAGTGCCATTTGAGAGTTTTCTAATCTTAATATTAATAGTTCCTGCATTATTATCATTAAGAGGAAACATAAGTGGACCATATATTGCAAGAACTTCAAAAGATCTAATTATTGGAGAGTTTAATAGAAAATCCTTGATTGAAAATATACTCGCTACTTATGTTTTGTCAATAGTAACAGCTTTCATTATTGGTGTTTTTAGTATAGTTTTAAACATATTTTTGATAAAAATCCCTATTGTTTCAAATATAATGCTTATCGAAATTCCAATAATAACTATATTAATAACATTATCTATATCCATCCCTTGCTCAACTGGCTTAAATTATTTGGCATTTAAATATGGATTAAATCCTAATAATGTTGTAAATCCTATAATGACTGCGATTGACGATTTTTTTACAGTTATTAGTTTTTACTTATCTTTAATAATGTTGGGGGTTCCCTAAATGGAATATTTCAAGAAAATCTTTAAAGAATCAATCATAATTGTGATAATATCTTCATTTATGGGCTTAATCTCTGGAACAGTATTATCTAGTAATGAGAGAATTTTATACAGTTTTCCAATTATACTTTTAATTTTACCATCTCTAAATTCTTTAATTGGAGATATTTCTACAGTTCTAAGTTCTCGCTTAACTTCGCATCTATATATAGGAATTATACCGCCAAAAATTCAGAAATCTGATAGATTAAAAGAAGATTTTTATGGTCTCTTAATAACAATTTTATTAAGTCTAATTGCATTAATTGTTCTAGGATATAGTATGGGAATAGCTACTGGAATAGAAATTGTTAATCCCGTTTTAATCATTATCATTTTATTATTTACAATTCTATTACTTTTTGTATCAATGTTTATTTTTCTATTTATTAGTGCAATTTTCATTTTTAAACAAGGAAAAGATCCAAACAATTTCTTAATCCCTTTTGTAACTTCACTCGCAGATTTTTTAACACCATTATTTCTTATTATATTTATCCAAATATTTATTTAAAATAAAGAAAGGAGTAAAAAAAGTAAACCAATGCCAGAGAAAAAAAGAAAGTTTAAGTATAAGCCCCTATCATTGAAGGATATTCTTAAAGAAATGAAACAGAGCATTGACTTAATGATAGACTTGGCTTATAGCGCAATAAAGTTTAGTAGCAAAGAAATAGCTGATGAGGCTTCCAAGATAGAAAATCGTATCCATGAATTAATATTCCTTCTAAACTTGCAAATAATTCAAACCCAAGCTGGAGGAGTAAAAGAAGCTAAAAAATTAGAGCCAATTGTGGTGATGGGATATTCTATCGATAAAATTTCAGATGCTCTTGCTGACATTGCTAGAGTTGTATATATTAACAGCGATATAAGTGAATTTACACAATTATTTTGGGATGAGGTTCCAGAACCCATAGTAAAAATTACAGTAAGACAGGGCTGTGAATTTATTGATAAATATCGCAGAGAAATTCATTTTAGGTCTAAGCATGGAGTTGATCTAATAGCAATTAGGAGAAAAAACAATTGGTTATTTAATAAAGATGAAAAAGTCTTAAGAGATGATAATTTAATCATAAAAGGAGAACTTGAACCGATAAGAGAACTTAAAAAAATAGCTAAAGATGAGGGAGAATTCTCTTTCAATTTAGATAATCGAGAAAAAGAACCTGAATTCGATCTTCAAAATCCAGAAATTTTTGATTCCCTTCAAGATTTAAAAAGAGATTATATCTATATAACTGATATTTCTGAAACTATGATTGAATTGGCTTTAGCAGCTCTTTTTATTAAGAGTTATGAGGTTGCAGAAGATGTTTTAGAAATGGAAGAAATAATGGATGGGCTTAATATTACATTTGAAAAGGATTTACTAGATTTTGCGCACACACTTGATTCTCCAAGATCTCTAACGGGTATAATGCGTATTGTGTTTTCATGTGAACAAATTGCTGATGCTGCAGCTCATATAGCAGAAAATATATTAAAGGGATTTGAACCTCATTTTATATTCCAAAAGGCTATTAAAGAAACACCTGAAATCGTTGTTCGAGAAACATTATCAGAAGACTCCTACTTTAAAGGAAAAACTTATAAAGAGCTTCAAGATAAACGCTATAAAAGAGGATTCCACATTATAGCGTTAAAAAGAGAAAATAAATGGATTTACAGTTTTAAACCGGATTTTATTTTTCATAAAGGTGATTTACTTATTGGTTTAGGTCCTAAAGAGACAGTAGAAGAATGGAGAAGATGCGTTCATCCAGAAATATTTCAAGAGGAATAAAATCTAGATGAGATGGAACATGGAAAAGAATAAGATCTATGATAGATTAAAAAAGACATTAATTGAAATTGCTAATCAAATCAATATAAATTCCGATACGATTGATTTTGATAAGATTTTAGAATTAGTTAATCTAATTTTTACAATAAAATCTGAAAATAATAAAGTATTTGTATATGGGGCAGGGAGATCTGGTTTTATAGGGCGTTGTTTTGCTCAAAGATTAATGCATTTAGATATTAATTCTTGCTTTATTTCTGATGCCGTTACACCTCGCTATACTAAAAAAGATCTTCTTATTTTAATTAGTGGCAGCGGAGAGACAGCATCCCCCGTCGCAATAGCAAAAAATGCTAATGAAATTGGCGGAAAAATTATATTATTTACAACAAAACCCGATAGTTCAATTGGAAAATTAAGTGATATAGTTATAGAAGTTATAGGAAAGAGTAAAGATGTAGCAATAACTAAGGAATCTCTTGCTCCCTATACAAGTCTATTTGACATTTCTACATTATCGGTTTTAGATGCAATTGGAAGTGTTTTAATGAATGTTTTAAACGTTTCTGAAACTGACATTGATAAACGTCATGCTTCAATTGAATAAAAATCTAAGTAAAAATATTTCAAATAAGCAAATCATTAAATTGATTTAGTCTTTTCTTCATTTCTTAATATCTTCATTAATTTATCAATAGTTTTTAAGCTAGGTTTCCATGTTAGTGTCTTTTTTGCTTCTTTTTCTGTAGACCATATATATTTTTCATGTTCATCACTTAAAACTATTTTAATTTCATTACTAACTTCGGCAGCAAAACAAATATCTCGCATTTTCATGAGAATTCCATTTTTTGGTTCTTTATAGGTAAAAGTATAATCTAAATCATATATCTTCTCTAATTTTTCAATTCCAGTTTCTTCCATAATTTCTCTTTTAACTGTTTCTATTGGTCGTTCTCCTTTCTCTAAACCTCCGCAAACAGGTTGCCAATATCCACTTCGTTCAGGAGTTCTTTTAAGAATTAAAAATTTTAATTCTGGAGTTCTGGTAAAAATAATTACTTGGATATTTGTTCTAAGCAAAATATATCATACTACTTTTTTAAATCAAAAATTTATGAAATTTCCACATATGAAATAATAAAAATTTAAATATATTATTGTGCATTTTAAATAAATTGGTGAAATTTATGAATAATTTAATAGAAGTTAAATATATATCTTCTAAAAAAGGGAAAGGTATATTTGCTAAACAAAATATAAAGAAAGGGACTATTATTGATATTGCAAATGTTGTGCTTATTCCTAATAAAGATTATAAACTAATTAAAAAAACAGTCTTATACAATTACTGCTATATCTGGGAAGACCCAAAACTTAAACCAGAATATAAAAATGCTATATCATTAAGTATTAGCCAATTTATGAATCACTCTTATGAACCTAATATAAAATACGTTTACGATTATAAGAATAATAAAATAGAATATATTGCATTACATAATATTTCTAATGGAGAAGAATTAACAGTAAATTATAATGGACTTGTCAAGGATAAAAGTCCTGTTTGGTTTAAAGTTGAGGAATAAATTTTATTTTCTTAAAGATTTAAGAATGGTAATGTTCATAATATCTTCTCTAATATCTTTACCTTTTGGAGTTTCTAAAATTCCAGGATGATTTTCAAATCTATCATCATTGATAAAAAATCCAAAAGGTTCTTTTCCAATTTTACCTTGTCCTATATGCGTATGCCGATCAACTCTAGATCCTAATTCTTTATCAGTATCATTTAGATGAAAAGCAAAAAGGTATTTCAACCCAATGGTCTCATCAAATTCATCCCACATTTCATTATATTTTTGTTTAGAAGAGAAATCATAGCCAGCTGCAAATGAATGTGCTGTATCAAAGCAAATACCTATTCTATCTTTATTCTTTATATTATTAAAGATTGTTTTAAAGTGATGAAATTTATTACCTAATCCCTTCCCTTGTCCAGCAGTCGTTTCCAATAAAATTGTTACTTTTGAATCTTTTGTCTCATCTATTAATTTATTTAATTGATAAGCTATTTGAATAAGTGCTTCTTTTTTAGAAATTTCTTTTTTATCACTTATAGGAATAACTCCAGGATGCATATTTTCATATTCAATCCCTAATTGGTCCACTTTAATAAGCTCATCTAACATAGCATTATAAGATTTTTCTAGTTTCTCATCATCAATGCTTGCTAAATTTATCAAATAACTATTATGAGAAATGACTGGCCAAATCTCATTTTTTAATTCATCTTTTTTTTTGACAAAATCATCAATATCTTCTTGTTCTAAAGGTTTTGTTGACCAAGAACGTACATTTCTAACAAAAACTTGAATCGCTTCACATCCGAGTTCTTGACCCTTTACAAATGCCATATATTTACCACCTGTAACACTCATATGAGCTCCTATTCTCAACTTAAATACAACCTTTAAATTTTATCATTGAATTAAAAATTGATTTTATTATAGGTAAGATAAAGAAAAAAAATATTTTAATTACTATGATTTCTCAGTAATCTCAAAATCTAAACCATCTAATATCTCTATTAAATCTATTACTTCAAGATTTATATTGAATTTATCATTTGAATCTTGCAGATTGGTTCTACAAAAAGGACAAACTGATGATATTACCGTCGCTCCTGTTTCTTTCGCTTCTTCAAGCCTTTCTTTTGAGATTTCAAGAGCCCAATCTGGATATCCAATCTTAACTCCACCACCCGCCCCACAACACCATGCATTTTCTTTATTTCTTTTCATCTCAACAAAGTTAATTCCTGGAATTTGTTTATAAACATCCCTAGGGACCTCATATAATCCCATATGTCTGCCTATATGACAAGGATCGTGATAAGTGAGTATTTTATTATATTCTGATTTAAATTTTAATTTCTCTTCATCTAATAACTCTTTGACTAATTCAACCGTGTGATATATTTCAAAACCATAATCCGCTCCAAATTTTATCCAGTCTTTTTTTAATGTTCGATAACAACCAGCACATGAAGTAATTACTTTTTTAGCTCCAGTATTGTTAATCTGAGTAATATTGTAATTTATAAAATCTTTTACGGGACTTATTTGCCCTGTTCGGATTATGGGACTACAACAACAATGTTCATCGATCAATGTGAAGTTAATATTTGCTTTTTTAAGGAATCTTAGAGTTGCATCCCTTAGATTTTTTTGACGATAATTAGAGGTACATCCTATAAAATAAACCCATTCTGCTTCATCAGGTAAATTATACTTTTTTTTTAGATGTTCATTATCAGAATTAGGCTCATCATATGGATTATACTTTTCTGGATTTATAGTTCTTTCTAATAAAGCTTTTTGTCTCTCAGGACAAAATCCACTATTAACTGCTTCAACTCGAGCGGCCTCAATCATATCAACTAGAAAATCATTAAATTTTTCGAATCTACAATTCTCAATACAATTGCCACATGTGCTACAAGCATAAATCACATTAGCGAGTCCTTGACTCCAAGGAATCTCACCACTTATAATGCCATAAATAAGCCACAATCTTCCTCCTGTACTATAAGTTTCAAACCTGTACTTTTTATAACTTGGACAATTAAAATCAGAATAATCGTGAGTAAATTTACAATAACCACAGCGGAAGCATCTATGAATAATGTCTTTCCAATCTTGTTTTTCTGTTATTGTAATTATTTATTCACCTCCCAATTTCCTGGATTCATTATTCTATTTGGATCGAGAGTGCTTCGTATTGTGTTATACAATTTTTTATAGTTAGGATCCATTTTTTCAAGAATTAATTGTTGTCCTACTAATTCTGCTTTCCAAGGAATCCCTCCTAACTCCAAAGCTAATTTATTAGTTTCATGTAAAGCATTTCTAGCATTTTCCATATCTTTAGGATCCGCACGGTTAAATGAATAAGAAAAAAACATTACAATATTGTGAGTTCCTCCAATCAGCCTTGATCCTAATGTTGGTATGATTCCATATTTTTTTGAGATTTCAGCACCTCTCTTATAGGCTTCAGGAATATTTTCTAGAGGCATATTTGCTCCAACGTATTCAAAACCACCGCCTTTTCTAAAATCTGCTGCTGTTGCTGCAAATATCGGCTTTTCTAAATAAGCTGTTCTAATTCTATCAGGAGTCTTCATATATCTTGCTTTAGCTTTACGATATACACGTTTAAAGCTTTTGATATGAGAATCTATCTCCTCTTGAGATTCACCTGTTACATAAGCTATAACAAAAACATAACCTTTCATCCAATCAGGTTTGTCTTGCTTCCCAAGCAAAACATCTTCGGCTAAGCCAGTTTCAGTAATTTTTAAGAGAATATTAGGGATATCTTTTGGATCATTCAATAAACCAAAAACAACTTCTCTAAATTTTGGTTTATCAAACAATTGAATTGAGAGTTTAGTAATAATTCCCATAGTACCAAATGAACTAATAAATAAACCAATAAGATCTGGGATAGGTCCTCTTGCAAACCAAAACTTAGAAACTGCGCAGGAACCAAGTTTACAGACTTTGCCATCTGGTAACACAACTTCTAATCCATTTATCATGGCTCCATGATCGCCATACTTTTGAGATAAATATCCTGAACCATGAATGAGTACATTTCCAGCAATAGTGGCTGAAGGAGGAGCATCTGGTACTGGAGGTTGTAAATTTGGAAAGTTTTCATTTAAATGTGAAAGTAACTGTCCTGAAGTAACTCCCGATTCGATGAGTGCATATTTACTTAATTCATTTATTTCTATGATTTTATTCATCCTTTTCATGTCAACTACAATTCCACCTTTTACTGGGATCACTAAACCGCTAAGAGTTAATCCTCCTCCTAAAGGGACCAAAGGAATTTTATGTTCGTTAGCTGATCGAACTAAATTTTGGATTTCACCTACTGTACTTGGCATTACAACAAAATCAACTGGTCTTGGTAATGAAGCTCCAGGATCTTGAGAATATATATAAAGATCTTCAGCTTTATTTGATACAAAATCCTTGCCAACAATATTTTCTAAATCCTTCAAAATTTTTTCTTTATCCATATAGACCAACATTTATTTTTTTAAATTTATTCATCCCTTATTGCCTTTTAAGAATAAAACATAAAAGAATCATTTATAATAATAATTCAAAATAGTTTTTAAAATTAATAAAGCTATCAATTAATTTACATTGAATCAAATTTTATATACATTACAATTAAAATTTTAAAAAATAGAATTATTTAAAAAAATGGGTATTCAAGCAAAAAGAGAGAACCTATTTCGGATAATTGGTATGATGCTAATTTTAATTGGTTTTACAATTTCCATTTTTTTAGATATTCATGTTGTAGGTGACCCTTTACTAATCATTCTTTTGCTTTTAATTGAAATATCATGGTTTTTCCTTTCGCTTTTTTTAAAATTAGAAAAAAACTTTTTTGTAGACCATTTTTTTCAGATATTTCTAGTCTTATCATGCTTTTCTATATTTTTAATTATAATAGCATCCCTTCTTAGCTCTACCAATTCTGTTTTTTTTACATTTATTTCTAAAGTAATTTCAAATCTTCTCATTATTGTATGCTGGCATTTCTGTCTTAGTCTTTATAAAAAAGAAAAAATAATTTTCTTTTTTAGTGGAGTTGGTTATGTTTTAATATCTCTAATTTATGGAATTAAATTATTAATTATTTATTATACTCTAATCCCATTAATTTTTATAACTACAGGAATAGTATTTATTATTATTTCAGAATTAAATATGAAAAAAAAGGGTTTATTAACCTATATTTAATTATTCATCTAATTTTTTCCAGAAATTTTTAAATTCCTCTTTTGGAAACGATACTTTTAATCGCAATGGCTCAGA
>JAEOTZ010000051.1 GCA_016839585.1 Promethearchaeota archaeon
ATATTTCCTTTCTCATCTAACACAATATTAAATTCTCCTAAATCTCCATGAATTATATTAGCTTTTTGATAAATTATTTCCATTTGTTTTATGATTCTATTAAAAATTTTATCAGGATTTTTAATACTTTTATAATAAACTAACTCTTTACCCCTTAAATATGACATTACCACAATGTGTCTATTATATCCTATTGGTTTGGGAGTATTTAAATTAAGCTTATATATCATTTCTAAAACTTCAAATTCTTTTTTAGCAGCAAGTCTATTTATATATAACCAAGAAAGATGGCTTCTTTCACCTGTTAGATCTCTAAAACGCTTAATACTTTTAAAACTCGTTCTTCCCATTCGATAAATTTTTAATGCATATATATTTTCATTATCATCCATACAACTGTATACGTCTGATTCTTTTCCTTTCCCTATAAGGGGTCCTAACTGACTAATAATATTCTTTTCTACTAATGTATGTAGAGCTAATAAATCATAGGCTATTGAATTGAGTGTATATCCTATTTCATACTTTGAGGAATCTCTAATAATTAAATCAAGTTTATGAATTTTATTCAAGCGAAATAGCGTTTCTTCCATTTTATATCTTGAATAAAATTTAATATTGTTGATTTTTACATATTCAGATCTTTTCATCCCAATTTCAATTGCCATTAAGATTCTTAGATCCTCTTTTTCAAGGTCAGGGAGAAGTTTTGCTGCTTCCACATACTAAATTTCTTTTTTTTAACTTAAAAGATTTATTAATTTACAATAATAAATCGCTTATCTTTGGTATTATACAATTATTTTTCTCTGCTGTTATATCCAATGTAATAGGAGTTGGAGCTATTTCACATTTATTCTAAAATATGAATTTTCCATAGGTCTTTAGAAAAGTAATGAATTTATATAAATTTGGGATTTCGAACAAGAGAATTGCGATTAAGTTTGAAATTAAAAATATCAAAACATCTTTTTTAAGTATTAAATAATTAGTCAAGGTGGACCCTTCTTGAAATTTGAATAAGAATATCCCTTGATTTAAAAATAAAAATATTCCTATGCAAATGATAAAGCCAGAAATGTTAAAAATTATAACTTGATGTTCTTGTTCAAAAATTCCAATTGTTACATTAATGCCTAGGATTATTAAGGTAATGATTACAATAGTTCTAGAGAACATCATCATATAATCATATATACTTGCGCTTACTTTACAAATATTACCTGAAATATGCCAAAATAGGGAAGAATATAAATTTAATATTAAAAAAATAGGTAGAATAACCGAGATCATAGAAAAAGTGAAAAATAATTTTATGGTTATTAATCTACTAAAAAGTAGTTTACCTTTCTCTTCTCCTTTTCTTACAGATTCCAACATTGTATTAATTTTAATATGGATTTCTTCTGGAATTTCCTTTTTAAGCACTTTTAATTGAAAAGTTGAATCGGGATAATTTGAGATCAAATTTTCAACCGAATTATAACCATTCTTGAATTTTCGTTTAGAACCCTTTGGACCCTTCCATATATAGATAATCTTGTTTTCATCATCTAAAAATGCGCAAATATCGTGTAATAATAAATTTGTTTCTTCAATCCATGCATATTTATCTTCATAAAACACATAGCTTCTAAGCATAATCTCTCATTTAATCTTAAATATCATTGATTTTTATTTTTTCCTAAATTTTTTAGAAAAGAGATAAATTTATTTAAAAGTATGAAAAAAACTTATTGCTTTTAATATTATTCTTGGCTTTCAATTCTTTTCTTTATTTCTTGCCACATATCATTGATGTAAGTTTTATAAATTTCAATTTCTTGGGCACTTAGAGTTTTAAATCTTTTCTGTACACTTAGATATTCCTCTATAGGTTTTCTTTTAGAAGGATCTAGATACTTACTGCTTGGTTTTGATAAAATAAATTTACCGTTAATCACTTCATATAAAGGCCAGAATCCAGTCTGCACGGCAAGTCTACCTATCAGTATTGTATCCTTAGGTTCATATCCCCAACCAGGTGGGCAGGGTGAAAGGATATGGAAATATTTCGTTCCAAATATATCTCTTGCCTTTTTAAATTTTTCAAATAAATCAAGTGGATAAGATGAAATACCCGTAGTCACATAAGGAATACCATGAGCTTCTAAAATCTTTGGCATATTTTTCTTATGCCCTAATTTACCTTCAGGTGTAGTTGTAGTTCTTACTCCTAATGGTGTAGAACCACTTCGTTGAACACCTGTATTCATATAAGCTTCATTATCATAACATGCAAAGATAAAATTTGTACCTCTTTCAGCAGCACCACTTAATGCCTGTATTCCTATATCAGTTGTCCCACCATCTCCTGCGAATGCAAGTACACATATTTCTTCATCCAATCCCTTATCTTCTAGTGAAGCTCTTATTCCAGAGGCAGAGGCACCTGTTGTTGCAAAGGGTGTGTGATAAACGGATATTTTTGTTGAACAAAACCCTTGCATCCCATGTAGCACTGTTAGGCAAGAGGCGGGTACTGTTACTATAGTTTTTGAACCTAGTGCTTTTAGAGCAATTCTGTAAATTAGAGCCATCCCACATCCAGCACAAGCACGTGTGCCAGGATAAATATATTCTTCTTCAGGAAGATCCATAACATTTACCATTTTTTCTCATCCTCCTTTGAAATAAGTTGATTCATCATAATCTTTTAATTCTTCTAAATTTAACCCTAAAAAGTCTGTTTTATTGGTAAATATTCCTTTTTTAAATGCATCTAAAGCTTTATGAACCCCAGATATGATATGTTCTGTTTTAACGTCTCTTCCACCCAATCCAACAATAAATCCTTTAATATTTGGTCGATTTTTTAATCCATAAAGTGCAGCTTTTAGTTCATAAGATAAAACACCTTCATAACCATAACCTATATCTCTGTCAAATACAATGATATTTTCTTTATCTTTAAAGAATTCTCTCAAATCTTCGGCAGGATAGGGTCTAAATAACTTTAAACTCACTAATCCAACTTTAAGTCCTTCAGTTCTAAGTTTTTTAATTGCAATCCTTGCTTGAGATGCCACCGAACCCATCGTAAAGATTATGGTATTAGCATCATTAGTATCAACTGTTTTATAAATTCCATTTCCATAAGATCTCCCAAATTTCTTGAAAAATTCATCATGAACTTCTTTAATTATATTAATTGAATTTTCTAATGCTTTTTGTAATGCATATCGATATTCATAATATCCTGGCGCCGTTCCTTCCGCTCGTTTGATAATATTAGGAGTTGTAACGGGATCAATCCCCTTTACATTTGATATATCAGATAAATTGATATGATGTTTAAGAGGCGGTAAGAACCCATCAATCTCTTCTTGATTCTCTAATTTAACAGGCATCATTGTATGACTAAGTATATATCCATCATACGCAACTATAGCGGGTAGAAAAATACGAGGATCCTCAGCAATTTTAAAAGCTTGGAGATTGGTGTCATAGATTTCTTGATTATTTTCGCATATAAATTGTATCCATCCAACATCTCTTATCGTTATAAAATCTTGATGATCAGTCCAAACACTCCAAGGGGCGCCTAAGGATCTAGTTGCTAGATTAATAATTATAGGTAATCTATTTCCTGAAGCCCAAGGTAGCA
This sequence comes from Promethearchaeota archaeon, assembly GCA_016839585.1. Lineage (GTDB taxonomy): Archaea > Asgardarchaeota > Lokiarchaeia > Sigyniarchaeales > SOKP01 > Loki-b32. The sequence continues at coordinate 3,647 of JAEOTZ010000051.1, forward strand.
TTTCATACATATATTCTAACCCATGAGCAGACGTTGCTGTGCCAACTCTAGAGCCTGTAGCAGAAGCAGCACAACATACTGCAAGTGCGGAATGCTCAGACTCGACTTTTACAAACCTAGCTTTCAATTTTCCTTCTGAAATAAATTCAGCGATTTTTTCAACTACAGGACTTTGAGGTGTTATTGGATATGCTGAGATAACGCCGACTTTTGCTTGCCTAAAAGCATGCGCAGCGGCATGATTACCTGTTAAAATCATTATATTTTCATTAGTAACTTTTTCTTTCTCATTAGATACAGTCACTCATATTTCACCTCTTCCATTGAAATAGCTTTTACTGGACATTCCTCCATACAGATTCCGCATCCCTTACAATAATCTAAGTCAATTTTAGGAGGAATTGTTCTTGATATCACAGCTTCAGGGCAATACAACCAACAATTAAAACAACTGGGTTTTCCAGATTTTGCGGGGATACATTTACTTATATCGATTACAGGTATCCATTTTGCCCATGAACCAGTTTTACCAGCTTCTCCTTTAACTGGTTTTTGAACAGAACCAAGAATTTTTTGATAGTCTTTTTTTGATTCATTCATAAAAACACCAAATTTAGATTAAATTTAAAGCCTTGTATAAAATCAAACGCACATAAATTTTTAATTCTTACCATTTAGAATAAAATGAATAAGGCTAAATTTTAATTAAAATATTAGTTTTTCGGTTAACATACGATTAATTTTCTTATGGGAAAAATAAAGACATAAATATTACTTATTTTATTATTCACTTTAGATAACGTATTAGGCTCCTAAAATAGTAGTATAATTTTTTAAATTTTTAACAAATGTAGTAACATTTAAAAATAACAGAAGTTGAGGTTAACGTTGGACACTTCACCCGATACGCTTAAATTAATTACTGAAATGGAAAAATATAAGAGTATAATTGATAACATAAAAGAATGCTATTTCGAAGTTGATCTAAAAGGTAATTTTACATTTTTCAATGACTCTGTATTGAAACTTTTGGGTTATTCACGAGATGAACTTTTAGGATTAAATTATAAGTATCTTGCAGATGAAGAAACTAGAAGTAAAGTCTTTAAAGGATTTAATATGGTTTATGAAACTGGTAAGCCACTATCAGATTTTCAATACCAATTTAGAAACAAAAAAGGAGAGAAAATAGTTGGTGAAACATCTGTATATTTAAAATATGATGCGAAAGGAAATAAAATTGGTTTCTGTGGCTTATTTCGCGATATAACTAAAAGAAAGGAAGAAGAGCAAAGATTTAAAGAAGAATTAGAAAATAAAGTACGTTTAAGGACTAAAGAATTAAGAGAATCCGAAGAAAAGTATAGTAATCTTTTCCACCATTCTAATGATGCGATTTTTTTACATGATTTGGAAGGAAATATTATAGATGTTAATCAAAGAGTATTGGAACAATTCGGATATACTAGATCAGAGATTCTAAAACTTAAAATTCCAGACCTTCATCCAATAGAAGAACTTGAATCATCTAAGAAAGCATTCGAAGAAGTTTCAAATAAAGGAGTTATAAGATTTGAAATAAGTTTTAAAAAGAAAAACGGGGAGATTTTTTTAGCTGAAGTGTCATCTAGTTTATTTAATATAAGTGGTAATCAAGTTATTCAAGGAATTGTAAGAGATATAAGCGAACGTAGATTAGCTGAGCAGAAATTAAAGGATTCTGAAAAGAAACACCGAAACATGATTAATAACCTTGATTTAGGATTTTATCAGTTAAGTTGGGACGGAATATTATTAAATCATAATCCTGCTTTTAGCAAAATATTAGGGTTCGATCCATCTGAAAATTTAATCAATAAGAACATCCATGATTTTTGGCAAAAACCTGAAGAACGGATAACATATTTAGATGAATTAAAAAAGTTAGGCTATGTTAAGAATTATTTAGTTCATGCAAAAAAGAAAAACGGTGAAAAAATTGTTTTACACCTTAATTCTCATATTTTAGAAAAAAGGAAGGGGAACCCAAATATAATTCAAGGATTAATAACAGATATCACTGAAAAATTCAAATTAGAACAAAAATTAAAAGAATCTGAGGAAAGATTTCGAAATCTTTTTGAATCTATGCCTTTTTCTATAGCACTTCTTGATCAAAAAGGAAGGGTGGTTTATTGTAATCCTGCTACTGAAAAATTACTTGGATATAGTATGGAAGATTTAATTGGTGAAGAATTTAGAAATCTTTCAATCATTCATCCTCAATATTTACCTCTAATTATGAAAAGATTTAAAAAGGTAATAAAAGGTGAAAATTTATCGCCAATAGATATTCAGATATATAAGAAAAATGGTAATTTAACTTGGATAAACTATCAGACCTCCTTAGTAAATCTAGGTAATGAATCATTGTTGCAAGCAATTATAAATGATATTTCAGAAAAAAAAAAAGCTGAACTTCTTATCATAGAAGAAGTGAAAAAGTTGAAAGAATTAGATCAAATCAGGAAAGATCTTATTTCTAGAGTCTCACATGAGTTAAAAACACCACTCGTTTCTGTATGTGGAGGATCTGAACTTCTTTTGCAACTATATAAACCTAATTTGGATGCAGATGTTTTAGAGTTATTAGAACTCATAGAAAAGGGTGGAAAAAGGTTAAAGTATTTAGTTGATAATTTACTTGATATTACTCGAATAGAATATAATAAACTCAAACTAAATAAAGAATTAAGCGATTTAAGCAAAATTATTAAAGATTGCGCGAAAGAATTACTCTATTTAGCTAGAGTTAGAGAATTAGATTTGGATTTAAAATTAGCAGATAACTTATATTTAGAGATAGATAAAATTAGATTAGAACAAGTAATTATTAATTTATTATCGAATGCTATAAAGAATACCCAACCTAAAGGAAAAATTGAAATTCTTTTACAGAAAAAAGAAGATTGGGCTGAAATTTCAGTAATTGATACAGGGATTGGATTAACGAAAGGAGAAATGGATATCCTATTCACAAGATTTGGCAAAATTGAAAGATATGGAGAAGGGTTAGAATATATAGATATTCAAGGTTCTGGATTAGGGTTATATATCTCTAAAGAAATTGTTGATTTACATGGGGGTCAAATAAGAGCTGAATCAGCAGGAAGGAATAAGGGAAGTACATTTATTGTGAAATTACCAATTAATTGATTTATAATAAATAATTAAAAATTTTTTTATTTAAGTACAATTTATAAAAAAAATGAAGTATAATAAGGAAGAAATAAGAAAAAAGTATAAGGATCTATTTGAAAATTCTTTAGATTTAATTTATGTTAATGATCTAAAAGGTAATATTCTTGATGCTAATGATATTGCTTTAAAATCTCTTGGATATAAAAAGGAAGAAATATCAAACATTTCTTTCATAAATTTAGTTGATCAAGAGAATTTGCTTAAAGCAATAAAGGTTACCAAAGAAATAGTGGAAAAAGGAAGGCAAACAGAACGTAGTGAATATAAACTAAAAAAAAAGGACGGGAATTTTATTTATATTGAGACATATGCAATTCCTTTAAAAAAGAATGATAAAATTTATGCGATTTTAGGAATTGGAACTAATATTACTGAACGTAAAATTGCTGAGCAAAAACTAAAAGAATCCAAAGAAAAGTATCGACACCTATTTGAAAATTCTCCTGATTTTGTAGGGTTAGTAGATTTAAAAGGAAATTTGATAGATTGTAATAATCGAGTTGAACATTTTCTTTCAATCCATAAGAAAGAAGATATTATTGGAAAAAATTTTAGAGATATTTTCTCAATTAATGAAAAAAACAAGTATGTTATACCTCTATTTGAAGAATTTTATAAAAATATACTTAAAGGTGAAATTCCAGAGCCTATTGAATTTAAATTATATAGAACAATAGGGAGATTTTTATGGCTAAATCTCCGAGGTTCTTTAATAGATATTGAAGGAAAAAAATTAATTCAATTTATAATTCAAAATATTACAGAGAAAAAAGAAGCAGTCCAAAAATTAAAAGAATCTGAAGAAAAGTACAAGAACTTAGTAGAAAATGGTCAAGAAGGGGTCTGGGCAGTGGATGAAAATGATGATACAATCTTTGTAAATCCAAAAATATGTGAAATGCTTGGATATAATAAAGATGAAATGATGGGTAAAAATTTAGATTTATTTTTAGAGGACTCAATGATGGAATTGATCAATAGTTATCGAAAACGTAGAGAAAAAGGTTTGAAAGATACTTATGAACTTGAATTCTTAAAAAAGGATGGAACTATAATACATACAAGTGTAAAAGCTGCTCCAATCTTAAAAGAAAATGGACGGTTTAAAGGTTCATTTGCATATATTAATGATATTACAAATAAAAAAATAGCGGAAAAAAAATTAAAAGAATCTGAAAAAAAATTCAGATCAATTTTTGAAGCTATACCAGATCTCTATTTTCTCGTTGATAATAATACAACAATCTTAGATTATAGAGGGAAAGAGGAAGATTTATATTTACCTCCAGAACTATTTCTTCGAAAAAAATTAACAGATCTTATACCCATAGAAATAAAAGATTTATCAGTAAATGCTGTAAAGAACACTATAAAAACACAAAAACCACAATTGATGGAATATGCGCTTCTTATAAAAAATGAAACTCGACATTTTGAAGCTCGCTTTCTTTTTTTCTCTGAAGAACGTGTTGCTATATTTATACGGGAAATTACTGATCGGAAAAAAGCTGATCTTATCATCAAAGAAGAAATTAATAAATTGAAAGAATTAGATCAAATCAGGAAAGATCTTATTTCTAGAGTCTCCCATGAGTTAAAAACACCACTTGTTTCTGTTATCGGCGGATCCGAACTTCTTCTTAATAATTTTAAAGAAAAAATAAAGGGTGAAGAATTAGAGCTATTAGAGATTATTCAAAAAGGAGGGAAAAGATTAAAACACCTTATTGAAAATCTACTTGATACTACTCGAATAGAATATAATAAATTTAAATTAGAAAAGGAGGAAGAGGATCTAAGTGAAATTATTAATGAGATATCAAATGAAATGATGTATTTAATAAAGGAACGAAAGCTTATATTAAACTTAGAACAACCTGAGAGCTTGCGTTTATATATAGATAGAATTAGAATTGAACAAGTTATTACAAACTTATTGTTAAATGCTATAAAAAATACACCACCTATGGGACATATAACGATAAAGTTACAGAAAAAGGAAGATTGGGCAGAAATTTCTGTTAGTGATACTGGAGTTGGATTAACTAAGGAAGAAATGAACATTATTTTTACTAGATTTGGAAAGATAGAAAGATATGGACAAGGGTTAGAATATATAGATATTCAAGGTTCTGGACTTGGATTATTTATATCTAAAGAAATTGTGGATTTACATAGTGGTTATATTAGAGCAGAATCAGAAGGTAGAAATAAAGGAAGCACATTTATAGTACAACTGCCAATTTAAAATAGATATAAGTGAATTTTTTTTCGTTATAAAATCTTAGCAAGGTTAAATCCTTGTTCAATCAATTCAATATTTTGGTGTGCTAAATACTCCCCCATTCTTTTTGAAATTACCTTTTTAAAGTTTTCTAAACTTAATTCTGGAAGAGCTTTTGATAGTAAACCCAAGATTGGAGTATTAATTACAGGAACTCCATCAATGGTAAGATTTTTTTCCAGAGCTAATTTACTTATATCAGCTAAAACTAATTTAACATTTTTAAGGGTAAATTTACTAATGAAATAATCGGGATCCTTTTCGGAGTTTATTATAAAAATTCCCCCTTTTTTAAGAGATGAAGCAATTTCTTGATTTAGAACTGTCTCATCAAAAATAATTAAAACATTTGGGTGTTCGATCTGCGCGCGATCCCATATTGTTTCGGTTCTAGAGAGTTTAGCATATGCCTGAACAGGCGCTCCTCTTCTTTCTGCCCCAAAGGAAGGATAGGCATGAACATCAACAAAATTACCACTCATATATGCTGCTTCTGCAATTATTTCGCAGGCAGTAACAGCACCTTGACCTCCTCTCCCATGGATAATAATATCTACATTCTCTTTTTCAATCATAGAAAAACCTAAAAATTGATTACTAGAATAACAGAATTGATATTTTTTAATATAAATTATATGCAAAAATTAAAAACTTTACCTTGTTCTAAATAATATGAACTAAATTTTTTTTCCCCTATTTATTCTTCGAAATTTTTGACTAAATATTAATAATGATAAAAAATCAAATGATATTATAATTAATTTGCATAAAAAACAAAACTTCACATTGTGATAAACATGAAAAATGATACTGGTTATTTTGAAGGAAGGGAAACTAAAAAATTATTCTACCAATATTGGTTACCAGATTCGGGAGAAATTAAAGCATATATCGTAGCTATCCACGGATGGGGGACACATTCAGATAGAATGATGATTCCTGCAGAATATTTCACAGATAAAGGATATGCCATTTATTCCTTTGATTTAAGAGGACATTGGAGAAATGCTGGTGAGATTTCCGGGCATATTGATAGTATGGATCATATACAAAAAGATATAGTGCTTTTTATGGATCTTATCCGAGAAGTAGCAGATGATAAAAAGATCTTTCTTATGGGACACTCGTTTGGAGGATTAATAAGTTTAATTTATGCTATAAATCATCCTGGTTTACCAAGTGTGCTTGTTTCCTCACCATTATTAGGTATATTTTTGAAACTATCAATTGGTAAAAAAGTTATTAAAACAGTATCAAAAACAATAGCAAAATTATCACCTAATAAAATTTTAAATAATAATATTGACCAAAACCAATTAACTAGCGATTTGAAAATATTAAAACAGCATATTGCAGATAAGAAGAAAATAGATGTAATTTCAGTTAAATCAACGTCAGAAATAGATAAATACTCTAAATGGGCTATGGAGAATGCTTCCAGCTTAATATGCCCTACATTCATCATGCAAGCGGGTAACGATAAAATAGTTGATAAAAATAAGACTAAAGATTTCTTTAATAAAGTAAGAAGTGAAGATAAAATGTATAAAGAGTACCCTGGCTTTTTGCATGAGTTATGGAATGAAAAAGGAAGAGCTCAAGTATATCAAGATATGTTTGTATGGCTTGAAAAGCATTTAAAATAAATATTAATTATTTAAAATGAAAAAATATAATTGCTAGTTTTAACAATCTCTAGATATTACTCCTTGGATTTAAAAAGAGAATGCGAATTATTAATTTTATAATAAATAGAATTAATTTCTATTAAAAACTAATACTCTTGTAGTATTTAATTCTAAATTAAGACTCTATTTCATAATGCCTCAAAAAAAACCTTTTGAAGAGATCAAATTTAAGGATCTTACTCCAATGATGAAACATTGGTATTCTGTTAAAAAGAAATATCCTAAATACATCCTCGCGTACCGAATGGGGGATTTTTTCGAGTTCTTCTATGATGATGCTGAAAAAATCTCAAAACTCTTAGGTATAACACTTACCAAACGAAAAATAGGCAATGATGCCTATCCTTTAGCTGGAATTCCACATCACTCCGGTCATAATTATTTTAATAATCTCATGAATCTTGGTGAAACTTTGGTAATAGTCGATCAATTAGAAGACCCTGCAACTGTGAAAGGTAGGATTGTCAAGCGAGGTGTAACTCGAATATTATCTCCAGGCACGATTATTGAACCAAATATGTTGAAATATAATGAAAATAACTATATTGCTTCGATGGTAAAGGAGAGAAAAGGTTTTGGTGTCGCGTTTGCCGATATATCTACCGGTGAATTTGTAGCAACTGAATTTTCAATAAAAGACCAAGATCCTCAAGAAAAAATACTGAGTCTGTTTTCTCAGTATGATCCTGTAGAATTAATAATTCCTCCTGAAATAAAAAAAGATGAGAGGTTATTTATTTTATTAACTGATTTAACAGAAGCCATAATTAAATCATATGAGGAACATGTATTTTACTATGATGAAGCATACGCTTTACTTACTCGACATTTTAATATTTCTAATTTAAAAAGCTTTGGATTAGAGAATAATCAAATGGCTATTCAAGCAGCTGGAGGTTTAATAGCCTTTTTGAAAGATACTCAACGAGATATAATTCCTAATATCTTTAAAATCAACATACTTCAGGAAAAGAATATTCTACACTTAGATTATGTTACACAAAGAAATTTAGAGTTAATTAATTCTTTATGGGAAAAAGGAAAGGATGCTACATTATATTCTATTTTTAACCTTACCCATACACCTATGGGAGCACGTTTGTTAAAAAAATTTATTCTACAACCATTAACTAACATTGAAGAAATAAATCAAAGACTAAATATTGTTCAAAAATTCAAAGATGATGTCTTTTTAAGATCTGATTTAAGGGAAGAATTAAAGGTTGTAGGCGATCTTGAGAGATTTATTAACAGAATTAATTATATTGGCCGTACAAATGCCAGAGATTTAATAAATATCAAAAATTCTTTAGGTAAAATCCCTAGGATTAAACAACTATTAGAAAAAGCAAATATTCCCGAAATTTCTGAGTTTGTCGAAAATATTAATACATTTGATAAAATTAAACTCCTAATTGAAGTAGCAATTAAAGATAATCCACCAACAACAGTTAAAGAAGGTAATATTATTAAGGATAATTACAATGATGAAGTTGATGAGCTTAGAGATATTATACATAATGGAAAGGAATATATGTTGCAATATGAACAAAAGCAGAAAAAAAGGTGGAATTTAACTACAGGATTAAAAGTTGGGCATAACAATATCCTTGGATATTATATCGAAATTACCTTACGAACTCTTAAAATCATCAGAAATGTGCCAGAGGAGTATGTAGAAAGAGCAACTCTTAAAAATGCTAAAAGATATACAACTGAAAAATTAAAAGAACTCGAAGAAAAAATAGTTAATGCGGAAGAAAAAATTAATGATTTAGAATATGAAATTTTTAATACTATTCGTGAAAGTGTCGAAAAAGAGACTAAAAAAATTCTTGGAACTGCAAAAAATATTGCTATGGTTGATGTTCTCGCATGTTTTGCGGAAATCGCAGAACAATACAATTATTGCAGGCCAATTATTAATAATAACAATAAAATCATAATCAAAGAAGGTAGACATCCTGTAGTTGAACAGATAAACTTAGATGAGCAATTTATTCCAAATGATTGCTATTTAGATAATAAAAAAGCCCAAATATTAATTATAACTGGTCCTAATATGGCAGGAAAAAGCACTTATCTACGGCAAGTGGCTTTAATATGCATTATTGCTCAAATGGGATGTTTTGTTCCAGCAAAATCCGCTACACTCGGAATAATTGATCACATTTTCACTCGAATCGGTGCCTCAGATGACCTTGCTAGAAAATTGAGTACTTTTATGATAGAAATGACAGAAACTGCTAAAATTCTTAATTATGCTACACTAAATAGTCTTGTTATAATAGATGAGTTAGGAAGAGGCACCAGTACCAGTGATGGCCAAAGCATAGCAATGGCAACTTTAGAAAAACTTCATGAAGTACAAGTTAAAACTCTTTTTAGTACACATTATCATCAATTAACAGAAATTAGATTACCGCGAGTAAATAATTATCACTTAGACATTATCGAAAATGACGATGGAAGTATTAATTTTGTTAGAAAATTAAGTCTTGGAAGCACAGATAAATCTTATGGTATTCATGTTGCTAAGTTAGCAGGAATTCCGGATGATGTAATTATAAGAGCGTTTGAGATTTTAGAACAAATAGAAGAGAAAGATCCTTTTAAAAAAACTGTTCAAGAAAATGGGAATAATTTTGGACCTATAAAACACCATGATAAGATAATCGGCGAAAAAAGAAAAATATTAGAAAAATTAAACAAGGAATTAGAGAATAAAAAGGATGAATTAACTAAACGTGAAGCAGCGTTAAGCGAAAAAGAAAAATTAATCAAGAGTAAGAGTTTTGAAATAGAGAAGTTGAAAACAAATCAAGAGAAATACATAGATAAAAAACAAGGTACTACGAAAAAACTTGTTCAGACTACTTTCTTTAAACCAACAGTATTAAAAGAAGAAGTTATAGATGAGAATTTAAAAGAGGTAATTTATTTATTAAGAGAACTTGATATATATTCTCTTACTCCTATTGAGGCGCTTAAAAAATTAAGTGATCTTAAAGATAAGCTAATGTAAGTTAAATCAAGCTAAGACAACAGGTATAACATAAACTATAATTGTGAGATAAACATAATATACAGTTATTATTGATACAAAAATTGTTCTATAAACGCTTTTCCTCTTTTCATCTTTAATATTTTCAATAAAGATTATTAATAACAATCCTATAAACATCAAATGGGATGGCTGTAAAGCTTTCCACAAAATTGAATCAATTATTAATAATCCTTTTATTTCAGTATCGCTATGACCCCAATTATTCACCATTTGAAAAAAATAGTCAGGGAAAATTATATATGGAATAAACATAAGAGCAAAAGGAATTAAAAAATATAAAAGATCCTTTAGTTTTACCTTTTTGATTATTAGTAATAAAGGAAGAAATAGTATAGCAGTTATTTTAAATGTCGCAAGTACGAATAAAATTCCTGCATTCCATTTTTTATCTTTTTCTAGGTAATAATAGGACATAAACAAGAAAAAAGCTATTAAAAAATTTACATTGTGGTAGTAAGCATCTATGCTATAGCCAATTGTACCAAGAATGTAAAAAATTAGTAAATCCTTTTTTTCCTTGAATAATTTCGGGGATTCTTTTATTATTACTATTGATAATATCAGCCTTAAAATATCCCATAGATACACTCCAACAATAAAAGGAAGTATATAAATTGGGAAAAATAGGAAATACCAAAAATAAAGATAATAAGGAGGCCAATCAGAAATTTCAACTGGATCATAAAAATTATTCAATCCATTATCCATTCCTTCTAAAAGAATTTTGAAATCGATATCCTTTGTCTCTTTAATCCAAGCAGAAATATCAACAAAGTATAACAGAATTCTTAAAATGATTAGCGAACATGTAATAATTATTAGGATATAAATAAAATATGTATGTAATGGATAGCTTTTCTGGTTATTCATTGTAGGGTAATGGTTCATAATTCACATTATAAAATAGATTAATATTAAGTATTAAAGGAACTTTAAAAGAGTTTCTTAGGTAAAATTAAATAAAAGTTAAATGAATAGGCTTTTTTTAAAAATCTACTAAAATAAAATTTAATATAAGATTAATAATAATTTTCAAAATTTTAGCATTTATTTTTAATTTTTAATTGAAAATTTAATTATTAGGACTATACTTTTAAAATTATATTTTTATAACAGAGTTTTAATTTTTAAATTCAAGTTGATGAAAAATATATATATTTAATAAAACTATGAAGTTTTGAAAACAATTGAATAGAGACAACGAAAAAATCAATAAAATTAAGGATTATGAAAAAATAGCTGCTGGAGAGGTTATTGAAAGACCTGCGAATGTTGTGAAAGAGTTAATAGAAAATAGTATAGATGCTGGAGCTAAAGAAATAAGAATTATCATTAAAAAAGCAGGAAAAACATTAATCCAAGTTATAGATGATGGTAAAGGTATTCCTCCAGATGATATGGAACTCGCCTTTGAAAGATATACCAGTAGTAAAATTAATAGTTTTGATGATTTGGAAAAGCTTTCAACTTTAGGATTTAGAGGAGAAGCATTAGCTAGTATATCAGCAGTAAGTCAGATTGAAATTATTTCAAGAATTAAAAAGAACGAGAGAGGATTACAATTATTTATAGAAGGGGGGAAAGTTTTAAGAAAGAAAGAAATGTCATGTCCCATTGGAACAAATATTAAAGTTAAGAATTTATTCTATAATATTCCAGCTAGGAAAAAATTCCTTAAAAAAGATTACACAGAGTTAGGACATATCACAGATATTATACAAAGATATTCATTAGCGTATCCTGATTTTCAATTCATTTATCAACATAATGAGTTAACCATTTTAAATTGCCCTGCATCTAATGATTTAAAAACGACTGTTTTCCATATTTATGGGAAAAATATTGCTAAATTTATGGAATATATTGATTATTCTGAAAAAGGAGAACTATTTAAAATATATGGATTAGTAGGTCAACCTCAAATTTCTAAAAAAGATAGAACAAAATCTAGTTTTTTTCTTAATCGTAGATATGTTATAAGTGATATTATATTTCGAGCAATTAAAGAAGCATATAAAGGAACATTGATGATAAATAAGCATCCATTTTTCATATTATTCTTAGAGTTAAATCCATCATCCATAGATTTTAATATTCATCCGAAAAAGCTTTATATTAAGTTTGAAAGAGAAGATTATGTGTATAATAGGGTTTATACCATTATCCGAGATTTTGTAGAAGAAAAATTTATGAAACAGGAGCCGAAGTATTTAGATATTGAACTTGAAGATTTCATTCCGAAAGAAGAATTAGTCGAGGAATTAAGTTCCAAAACTCAACAATCAGAAACAGAAAATCTTGAAACTGAAAAAGCTATATTAAAAACTGATGCAATAGTAGAGACTGAAGAAAATATTATTGATGAGTCTGTCCAATTACATCTTTCTGAAGATATCATTAATCATAAACCCTTTAAAAAACAAATACCAGAAACCTTTTTACGAGAAAAATTTATAAAAAAGGAAGATTTTCCTAAAGTTCGCCTAATCTCTTCAACTGGCCAATTAAGTAATAAGATATATATTGTATTAGAAGGTTTTAATGAAACTAATGAACCGGGATTATATATTCTAGATCAGCATGCTGCTTCTGAAAGAATAAATAAAGAAAAGCTACTAGAATCATATAAATCTTCAAAAACTAGCAAACAAAAACTTATCTCTCCATTAAAAATTGATGTTTCTCATAGTGAAAAATTCTTTTTGAGTGACCATTTAGGTGAAATTAAAAAACTTGGATTTGATTTTGAGCATTTTGGTGGAAATACTTTCATTTTGCGAGAACTACCTACAATTATAGGAAAAGTTCCAGATATAAATGTAATAAAAGATATAATTGCAGATATAACAAAAATAGGTAAAGATAAAAGTTTTTCAGAGGTAAAAGAAGAGATCATTAATTATTTGGCTTGTCATAAAAGTATTCGAGGAGGAGATGATCTTTCTTTAGAAAATATTAGGGATCTCATAATTGAATTAGCTGATTGTAAGGATTCCTACCATTGTGCACATGGAAGACCTACATTGAGATTTCTCTCATTTAAAGAATTAGATAAGTTGTTTAAAAGAAAAGTTTAATGCATAAAAACAAGAAATTTTATTATTTATGCTTTTGAAAAAGCAATACCCTCAATTCCTTGTAAACCATCAACTTGTCCAAACAGTTCTTCAATTCTATCTGTACCACCCCATTCTTCTGGATATCGGACTCGAACTCTTGCTTTTTTTAGACCAAAAGCAACAGGTAAAACATCATACATCTCAATTGAACATGTGTTTGGTAAGACACTTCTTAAATCTTTGATTAATTTTTCAAAATCTGCATCTGTATCTTCTGGAATAACATCTACTAAAGCAATAAACTCTCCCATATTAATCACTTAATTTTTTTCTAAGAACTTTTAAGGTCCCTCAAATTCACATTTTAAACATCTATAGGTTTTTCCCATCTCTCTACAGCGTTCACATCTCCAGATTGTAACATCTCCGCACTCTGGACATGGAAAATGTACTGCTGCCTCGAATGGGGCAATCGGTCGCCCACATCCAGAACAAGTATTTTTCCTTAAACTTGACATCGTATTTTATTATAAGCCTTGTAAAATATAATGGTTAAGAAAATAACTTATAACTTTAATTGTTTTCGATTTAAAAACCTAGCTTTAAACTAATTAAATTATGATTTTTTCAATAAATCTCTCAATTATTTTAAGTAAAACATTTTAATCTTGCATAGTTAATTAAAATTTAAATTGAAAAACAACATAATTTACATATAAATTATCTAATTAATTTTAAAATAATCTTTAAAAAATTGGTTCAAATATTGTAAAAGGTGAAAAGCGATACCAGAAAACAAGGTAAAGAAGTATTTCTCATTAATAGAGGCGTGGGCGTGGTGTGATATATGTGAGGATATGGTTGCTTTAAAGCTTGATAAGAAGGAAATTATTAATGGACTTCAAATGGGAATATATACAAAAGAATTTAAACATGCTAACCAATATCCTGATGCTGAAGATCCAGATGATTTATCTGGACAAGAGCATACGATCTATGTCTATATTAATGATAATTATGATATAACGGGCGTAAAGAGTTTCTTTGGAGAATCTCCGAGTACAGAGGAAATCGGAGCCTCAGTGCAAGCAGGAGGTGAAGTGAGGATACCTATTGTCGTTAAAGATATTCCTCCAATGAGTGTACAGTTAGGGATGATTACTAAAGAGGAGTTTAAAGTTTTAAAAATTTGTGATGGGATGAGTACAATTGAAACGGTCGCGGAGATTGCTCAGAAAAGTGTAGAAAAAATAGAAAAAATGATGGAAAAGCTCAGAAGTAAAGGATTGGTAAAAGTTATAAAAAGAACGTAAAGAAATACATTCAACCTTTTGCTATTTTTAAATAGAAATTTTACTATTCAATTTTCTCTTAATTTTATAATTTTTCCCCATATAAAACTAAGTGTCTTGATAACCCTTTTATTGATGGTTCTTTACTCAATTTTAAAACCATCTTTATTGTTTGCTTAAAGAATTTTTCATCCCAGGTATGAGAATCTAAAATTTTTTTTGGAATATGGAGCACATCTGTCCAGCCACAAACTCCATATATATCGATAACTTTAATTCCTTCTTCCTCAAACCAATTTTTTACTTCTTCAGGGCTTAAAACGATATACCTTCCTTCTGGATCTTCTAAGCAACTTGGTATAGACTCGATTGAAGATAATATTTTATCTGGATTTTTATTAAAGCTACTAATAACTGCCGCCCATTTATTTACAAGGAATATTGAGATTATTCCACCCTTTTTAGTTACTCGTATTAGTTCTTTTGGTGCTAACCCTTCTGTATCATCAATATTACCGTCCCAAGAAATAACAAAATCAAACGTTTCGTCTTTAAAATGGAGATTACGAGTATCGCACTTACAAATTTTCACTTTATCTAATAAACCTTCTCTTTGCATTTTTAGTTCTGCCACCTCCAACATTTTAGGAGAAATGTCACATAAAGTAACTGAATACCCCATTTTGGCTAATGGTAAAGAAATTCTTCCCGTTCCTCCCGCAGCATCTAAAATTTTTATTTTTTTATTTTTTGGTAAAAAATTCTTTAAGATCTCCCAATCAACATAATGTTCAATAGCACCCTGAAAAGTCTTATAATACTCATCATATCTACAAGCACGATTATTCCACATTAAATTAATCCTTTCACCCTTTTTTAATTAAGTTTCAAATCAAAAAATTATTCTAAAAGATATTTTTAAAATTAATCTATAAATAAAAAGCCAAATAAAAAGAAAAAAGTTATGAATGTTAAGTTGAAAATTTTGATTAATTAAACCTTTCCTACATTTTCCATCATTTTGCGTGTAATAAGTTCAAATACTTCATCAACATTATCACCAGTTTTGGATGAACATTCAATATATCCATCTAAGTTACGAGATTTTGATAACTCAATAGCATCTTCAGCAGGCACAGAACGTTTTTCATTTAAATCTAATTTTCCCCCCACCATAATAAGTGGTATCTGAAGTTGTGTTTTTGATGAGCCCTGCTTAAAAAAAGAGAGCCAATCATCTATATTTTTCATACTGGTATATCTTGTTATGTCAAACATAAAAATACCTCCATCTGCTCCCTTAGCAAAGCTAGGTAAAAGAACTCTAAAGCGATCTTC
>JAEOTZ010000052.1 GCA_016839585.1 Promethearchaeota archaeon
CCTTATGATAATGTTTGTGATCTAAGATTTGATGATTTAATTGAAGATGTACTCCCTCCAATAGTGGAAAAGGTTAAACAAATCTTAAAAGAAAAATAAGATAGAAACTTCTATTTTATTGTAGCATAAATATTTTTATTTCTATCAAATTCTTTAAGAATTTTCCTTCCTTCTTTATTAGATAATGATAGATTGATTTCACTTTTTCTACTTAATGAGCCAGTAAAAATTTCTTCTTGATTAGCAAAAATTATAATATTTTGACTCGCATATTTTGGAGAAGCTCTTAGAGTAATCCTATCTTTGTTTACTTCAATATCTAAATTAATTCTTTCTGCTTTAGATTTGCTTTTTCTATAAGTAGACAAATCCATATATTCATCTGGTTTATATCTTGGTTTTTTAGGCTTTATTGGATTTATTACAATATCTTGTCCAAATGAATAAATTTCAAATTCTAGTTGACCTGATTTGTAATCTCTAACTTCAACTACTGGTCTTGCTAAATCTCTATCTCTAAAACCTGATGGAACCTTAACTGTCATTTTAATAACTAAAACTGATGATATATCACCACCTTCAATAAAGATTATTGTATCAATAATTGAAGGGAGCATTCCAAGTTCAATCCGACCAATAAATCTTTGGACTGCATCAACAGCAGATGAAGAATGAACAACTCCAACCATACCAACTCCAGATAAACGAAAATCAGCATAAACTTCAAAATCTTTTGTTGTTCTAACCTCATCAAAAATAGTGAAATCCGGTCTTACAAGTAAGAGAATATCTGCTGAATTCTCAAGAGATCCCTCTAATTTTGTGTATTGGGTTATTTCTGGTCTAACTTGTAAATCTCTTACACTTTCTAGCGTTTTAACAACTTTATTCTGACTTAGATAATAATTAGCTAAGGCAGCACAAAAAGTACTTTTCCCTGCTCCCGGTGAGCCACATACTAAAATACCTTCAGCTTTTTGCAATCTTCTTTGTAATTTAGCATCTATTGAATAATCTGATAACTCTAAACTTACAAGTGGACGCACAGCTGTTATTTCCACATCATTTGAAAATGGAGGACGTGTAATTACTATTCTAAATTCACGTAATTGTGCTACAACAGCTCCCATTTTCTCAATTTCTATAAATGAGTGATCGTCTTCTCTCACACTCTCAATTATTTCAAGAGCAATCTCTTCAATTAATTTAGATGAAATATAATCTTGACCTATCTTTACTAAATGCCAATCGCCAGGTCCACCTTTCTTGGCATAAGGAGGTAAATTCTTCTTGAGATGAACGCTCATCGTTTTTTCGTCAAAAAAGTCTAATAATTTTAGAGTAAGTGGTTCCATTGATTTAGGAGTTCCTCTCTCCTTTACGGACATAACCTCTATTCCCTCAAAAATTCCAACATCCCCTTGAATACGATCAGCAGTAATTAAAACAGCATTGTTCTTAAGTGCAGATTCTCTTATAAGCGCATCAAGTTCACCTCCTGGCGCCATCTTTATCTCTTCACGAGTGGGGCGACTCCCTACAATTTGTAATTTAATTTTATTTTCAGCATGTAACTGTCTTAGTTTTTTTAGAACATTAAGACCAAAAAATCCTATCTCCTTATGAATATTCGTCCGATATTCAATCTCAGCAACGACAATATTTGAAATTAAAATTTCAGGATTTTCACCTAATTCACCATGCTCTATTAAATCAAGAATGAGGCCATTGAAAATTATAGACGTGTCGCACAAAAACTTATCGGGCATTATTCAATACTCTCTTCTTTATTTAAAATTTGAAATTTTTTCACAGAATAATAGATCGGCTTACTTAATCTATCTACTGTAGCAACGATTAGATCTTTACGAGAGCTCATTGCAACTCTTGATATTTTATCTAAATCTCTTAGTTCAATAGGATTCCCTTCAAAAACAGGATAAATTAAAAATTTCGCAAAATCCTTTTCAAAATCAGCACCCCGTTTATAAACTCGAAATTCTATACCATCACCGTAACCAGTACGTACAATATATCCTCTCTTTCTTAAATCCATATAAATAACATACTTTTGCCATAATCTTTCGTCAAATTGAGTAAAATAAGTTAGTAAACTCTCAAAATCCAATAAATTTTTATTTTTATCATTATCTTCCCATAATAATATCCGGTTCCTTTCACATAAAAGCAAAACTTCAATAGGTTCAAGAATTAATATTTCATCGCCTTTATCAATCTTCTCAATGGTTCCTATATATGAATTGTTATAAAATTCTTCTATTCCTTCTTTATTGGAAATAATAACTTTACCTTTCTCTAAAATTCCTTCGACTTGAGTTTTCTCGATTTTTTCATTAGGTTTTTCAGACATTCTTATAATTATAGCATTCCATACTTAATGAATTTAACCGTGATTAATTAAATTATGAATGATTAATAAAACCATGAATCAATTGCTAGAAAAACTGCAAAATAAGTTACGTGGTGCCTCAAAAATAGTATTTATGGGGGTTGGTGAAGAAAAACTTTCTGATGATGGAGTAGGACCCTACATAATTTCTGAACTCGTAGATAATAACAATGAAAAAATACTATTTATCAATGCAGCTACAGATCCAATGGATAGAATTGATGAGATTGTTAGATTCAATCCATCACATTTAATATTGTTAGATACATGTACCTTAAATGAACCTCCTGGAACAGTAGCTATATTAGAACGGGAAAATATACATGAATATGTGCCTATTTCGACACATACTATTCCAATCCATCTAGTTATAGATTTAATAATTGAAAAATTACCCCACTTAAATGTTTTCATGATTGGATTTGTACCAGAAAGTCTTGAAGGTTTCACAGAACTGAAATTGTATAAAGAGAATAAGTTTTCATTAGAAGAACGTAGTGAGAATAAGGATCTTCCTTTTTTTGAATTGAATCTTACAAAAACAATTCAAAAAACAGCAGATCAAGTTATTGAAATAATTAAAAAGATTATTCAGGATCTATTATGAATCCAAATTTGTTATTTTATCCACCTAAAATGAAAATTATTATTTAAATCTTAATTACAATATTTAAATTATATATAAGTTAAAAAGAGATATTATTTTTTTTTAATAATAGTTTAGAGGAATTCTAAAAATGGTAGAAGTTAAAAAAGAGCTTTTAGCTCCATGTGGATTATATTGCGGTGTATGTTCTATATATATAGCTCATAGGGATAATAATCAAAAATTTAAACAAGTTCTATTTCCTGTATACAAGGCTTTTGCAAAAAGTGTGGAAGATATCTCATGCACTGGTTGCCTATCTGATGGTATTGTTTTTCCAATGTGTAAAGTTTGTCCAATTAAAAAGTGCACAAAAGAAAAAGGAATTGAAGGATGTCATCAATGTGATGAATTTCCATGTAAATTTATTACTAACTTTCCAGTTCCTATAGCTAAAAAAGTTATGTTCAGGACCATTCCTGCCTGGCGAGAATTAGGCACAGAAAAATGGGTAGAAGAAGAAGAAAAAAGATATATTTGCCCAGAATGTGGAAATCCCTTGTTTCGCGGAGCGAGAAGCTGTAACAAATGTAAAGTTTCTGTTGACGTAGATTAGAAGATCCATATAAAAAACCATATTATTAAAGCCAAAATTAAAATTAAACTGGCACATGGCCATGAAAATATCGCATTCTTTACATAATTAATTTTAAAATTCACAGCTTCATGTGGACATAATTCGACACAACAATAACAAGTAAAACAACTTTTTTTATTCCACTTTGGAACATTTCCCTTTCTCAATTCATTAGGTGGTGAGATTGCATTCCCAGGGCAATTATCCCAACAAGTAGAACATAATTTACATCTATCAGGATCAAATTTTACAGTAGCTTTAAAAATTTTATTTCCAACATAATGAGCCAACCATTTTGGTAAAGGCATAGAAATTGGAGTTACTCTTGGATGCTTAAACTTCCGATATACATCTTCAATTTTTTCTCCTAAAAATTCAATGTTGTTTAAATTAGTGGTTCCGAGCTTCTTCTGTTCTCCTTTTTCCAAATATAATATCTCATTAGGATTAAATCCAATGATTTTACAAACAGTTGTATCTAAAGCAACACCATCATATCCAGCAATAATGAGATCTAATTTCACAATATCTCCACCGGATGGACCTTGCCCTTCCTGGCATAAATATCCATCTATTATTGTTAGTTGTGGATTGGATACAGAATAAATATCTGCTAATGCTGATGTAAATCTTCCTATTCGAGGAAATTGTGCATGTGTTTTAGCTTTATTACTACGTAAGATCGTTCCAAACATATTTTTTATGCAACAAGTAAGAATACATTGACCATGAGTTTTAATTTTGGGTAGATTAATGATGAGATCTACTTCTTTAATCAGATTTGAACTAACAAATTCTTTCATTTCAAATGGATTTGGTACTTTATAAATTTCTCTTTCAGATTTTTCAAAAGGTATACATTCTGCTCCTTCTTCTTCACAAACCGCTAAGATACCACTAACTTTCATAGCATTTTCAGTTTTACCAGGTTTTTGACCACCGCTAGAATCACTAACATAAATCTTAGAAGGATTATATTGTTTTAACCATTGAATAACGGAACGGATTACTTCTGGATGAGTGGTAACTGCTCGTTCAGGAGGTTTTGCCATTAAAAGGTTTGGTTTTAATAAAATAACCATCCCTTCTTTCTTCATAAGCTCATGAGCATTAAGCAATTCCAGAGCAGAAAAAACAGCAGTTTTTATATCATCATTTTTAATCTTTTGAATTGCTATCTTAGTCTTATCAACCATATTAATATCTCATATTATACAAATTAAAAAAATTTAGTATTAATAAAATACATTAAAAAATTAGAAAAAAGTGGTAAATGATTTTTTATTCTATTATTGTTTCATTTATTACATCATAATAAAGATAAATATATGAATGTTTCAAAATTTCACAATTTTTAAGTTTCAATGCTTTGATATCTAATAAATCATTGTCTCTCTGAGGAGCTGTTCCATCAATAGAAGTAGACGTGTTTTTTCCACCAATTAAACAGGGTGCAATTAATAATGAAATATGATCTATAAGTTTTTGTTTAAGAAATAATGCATTTAATGTACCCCCAGATTGAATTGAGAGTTTCTCAATACCATATTCTTGTTTTAATTTAATAAATAAATCTTTAAAATCAATAGAATTTGGATAATAAATTATTTTGAGTGCTCCTTCTTTTTTAAATTTAAAAATAGAATGATTTTTGTTGTTAGTCACAAGATATAGTGATTTAAATGAATTTAATAAATAATTAATTCCATTTTCAGTAAGATTTGGTTTCCGATCAATGATAATGAGACTAACATCCTTATAATTATCAGCTTCATCACGTAAATTAACTCCAATTTTAGCTAAAACTCTTCCACTAATCAAGGCATGTCTATCTGTCTGAAGTAAGAAATCATAATATTGATAATACCCATCTTTAATTCCAATGATTTTAGGAAAATCTTTCTCTTGATCACGTTCATCAACATCACCCGTTGAGATTTTTCCATCAACAGACTGAAGTAAAAAGAGCGTTGTTTCAACTCGATTGGGATACATTAATTTTTCCACTCCTAATTTCTTTTTAATATTAATGCTCAGGGGCTTTTAATTTATACCTTGAAGGTTGTAATATAAATTTTATTTTTTTATTATTGTTCTACTATAGTTTCTTCAGTCTAATCATATTTTTTTATTGATCTTTGAATTTTAATCTCTCTATTTTTGATCTTTTTTTGTATATTTCATTCATTTAATTTCTATTTATTGTGTTCTCTTTAGTCGTATTTCTGCTTTTTTATAATCTTGAATTCTTAGCTTTGGATTTAAAAAGAATTTAAATAGTAACTTAGGCTTACATATTTTAGTAAAAACAATTCACTTATTATGATTGAGTTACCAGAAGAAATTGAAGGCGCAATTTTATGTTCTTTAGAGGGGAGTCCTATATCAGCAGAGATTCTAAATAGAAAAGATGAACATAAAATTGCCGCAATGATGTTCGCACTTGGTTCTGTTGCAAAAACTTTAATTACAGAAGTTAAACAAGGAAAGTTTAAATTTCTTCGTATCAGAGCGAAAGGGGGAAATATTTTTATATTACCAATTAGTAATAAAGCATTATTTGCAGCTTTTACTAAAGCAAATGTGGAATTCGAGGCAATCTACTTGGAATGTAAAATCTTACGTAAAAAAATAGATAAACTCCTACAAAAAAAACATCTTACAAAACCAATTCTTCTTAAACTTAAAAAAGCTGAAATTATGCCTTATCCTAATTGAAATACAATTTAAAACAAAATCGGCTTTCTATCCCTTAAAAATTAATTAAGCATTTAAAATTCAGATTTACTTAATTGGGTCGATTCTTTTTATTCTTTTGATTTTGTCAAAATCTCTATCATGAGAGTAGATTTCTTTAATGTTATTTTCTAAAATGCTGGCCGCGATTAATGAATCTCGTCCTCCAGTTTTATATTCTTCGGCAATCTCAAAAGTAATTAGGATTGTAGAAACAGAAATCTCTAAAACATTGACATTTTCAGAATCAATAATAGCAGTTAATCTATCCTTGACTTTTGATTTATTAAACTTATAAGCATAAACTAAAGCATAATAGCTTTCCATAAATACAATAGAAGGAATTGAAATAGTTGCTTCTCCAGTAGCAATCCTCTCTAAGAGATTTTTACAAAAATTATGTTCTGGTAGATCACGATTTAAAGCATACACAATTATATTAGAATCCAATCCTCTCATACTTTCCACATACTCTTAGTTGCTTCTATAGCGTCAACTTCTTTAGCACCATCTGATAATGGTTTATCTAAAATTTCTAATAATTTTTTTTTACTTTCAGACTTTTTTCTGAGTTCATGGCAAAAAATAAAGTATTCTGCAATTTTCATATTCAATTTAGCCGCTTCTTTCTTTATTTCCCACCACTTATCTTTTAGCTTATCATCAATAACTATATTTGTTCTCATATATGTAAGTATGTATTACATACTAAATAAATTTTATACTTTATTAAAATAAATTTAAATCTTTACCAAAATGTTAGAAAAAAATAAAAAATAAGAGAAAAAATAAAAGCCGGCTTTATTATTTCTTCTCAAAAACCCCGTGAGATAGTTATTCTCACTCGACTGAAAGTATTAACCTCCTGCTTGAGTTGCCATTACTGTAATTACGTCTTTCTTTGGATGGATTCCTATTTTAGCGAATTTTAATTGATCTGGTAAAACTTTTCCCTTAAATATAAATTGAATAGCTAAAATTGGATTTAACTTATATTCACG
>JAEOTZ010000053.1 GCA_016839585.1 Promethearchaeota archaeon
AATTCATAAATATTTATTTCAGGAAAATCAATTTCAGCTGGAATTCCCTCATCATAATGCTTTAACCAAGGTTTTGCGGTATAAGGATTTTCACTCATTTTGCTTAATTACCTTTTACTTTTTATTTGAAATGTAACAAATTGATATTATGATTATAAAAAACAATAAAATTTTTAATTATTATTCTTCAGTAATATTATCGAGTGCAGTTATAGCAGATTCGCAAACGTAATCACATTCATCATGAACTAAACCTTCCAAACCAGAAATAACTTCGGGATTATTTAGTTTAATTAAACCTAATGCTTCAGAAGCCCTCCATCTCACATCTGGATTCTTATCATCTAAGGATTTTATTAGTGAGGGAACTGCTGGGACTGAAAAAGAACCTAGTTTACCTAAAGCTAATGCTGCTTCTCTTCGTACGATCGCTTTTGGATCTGTTAAAGATTCTTGTAAAGCATTAACTGCTTCTTCCGAACCTTCCCCTATCTTACCTAATGCTCTTGCTGCTTCAACTCGAATAAATGTTTTTAAAATGCTTTTTTCAAATTTTAAAATATCACTTAGAGTAGGGATTGCTTCTTTTGCGTCTGTACCTATTCCTCCAAGGGCAGAAATTAAAAGCTTTTTCTTAGATGAATTAGATCTTTGCATTGCTTCAATTATGATAGGAACAGCTTCTCTGCCAATACTTCGAAGTGCATCAACAGCTTTTCCACGTATACTCTCAACCTTATCATCAAGCATAGGGCCTAGATTTTCAATGACTTCGGAATTTCTTATCTCCAGTTCACCTAAAACTTCTATAGCACCTTTTCTAACTATTGGATTTCTGTGATTAAGAATTTCTAAAACGTTAGGAATTACTTCTTCTCCGATTTTCGCAAGCGTATCAATAACTCGATATCTTACTCGCCAATCTTCATCTTCAAGAGCATTTATTAACGTAGGTATCGCTTTAGTAGATCCCCTTCCAATAAGACTTATTGAATGAGCAGATGTTGTTCTAACTGCCCAACTTACATCCTTAATACTCTTCATTAAATTTGATATAGCATTATACGCATCTGGACCTAATTGTCCTAAAGCTTTTGCTGCTTCTGCCCGAACTTCCTCATCTTGATCTTTTAATGTATTTATAAGAGTGGAAATGCATTCATCTGAAGCATAACATATTTTTCCTAAAGATGTTGCAACATCCTTTCGAATTGAAACCTCTTCATCTATTAATAATTTACTTAAAGGGGAAACGGCATTATTAGCTATATTCCCTATTTTTCCTAGAGTTCGTGCAGCCTCACGGCGTATACTCCAATCAGCATCTTGTAAACATCCAATTAGTTTAGGAATTGCTACTTCAGATTTTTGACCTAATTCTCCTAGTACAAATATAGAATTGAATCGAATAGATCGGATATCACTGTCTAAATAATTTATTATATCATTGATTATAGATGGATCTTTTTCAATTCTAGAGAGGACTAAATCGACTCTAGCATCCCTTAACAGTTTATCTAATGGAGCTGACATTTTGATACCACCTTATATACCTAAATATACTTGTTTTATTCGAGGTTCTTTTACTAGTTCTTCTTTAGTACCTCTCATCTCAATTTTCCCCTCTTCAAGAACGTGAATATAGTCTGCTACATTCAACGCTAATACAGCATCTTGTTCAACCAATAAAGTAGTAGTGCCTTCATCTCTGATCTTTTTGATTGCCTCAAAAATCTGTGCTTTAACTTTTGGAGCTAGCCCTAAAGAAGGTTCATCTAACAAAAGTAATTTAGGATCAGACATAATTGCCCGAGCTAATGCTAGCATTTGTTGTTCACCTCCACTTAATGTTCCTGCTCGTTGTTTTTTTCTTTCTTTAAGACGAGGGAATGTTTCGTACACAAAATCTAATAGTTCTTTAAATTTTTTTTTATCTTTTAACGCAAATGATCCCATCTTAAGATTTTCAAGAACAGATAAATCATAGAATAATTTTCGACGTTCTGGACAATGGGCGATTCCCTTTTTTGCAATCTCATGAGGTTCTAATTCATCAATACGTTCTCCTAGGAATATCACTTTTCCTCTATCAGGTTCTTCTAAACCAGATATAACTCTAAGCAGAGTAGTTTTTCCAGCACCATTTGGTCCAATAACAGCATCTAGAGCTTTTTCATCAACTTGTAGATTAACCTCCTCAAGCGCTTTTGCGCTACCATAATAATGATATATTTTTCTTATTTCAAGCAAAACCTTCACCTCTTCCTAAATATGCTTCAAGGACAATTTTATGACCTGCTACCTCCCTAGGAGGTCCATCAGCAATGAGTTTACCTTGATGCATTGCAAGTACTCTTGGAACTAAGGTCATTAGTTCACGTAAAACATGACCTGTCATAAATATTGTTACACCATCATCATGTAATTTATTAATTAAATCAGTAATTCCCAATTGCTCTTCGTGTGATAAACCACTAAATGGCTCATCAAGAAGAAGTAATTGTGGATTGGTTCCAACTGCTTTACCAATTTGTAATTTTCTTAAATCTCCATGTGGTAATACTATTGGTGGTATCCTAGCTTTATCTACAAGACCTACAGCTGTAAGTATTGAGCTAGCGTACTCTTCCGTACCTATATCTTTAGAAACTTTTTTACCTCTTGGGGAAAGACATGAAACTGATACATTATCAAGAATTGTGAGGAATTTAAAGGACCTTACTAACTGGAACGTTCGAGCAATCCCCAAATTAACAATTTTATAAGGACTCATGCCAGTAATATTGATCCCATCAAATCGAATACTACCAGCATTAGGTTTTTCAAATCCCGTTAATAAGTTAAATATGGTGGTTTTTCCTGCTCCATTAGGGCCAATCAAGCCAATAAATTCTCCACGTTCGATTTCAAAACTAAAATCATTAACTGCTGTAAGCCCACCAAACTTTTTTGTTAAATTTTTTACTTCTAGAATGACTCCCATTTTTTAATTCACATACTTTTGTTAATTTATATTGAAAATTTATCTACCTAATAAAATATCCCATAAATTTTTAAGACGTTCAATAGCAGATTTCAAAACTCCAGCTCCTGCAAATCTAATTACAAGTATTAAAAGCACAGAAAATATTAATGCATCATCAAGAAAGTCTGCAGCACCTGCTGGGAGCCATTGGAAATCTGCTACACCCCTAAGTATTTCAATGAGAAATATGAAGAAAAAGGCACCTACTCCTGCTCCTGATATTGTGGCTATTCCCCCTATAGCAACCATCACTAGAGGGTAAAATGAATAAGTGGTCCCAAAGATTTGAGCACTAACTGCTGTATTGCGCATAGTAAAAAAACCACCGGCTATCCCTGCAAAGAATGCACTTATCACAAATGCTAAAATTTTATATCTCGTTGTATGAATCCCTGAAGCTTCTGCACCTGTTTCATCATCTCGGATTGATTTAAAAACTGTACCAAGTTTTGAATTCCCAATCGCTTTCATAATTGTAAGTGATATAATCACAAAAATAAACACAATATAATATTCAATGATTACATTTTCTGATAAGCGTGGAACACCGAATAACCCAGTTGAACCATAAAGAATTGTTGGCATTGCAAATAAAAGATATAAGATACTGGCAAATGATAAAGTTCCTAAAGCAAGGTAAGGTCCTTTTAATCTTAGTGTGGGAATACCAATAATTAAACTAATGAGTACTGCGATTAATGCTCCAAAAAATAGAGAGGGTAACCATGGCCAATTTTGAATAAGTATACGATCTGCCGTGACATATCCTGCAAATCCGAAAAAGGCAGCTTGACCAAAACTAACTTGACCAGTATATCCTGCCAAAAAATCCCAACTTGCGGCATAAATAGTATATATCATAGCTACAATAAACATTGACCCTAAATAATAAGCATTTTGAGTCAATAAAGGGATAATGGCAATTATAAGCATACAGAATAGAGTTAAACCTCCTTTGAAGGTTCCAAGCCAAGCCATCAGACGTCTTATTGCTGAAGGAATGAGTTTAAAATTACGTTTTATTGCTGCCCACAATATTGTAAAATTAAAAGCCAAGTATAGAAAACCGAAGTAAAACAAAGTAAAGTAAAGAATAGTTGACAAAATTAAACTAGTATAACCAAAGTAATAAAGTAGAGTAAGTATATAAGTTAGTTCAACCAAGTAAAATACCGAAACACAGATAACAAAAAGTGAATTTTCTTTTATCCTGTTAAGAAATCTTATTTGCATTTTCCTTTTTCCTCCTTAATCTCCTCTTTTCAATAAATTAATCAATCTCCTTCTTTCCAAGGATTCCCTGAGGTCTTAACGCAAGCATCACTACAATAACAAACATAGGAACTAAAGTAGAGATAGCTGGATCTATAAAGACTCGAGTAAAATGACTAGCATATGATAAAATGAAAGCCCCAAGTACACTGCCGGGAAGACTTCCCATTCCTCCAAGAATCACCACAGCAAACGAATTTGTTAAGATAACCCATCCCTGCCATGGAGCTATGGGATATGATGGTACATATATAACAGCAGCCACACCAGCAAGAAAGGCAGAAATCATTACGGTAAACATGAGAACCCTATCAGCATTTATCCCCATAAGCGTTGCTGCCTCTCGGTCTTGAGAAATAGCACGAATTGACGTACCGAGCTTTGATTTACTGATAAATAATGTTATTAAACTTACAATTAGGAAAGAAATTATCAGAATGAAAACATAGTCATAAGGAATAATGGTTCCGAATAATTCAAAAGAAACAGTTCCTTTAATTTCTATTAAGTTAGGTAAGGTAGATTCTTTTTCAAAACCTAGTATAGAACATCCAAGTTTTACAATCTGTTCTATGAAAAAAGCAATGGCAAAAGTTACCATTACAACACTTAATTGACTTTTTTTTTCTAACGGTTTAATAAGTGCTAAATATGAAATTCCTCCAATAAGAGTAACAATAATTAATGCTAAAACAACCGATGTGAATAAACCCAGGGTTCCTAAATACCAATATAACATATATCCAGCAATTAAGTAAAATGCACCATGAGCTAAATTCATAATTCCTCCAGTCCCATATACTAAAGAATAACCTACTGCTATCAACATATATACTGCTCCTTCTACAGACCCAAGTACTAATACTTGCATAATATCAGTTAGCATAACAATATGACCTAGCGAGATTTTTTAAATTATTATATTTTTAGATAATTTATAATTTTTTATTATTTGTAATTTTACTCCATTTTTTATAAAGATAATTGTTTGTAATTTGTAAGAAGACCTTTTTGTATAGACAATCTGAAGATATGTTATATAAAATAATTATAAAGTAAGTATAGAGTAGTTAAATATTAAAAGAATAAAGAAAAAAAAATGTTGGAATTTAATTAATCAAATAATATTTCTCAAATTAGCGAACTGGCCATGTTATATTTGCTGTTATAACTTGTCCCCATGGCTGATCAGTGTACATTGGAGGTTCCCAAGATCCTAACCCAAAGTAGGTGCCCAACATGTAGTCGTCACTTATACCAGGTATAGGTCCTAATGGAACACATTCCCATTTACCTAGAGTTGGATTTGCTGAATCATATACCCATTGGACAAAAACAGCATGCCCTAAGGGTTCTGAACCTTCCACTACATCATGTCTTGTGTGTTGGATACCTGCAGTTGCGCTATCCACATCTCGATGATAAGTTCCATCAGTCCAAAAACTAATAGTGGCAGTTGGAGAACCCATTCCATATTTTGGCATTCTTGGGATACCAGTTGGGGTGGTCCAATTGGGGTCTATTCCTTGCCATTCAGATTTCTCCAATTCAGCTAATACATCATCAGTGGCTAATGATTGACCATCAATTATAGAAGTAACTACTGCTTGTACAGCATCATACGCACCTGTTGCCGTATAAATAGGAGCCGTGCTAAAATTTCCTACATAATGATCCCAAAATGGGATAGTAAAGGGTGTTTTAGCATGTCTGATAAAACTCGTCATAGCAATTTCATATTCACAATTTCCTCCTGTTTGTTCCCAGAATATATTTTGTTGTCCCATAACATTTATACCTAGTGAAAGGGATGGCTGGTTAGTATCACCATATACATCAGAATAATATAATCCGGTTGGTCCTGAGATTATAGGGATAGTAACATCAGCTCCTGAAGCCTTAATATCTGCCCAGTATCCATAAAAGTTAACTGGTCCAGCGGTTTGGGGATAAGCGATCTCTTCAACAACTTGTAGCCTATTATCTCCATATATAAAAGCAGAGAAAAATGGCATAAGACCATTAATAGAACCAGACATTCTAGCTGTCCACGCTAAGTCCTCTCTCATAATTGCGATTTTAGTTATATTTTTGTCATGATTTTCCTTTTGATCTACTATTGTTGCTGCCAACATTCTAATAACTTCTCCCGCAAGAAATACTTCGTTGAGAGGTTGGATTCTGAATGTATATTTGTATTTATTATAGTCATTATAAACATCTTGGCAGAATTTTGCTGTTGCGCTCCCTGTAATGAAAAAGATTTTCTTAGCGTCCATTACGATCTCTCTATACGCTTGCAATGCTTCTGTTCTGAACCCACCGAGTATGAATTGAGCCTTTTTATAATATATCATCCTTTCAGCAGCAGCAACTCCCCTAGATAAGTCAAGTGCGGGATTAGCTTCTTCTGTATCTTCAGTTTCTATTCCAACGTAATAGGTTTCATTGCCAATATTTACGCCTCCCCTCGTATTAATTTCATAAGCTGCCAACCTAGCCCCATTCTCTGCTCCTTTACCGGTGATATACCCCATATCATCAAGTACTCCAAACTTAATTATCCGATTCTGAGGAACCTCCTCATCTATTCCCGGTACAGTGTCCATTATATCGTCTGTTGTATTGTCCCATTTATATTCAGCAGCCTCGGAAATTAAAAAGAAATAAGCACCTGCGCCAATACCAACACCAATAACTGCAACAAGAACAATCGCTAATATTCTTTGCATTGATTTTTTCATTTTATAAATCACTTTTTTATTAGATTTTACATTGATCAATTTACTATTTTATTAAACTATTATTTAAACATTTACACTTTTTCAAAAATTAATTACTAAATTTTGTCGTATTTTTTTCTATTTTAAAAAGAAATTGGCATTTAAAACCTGCAAATAATAATTTCCAAGTCATAAATCCGATAATATAGATTTAATAGTTGATATAAGCAAGTAAAAAAACTCATTAAAGATATCTTTATTGATGAAACAAACGTAAGGCTATTTATTTTACTACTGAAATTTTTAATTACTCTCATCTTCCAATATAAAAAATATTTCATACAAAAGAGTTAGATAAAAAATTGCAGAATAAAACAGGTTTACACTAGATTATCACTAATATTTTTTAAAGTCTATAAGAAAAGGAAAGTACATAAGTTATGCGAGAAAAAAGAAATAAGATTCTAGAATTATCAGTATTTCAACAATAAGAAATAACTAAATTAAGATGTAACTATATTTTCTTTATTCCCTTATCTTATATTAAATTACATTTTCGCCAATTCCCATTTGAGAAATTTTAAATGAGAAAATTGTCAATTCGAGCTAAGTCAGAAAAATTATGGAGCTTTAATCTTAATTGTTGAATTTATTTGATGAGATTTTGAAAATTTAATTTTGAAAAAGTGTAAATGTTTAAATAATAGTTTAATAAAATAGTAAATTGATCAATGTAAAATCTAATAAAAAAGTGATAAAATTTTATGTCAAAGAAAACTACTATAATTGGGATTGTAGTTCTAGTTCTTGGCGCAATAGCGATACCAAGTGGAATATTCGCAAGTGATTATATTCGAACCCTAGTCCACGATGGAGTTTGTGAGGGTTTATTAGATATTCAAGATGGTGTTATTGAAGATGGTGAAGACACAGTAGCAACTTTAGCGATCCCTGAAGTTCTTCTTGGAGTTAAAGCAGAAGCAGATGCTGCATTACCCGATATTGTTTTGGGAGGAACCACTGCGTATACACTAAATGAAACTATAAGCGGTATTGCTGATATATTAGGTATGACCACTACATTGGAATTGTTCTTTAATAATGAAAGTTTCTCATTGATAACCCCATCTCCATATGAAGGTGTAACAGAATATGTTACAGGGCTGCCATATACATTAAATTTCACAGCTGGTGCTCAAAATGCCTTAATGAACACTGGTATTACTATAACTACGGATTTATATAACAGAACTATTCCAGGTATTATAGAAGATACTACCTTCGGATTTGGAGTTTTATATTTTCTTGAAGCGTATCAAGCTGCGGCTACTTCAGTTCCAGGAGTAAATGCTTCCATGCAAGCTGGTTATGGTGCTGCCTGGGGACAACTTTCTGCAATGGCATTATATCTAACCGATTATTGGTTTCCAAATGTAGTTCTCTACTACATGGGTCTAGGTACTTCTGTAGCAGAAGTTGCTGAAAATATGTTATATGAACAATGGGCAAATGGTACTTATGCACCTACTGGCCTTGACCTTAGTCTTTTAAGTGATTTAATAACAGAACCACTTACAGGTTTAGAAGCAGGGGTTCCCACTCCAACAGGTATAACGTTAGGTACAGCTAAGGATCTGTTTAATGATACTCTTCCTTTAGCATTTACAAACGAGGATGGAATTTGGGTATGGGCATGGGCTGCTGGAGCAGCACCTCCACCATATGATGCTCTTAATGCTACTTTATTAGTAAGTACTTTTGGTCTTCACCCAGTTACTCAGTTACCATTAGTACTTAACTGGTTATTTAACGTTTTCAAGCCAGATGTTGTTCCACCTCTGATCTTAGCATCTGAAGGATTAACAATGTGGGAGTTAACTAATGAAAGGTTATTCTTACCTCAATGGGCTAATGGAACTTATTTCCCAACTGGTCTTGATCTTACCGGTGTACCTAATAAGGGTAAAGGTTGGGAGATAGGAGTAACAAACGATTTACCGACACCTACAGGTATAACAGTTGATTCAGCAGTACTTCTTTTTACTGAAACTAATGCATTAGCTCTAGTTAATGACGATGGTCTTGATAGATGGTATAAGGCAAAAGTTAATGATTCCAACTATGTTGCTTTAAAAGCAGGTAATTTATTAACAGATGCACAAATGTTATTGCTTATGGACTATATACCTAGATTCAGAGATGATGTTGTACCATACCTAGCGGAATATAAATACGATTTGCCAACTGATGCCTATACATTAGCAGATGGACTATTATATGGATTAATGATCCCTGGAATTGCTCTTCTTGCTCTTGGTGGAGTAGCATTAGTTGTATCCATAATTAAAAGGAAATCGTAATAAAAGCGACAAAAGTAGAACATACTTATCTAAAATTTACTTTTTTTTTTATTTTTTAAAAGAGTTCAAATCACATTAAATTCTATTAAAATGCTAAATATCGCAGGTATTCCCACGAGAAAAATAGCTGTTAGAATTATAATAAGGGTATAAAATCTCCATTTGACTGATATATTGTCTTTTCTTTCTTTATAAATAACATAAGGCAATAAAATTGCTCCCATAATCCAAATGGATATCCATAAAGTAAAAATATACCAATTAGGAGTAATGAACAGAAATAATATTGCGATAACTGTTATCCAAGAGGTAATTAGTTTTCTCATTCTATGTTTGAAAATCAAATCAACATCTTCTGTTTTTTTAGATGGTAAAAATAAAGAAAGTAGACCAAAAAGTCCAAGTATAACAAAAACAGAATGATACCAATTTAAATAATTAAGTTGCAATGGAGATAAAAGAATACCACTTGAAACTGCAAGAAATAAACTAAATGAGACCCAGATGATTTTGTAATGTAATTTTAAAAAATTGAAAATCTTGATTCCAATATCTTTGATAAATTTTTTTAATCGACTAAAAAAATGTATTAAAAGGTCTAAAAGTTTATTAAAAAAGGCCTTTAAGACTTCAAGCATAAAGATAAAGAGATAAACGGTAAGCATAATAGGTAAAAGAACAATACTTGATAATGTTTGAGAGGTCGCAAAATAAATTATCAAACTTATTAATAAAGAGATAAGACCTCCATAAGCAAAGGAAAAGTTATGAGATCTCTTATGAGGTTTAATTAATCCAATATTAAATATTGAAAAAGTTAAAAGGGAAATAGAGATATTTAGTGGGAGAGAAAGATTAAAGGAGAGATGTAACCAACTAAAAATATCAATAATTAGTATTATTAGAATTATGAAGGAAGTAGCAAATCTAAGTTTTTTTAAGAATTTCTCTTTAAAAATGTGAGATATTTTTTCGTCAATATAAGAAATTATTACTAAAACATAAAAGGAAATTAGGAATAGAGTAATATTAAGAATTACATTGAATCCTAAGAAAAATAAAGGCCAAATTATAAAATCAAAATACAATACAGTAAGCAATCTTTTTCTAATTTTATCTTTTTTTGAGCTCAGTTTCGGCAAAAATTCAAACAATTTAATTAAATAGATAAGTTCTATGATAATTAGTAAAATTAAAGGTGGAATAGAAGAAATCAAAATATCAGATAAATAGGAAACATAGATCCATATTAAATAGAAATTTGAAAAGAATATAAATAAAAGCCAAGAAACTGCTTTAAGATATATTGAAAGTTTTCCTAAAAGCTTTAATTGATAAGCATCAAGAATCATTAATCCGTGGAGAAAAAGACTTGTTATAAGAATAAGTAAAGAAATTTCAACTCCGATTATAAGAAGAGATTGAATTAGAATTGATAGGACAGAAACGTATAATAATATCCCTAAAGAATGAAGTGTTTTAAGTTTATGGCGTTTAAAGGTTTCTGCTTTATTAGGATAAAAGTGGGATAAAGAAAGAAAAAGTGAATGATTTGTATAAAATTGCATAATTAAAAAGATTAAGATTTCTATACTAATTAGAAGGGGATTAAATTTTACATACTGGTTTAAGATTAGAAGAGTTGTTAAGGAGAGTATAAAATAACTAATCGTATGAACTAGTCTTCCATAACTTTCTCTTATTTTTTTTAGAAAATAGATATCAAATGAAGTTAAAATAAATAAAGTTAATTGAGACATAAAAAGACTTTCAAAAAATCCTAAAAATTCAATTGCAAGTCCATAGACCATTAAACTTGTTTCAAGATATAGTAAAAAGATAATTAAAGAATTAGATTTCGTTAGAAAGTTAGGAAAATTTTCTTTTTTAACTAAACCATCAATTAACTTGACTGTAATAAATGATAAGCAGGTTTCAATTAGAATGATAGAATAAACCGTGAAAAGATTTAAAATATTGAATACTAAAAACAGAACAACCCAATTTGCGGCAAAAATTATTTGAAAAAGAGTTATTAATAGAAGTTTTATACTGATTTTTATCTTTTCTTTAGCTTTTCTAATGAAATAACTAAAAATAAATAGAAATAATATTGAATTTTGAATGAATAATAGAAGAGAGGGTATTCCACGCACTTCTTCAAGAATTAATACTATTCCGTTAGATATTAGAGAAGAAATGTAAAATGAAACCCATATAAATGAATTATAGATTAGTATTAAGTGTATTATTGAAACTAAATTTTCGTTTTTAATATTAAAATATGAAATGAAGTAAGAATCAATTAAATTTACCAGAGAGAATGATAATATTAAAATAAATTCATCTAAATGGAAGAAATAAAGGAAAATGCAAGAGAAATTACCGAATATCACCCATGACCAAAACATTAACTTATTCCGAGTAGCAACGAATAAGTAATAAAAATATCGATTATCAAAAATAAATAATTCAGTAAATAAAACTCCACTTAAGATTATTAAGAATAAATAAATAGAATTTGTTAAAGTAACATCTAATTTAAGCAATAATAACAAAAGATTAAAAGCTGTTGCCAATGGGACAATTAAATATATGATATAACTTATTTTATGAATATAAATTAATAGATTTTTAACTTTTAATTCAAGTTCTGATTTTATAATATATTTTATACTAAATAATAGAAGAAAGGGTAGAATGATTAGAATATTAAGAATCTGATAAATTAATAGTAAATCTCTGAATAATACTTTTTTATATATATTTACACTAATAACTGATATGAGTATTGAAAAATAAAGTGAATTTATTATAAAGCAGATTAGGTTTTGTAATTTAATTTGATTCTTATCTTTGAAAAAATACGATAAAGTATTCTCTCCTTTTATTTTAGCTTCTTCATAGTGAGAATTTGAAATATTCATTACTAGTTGGTATATTATTAAATAATCAATCAAAAATATTAAAATTGCTAAAAAGAGGGAAGATTGAATAAAATCAATTATTAAGAATAATTCCTGAAAGAGAAATGTCAACGGTAAGGGAAACAAATACCATATATATAATCTATAATTGCCTAATGGATAGTAAACAAATAACAGAGAAATCATTACAAAAATAGCAGCTATAAAAAATGGATTTTCTGGCAGAAATATGGCCAGAAAGGAAGAAACAGCGGAGGAAATACCAAATGATACCGCTGAAAAGGGAATTATTTTATGGATATGTATTTTCATTTTATAGTAATTAAAAACATAAAAAGAACCACCCCATACAGCAATTGCTAGAAATATAGCAAAAAATAATAGATTAGGGAACAAATTAAATGAATTAAAAGTTAACCATGAAATACCAAATATTAGAATCCAAGAAGATATTATGTCTGTTAATCGTTTAATTGGTTTAATATATTTAGAAGAAAATAGACTAAATCCAACAAATATAAAAGTTATATTTAAAGCAAAAATTGGATCTAAGATTATATGATACAATATAAAATAAATTGTTAGAAAAACCCCAATTATCGCTGTTATGTAAGAACCAATGATAATGAGATTTTTTATTGATTTAAAAGCAGGAAAAAATGATAAAATTAAAACCAACATGGCAATGGCGAAAATATCAATTGAAATCACAATGTCTAAAGGGATTTCTAATGATAATAGAAAGAAAATTAAAAAATTTGCATTAATTGCTATAAGGATTAGCCATACGAACGAGATTGTTTTCCAAAATTTCAATTTATAGAACAGGGGCGCTAATAAAACGGCTGCAAAAAGTGCAAATACCAAATATCTTAACAAGAAATTAGTCAGAAATAGATTTTGACTAATCCAAAAAAGTAAAGCTAGGTTTATGCCCCAAATAATGAGTAAAATTTGATAGAAATATACCTTAATTTTAGTATATGCAATAGGTAAGAAAAATAGAAAAAATATCACAGTAGTGAGAAGAAATGATCCATTTATTTCATATCCAAAAAAATCTATTGCACTTGTAGCTATATCGACACCTTTAAGACTTCTATATAATAGATAAAAATTAGCAAAAGGTACAATAAACCAAGCATACCAACCTGTCCTCCAAATTGCCCAAGAAATTTTCCACTGATATAATCCAATAGATAAATAGAAAAGAAAAATTCCAACATCAATAGCTATAATTAATGGAAATGGATCTCCAAATGGTATGGAAAGAGACACACTAATAAAGAAATATAAGAAAATAGGAAAGCTGATAACAATACATGGTAAAACTATAAAGAAAGAAATTCTTCTTAATGGTAATCGTGATTTATAAAATAATAAAACATAAGCTAATCCAGTAAGACTTAATGTTAATGTCGTTGTAAGAACGAAATTAACTTCTCCATGAATAGGATTATTAAAAAGCCATGAATACGATATAAAACTTAAAATGTCAGTAATAAATAGAATTACAGTGAATCTTTTGATAAAGAATCGATATTCTTCAGAAACTAACTCAAATTTCTCGAAATAGGAAAAAGTAATAGGGGATAATAGTGAAACAATTAGAATGAAAGTAATTATTAGATTAAAAACTGAAAACTGAACTAATGATAAAAAGTAGGTAAGAATAAAGGATATAAAAAAGCAGATAGTAACTTTAGCAATTAGCCACGATACAAATTCAATATTCCTCTGTACGTTAGGAAATTCGAGTTTTATTAAAGCATTGCTAAACTTAAATGATATAAATGCTATCAGGAAAAAGAAACCAAGATACCAAAACACATTAAAAAGATGCATTTCTGTTGGTAAATATTTTAAAACTTCGCTAAATTGAATTAAAGAAAAAATCACTAATGATGGAGAAAAAATTAGACCATAATATAAAATATCTTTTAGATATCTTAGAAAAGTTAATTCCTTTGAATAAAGTTGAAGTAATTTTAAAGTATAAATATTTATAATAAAGAAAGTTAAAATAGCACAATTTATTATTAAAAGCCTTATTGTAAGAAGAGATTGTGTTAAACCTAATAGTATAATCTCAAATGATATAAAAAAGGAGAAGATTAACCAAACGAAGATCTGAAGAAATCTTAAAGTTTTAATGTAGGGTTCTTTTATTTTAAAATTTTCAGCTATTGATTCAAAGATCTTTAAAATGATAAATAAAATAAAGATGGTAATAATTAAGATTAGAATATAATCAACACTTAAACCCATTTGTTCTATTTGTAAACCCATTAGAGTTGGAACGCATAATATTATTCCGGATAATATTATACTGTTATAAATTAAGCTTTTTTTCCCTATAGATTCTGTTAGAACTCCTTTTCTATACGCATAAATACTAGGTATGAAGAAGTATATGGATGCTAGCATTAATGGTAATAAAAATCTAAATAGTGTTTCATAGAAAATTATAAAGAAGTAAAAGAATACTGTTGTTCCAGTTAAAAGAAAAGCTATTAAAACTGCTAATATTGAAACAATTCTCCTAAGATTTCCTCTTATTTTGACGTTTATAATGATTAAAATTCCAAAGAGAGTATAAAGAGTAAAATTAATATC
Organism: Promethearchaeota archaeon; assembly: GCA_016839585.1. Classification (GTDB taxonomy): domain Archaea; phylum Asgardarchaeota; class Lokiarchaeia; order Sigyniarchaeales; family SOKP01; genus Loki-b32. Next base: position 14,924 of record JAEOTZ010000053.1, read on the forward strand.
AGTAATAACTGTGATAGTATCGACAGTTAGTCCTAAACTGATTAATTCTAAATAAATGAATGTTGGAATACATAATATCAATCCAGATAATAAGAAAGTGTTATAGGTTAAGATTTTCTTCCCAATAGACTCTTTCAAAATTCTTTTTCTATAAGAGTAAGTAGTAGGGATGAAGAAGTAAGAGGATGCTATTATTAAAGGGAATAAAAATCTAAATAGAGTCTCATAGAAAATTATAAAGAAGTAAAAAAATACTGTTGTTCCAGTTAAAAGAAAAGCAATTAAAACTGCAAGTATTGAAAGAATTCTTTTAAGATTTTCTCTTATTTTAATCCTGTAAATAAGAAGAATTCCAAATAGAATATAAAGAGTGAAATTGATAACATTAAATACTGTGATAATATTAACTCGATATTCTAGATTAATTAATTCTAAATAAATGAATGTTGGAATGAGAGTTAGAAATACAGATAAAATTATACCATTATATACTAATGCTGTTCTTGTTAATTTTGGCGCCTTATCTTTCTTCAATGAATACATTATTGGTAGATATAAATATGAGCACGTAATTATTACGGGAAATGTAAATAGATAAAAGGTTCCTAAATTCAAAGATAGCAAACATAAATAGTAAAATAAATAAATTGAGCTGAGAAACAGGGTTATTATATTAACATTAATAGATGTAGCTTTTGTAAATAGGATTTCAAATGCAGAAATGCCATTTATTAGAACACATGTAATAATTAAGGTAAGAAATGACGAAAGAATTATATTGTCGATTAAAAGTAGAAATTGAAAGGAAGCATAAAATATAGAGAAAATTAAAGCCAAAAGTAACAAAAATATTGGATAAGATAAAACACTCATAGCCTTTTTATAGGTTTCTTCTTTTACTTTTGCTATTTTTACCCCAAATTTCAAATTGAAATTAATAAGAATTAATAAAAGTAGGAAATTGAAAATCATCATAATATAGTCTGGGAAGAATGTAATGAGTATAGATAGAAAAATAATTACTATTAATGACCAAAAAGAATAATAAATTGATGCTAAAAGCGTCTTTAAGTTAATCATGCCAATTAAATAATTCAATGATACGAAAAGCATGAATATTAACGGAAATAAGATAGTAGAAATGGTTAAAAGCTTAATGAAAAGGTTAAAACTCACTGTGAAGTAGGTATTCAAATTGATGAGAATAAAGATAATTAATTCTATCAGAAATAAATTCATTAGTACGCATATTTTGAATGTATTTGAGTATTTTTCTTTGAAGAAAATTGCATATAATCTGTAAAATGAAAGTAATAAAACAACAAAGAAAACAATTAGAATTATAAAAATGTTAGAAACAAATGTTAGATAAGGATCTGTAGTAATATAAACATAGTTAAGAATGATCAAGAAAAAAGCAATTATTGCAAGAATATTTTGAGTTATTAGGATATTTCCTTTTTTAAAATAATCAACCCTTCTAAATAATTCTAACATGAAATAAAAGGAAATGGAAAAAACAATCAATTGAATATTGAAATTAATAAGATCTGAAATAGAAGGTAAGATTCCAAAAGAGATAGAAGCTAAACACGCAAGAGAATATAATAAAATAATAAAATTATTGTATTTTTTAAAGGAGTAATTTGATTTATGCTCATAATGAGTAAAAATAAAAAAAAATGGAAGAATAATTAGTGTAATGTAAGGTAACTCTATAAGAAAAGTGTATAATGTTATTAATAAGATTAAAATTCCTGTTAATATCGAACTTAATTTTTGATATTTGACTTTTGTATCTTTATTTTCTTCTTTAGGATTTTTTGATGTTTCGGGGTTCGTGTATAACTCAAATAAAAATTCATAGTATAAGTAGATATAAAGTACAGTTTTAAGAAAGAGTAAGACGAATAAAAAACTTAGAAACGCATCATCTATAAGAATACTAATTGAAAATTGACCTCTCTGAATAAAAAATACCAATGATATGAAAGGCATTTGAATCAAAAGAACAAACATAAAGCTAGCTATAGATATAACAAATTTACGCTTAAATTTTGTTAGATTTTTTAAGAATGGCTTGTTTTCGGCTATATTTTTTTTGATTTCATTCTGTTGATTACTTACAGACGCTAAAGTAATCAAATAAAAAATTACATTATTGATAAGCCCAAAAAGCCATGCAAAATCAGTTGAAGTTATAAAAGATAGATATAAAATTTGAATAAAGTAATTAATGACAATAACAATATTATAGGGTTGTTTTAACATCAATTTTAAACTAATAGCATGCTTAAACTCTCCTTCTCCTATATTGAAAAAATCGATAGGTTGAAAGTAGTAGTAATAATACACAATATTATATAAAAGAGAAAAAGAAATCAACGGAAGATAAATAAACGACCAATTTTCGGGCGTAATAAGAACGAAAATTGGGGTTACAACATAAGATAATATAGATATTAGATAAATGACGTGTACTCTGGCAATTGGGTTATTGGATTTATTATAAAAGAAAGGGTTATTTCGATATTTGTCAAAACTTTTATAAAAGAAGAGGAAAGCAAATGTAAAAATTATGACAGAAATAGTAAACGCGATATATGAAGCCCAAGGAAACTGTACCAAGATCCAGAATCCAGCTAAAGAAATAGCGAAGGGGGCAATTATTAGGAAAAAGCAAAATCTAAATAATTTTGTAAGGAATTCAGTTACTTTCTTAATTTTTTCTTCAGAGTTGTTAGATTCTTTAGATTTCATATCTCAAGATAATATTTTTAATTATCTTGAGTATAAAGTAAATATTAATTAAAAAATGTACCATAAATTTTTCTTCTTTTAAAAAAATATTACGAAAAAATAAAATTTATCTAAATTTTGGTAGATATTTCTTTTGCAAATCGCTCATCTCGTTAAAAATGTCTTCTGCCATTTCAAAACTCCCAACATTCGGATCAATAGCTAAGCAAGCTAATGCAAATTCTTTAGATCTTTTTAATGCAGCTTCTACACATAAATCTTGAATAGAAGCTTCAATACGAAGCAACGCAGCGATATTTTTTGGTAGTTCGCCTATTTTTACACCATGAACACCTTGTTTATTAACTTTAGCTGAAATTTCAAGGACTAAATCTTCTGGTAGATTATTTATCAATCCGTCATTTGGGAGATTTACAGCACTTTCATAGGAATTCTTATCTGTTATTATTGCTTCAATAATAGGTATAGCTCTTTCTCCAGAGGGTTCTTTAAAAAGAGGTCCAATCTTTGGTCGTTTTCCTTTTTTCAATCGTTTATAATAATGAGCGATAAGTCCATATATACTTTGATTAAATTGATCTGTATGATTAATCCAATCAATCATATCTTGAGTTTTGGTAAATTCTTCACCAAATTGAAGATATTCCCCTAAATGGTTATCTCCAACATAGGGAAAATAACCGAATCTATTATAAATCTCAAAGGTTAAAGTTGAAAATTCAAATCTGTTTTCATTTTTCTTAAAATAATTCATGGCTTTAACATTAAAATCAAGCATTAAATCTTTTCCAGCAGCTAAATCTTCTAATCCTAATAAAAAGGCAAAGTGGTTAAGCCCTGCGACTGTCATTTTTAATTCTTCCAGCTTTTTATTAAACATTATCGGTAAATGATGATTTAGAAATCCAATTTGATGACATAAACCGATAAATTTTAAATTTTTTGTTGCTCTTTTAATTGCTAAACATACTCTAGACATAGGATTTGAAAAGTTAATAAAAAAAGCATTTGGGCATAGTTTTTCTATATCTTTTATAATTTCAATAATTGGTGGGATAATCCTCCAAGCATGAAAGTTGCCACCCGGACCTCCACATTCTCCTAAAATCTGAGTAGAACCATGCTTTCTGGGGATCTCATAATCCTGCCACCATAATGAAAATCTATCACCGACTTCAATCGAATTAATTATGAAATCAGCATCCTCAAAAGCTTCAGCTCTATTAGTAGTCCATTGGATATTAAATTTATTTCCTAATCTTTCATTTTCGAAAGTTAATAGCTCATAAACAATTTTCAATTTTTCTTTATTTATATCATGAAGTACAATCGTAGAACCTACCAGAACAGTACTTAAATATAAATCACTAAACGTTGATGGACCAAATGAAGTTGATCCTGCTCCAACAAGTACAATCTTTTTTTCCATAATTTTGAAGGGTTATTTTTTCAATATTTCCTTAAAATATTAACATAATTAAAGAGTTTTCAAATTTTTTAGAATTAATAATTAAGGTATCATTGAAATCAATACTACTTTTTTGTATAATTCACGATATTGGAGAGAAATGGGAAATAAATGGGTAAAGTTTATAAAGGATTTTTCTCACAATTCTAATAATGAGCTTTTCAAATAATACTACGACATATTGGTGTAGATTACATTTAGGTGTAATAGCTGTATTCATCCGTAGTATTATTAAGAGAGAATAAATCAAATCTCTTGACCTGTTTCTTATATTTTTTATTGGTTTATTCTCTCAACATATAATAACTATGTAAAATTTATTCGAAAAAGGTCAAGCCTGATTTCATTCTCCTAGTGAAAGCTAAATCAAAAAAAAAAGGAGGTGAAAAATGGTTGGGAAATAAGTTAAACAAAAATGATCCTTATATGATACTTGACTACTATAAAGATTGGGATTCTGATAAAGCTCCAGTCATGATGGTTTTAAATAACTTGGATGATAATCCTGGGCAAATAGAATCTGAAGATGAGAAAAAACTAGCTTATCTTTGGAACAAGTACAAATATCAAAAATCTAAATAAATTTTTTTTTATTTACTTATTTTTTTTAGTTAAGGACTTTATCTATCCTTTCTAATGCTTCTTTAATTCTTTCTATTGGCTGTGTTAAAGCAAATCTAACAAAACCTTCTCCATATTGACCAAAACCAATCCCTGGAGTTATAATTACCCCTACATTGATCAATTTTTTAACAAAATCCATGCTATTTGTTTCTCCCTCAGGAATTTGAATCCATACATAAAAAGTTGCTTTTGGTTTATCTGTTTCCCAACCAATCTTATTTAATCCTTCAACCAGTACATCACGTCTTTTTTCATAAATTTTCATGTTTTTATCCACGATTTCTGGTTTTTTTTCTGATTTATATTCATTTAATCCTTTTATTACTGCTTTTTGTATAAAAATTGGACACCCTGAATCAATTTGAGATTTTATTTTTCTTAATCCTTCAATAATTTCTTGATTACCCACTGCCCATCCACATCTAAATCCTGTCATATTAAATGTTTTTGATGCACTATTAATTTCAATATGATCAGGATTAATTTGCAATAGAGTAGGGGCTATATAGTCGCCAAAAGTGAATTCAGAATAAGGATTATCGTATATAATAATAAAATTATAATCTTCAGCATAATCTACAGCTTTTTTCAGATATTCTATAGGTGCTATGGCTCCAGTAGGATTATTTGGATAATTTAAATACATCATTTTTGCTTTTTTTAGAATTTTAGTCTCTATTAATTCTAAATTTGGAAGAAATTTATTCTCTCTTGTTAATGGCATTAAATAAGGTTTTCCATCACATAGTTTTGTTGCTCCATTTGCATAAACAGGATATCCTGGATTAGGACATAACACAATATCTCCTGGATTGATAAATGCTCTTGCAATATTAGCAACTCCTTCCTTTCCTCCTAATACATTAGTAACCTCTCTATCAGCATTAAAATCTAACCCAAATCTTACCTTATACCATCTAACAATCCCTTCTCTGAAAATCTCTTCTCCCATACTAGCAGGATAATTTTGATTTTCAGGAATTTTTACCTGATTGATCAACTCATTTATAATTAATTCCGGAGTCGTCAGATCGGGATCTCCTATTCCCAACGAAATGAAATCTATTCCTTCTTTCTTTTTCTTAGCTTTTAATTCTTCAATTGCCACGAAAATATATTTTGGTAATCTGTTTACTCTTTCAGCATATTCTATTTTCATCTTCAAATCACTTTATTATTAAAATAAGATATTAGAAAAGAAGTAAAATTATTTTGTTTAAAGAATAATAATAATTTTTCGAATTCATAATTTAACTATCTTCAATCTTCCAATCCCTTTTGGTTCTCCACTCATGACCACACATGCCGCAAATATACTTGAAACCATAAATATTGGGATTTTCCATAATAATATTTTCCCGATCTATTACTTCACGTATTTTGTTTCGATCGTTATTCAAACATTTTGGACATTGCCTTCGTAATCCTTTTCTAATTTCCTCTAGTATAATTTTAATTTTTGATGGAGCTGGTTTGGACACTTCTAGAATCTCAATAGGTTTAGTAATAGCTTCTTCTTGAAATTCTGGTAATTTTAAATATTTGAAGAAAAGCTCAGATAATAATTGATCAACAGTTTCCCCTGCTTTAGCTTGTTCTGTTAAAGCGGCCTCGATTTCCTTTAATGCACTAATATCTTGATAATCTAGAAAATGGACTTCTCCTAATTGGAGATCTGAATAATTAGTTTTTGATTTAAGTTTTGTAAGAATAAAGTGAGTAAAATCTCTAACAAGATAGGTTAATTTCATTTTAATTTCTTTTAAATTCTCAAGTTTAAATTCTCCTCTATGTTGAGCAACCCACTTTTTCACATCTGCCAGATTTTTTAACATTTCTTCGTTTGTTTTTAATTCAGCTACTTTTTTCTGATCTTCAATAACTCCATAAACTAAGAATGGTGCTTCAAAATGTGTTTTTTCAATAAACGCGTCCATCATATCTGCAAGGTGAATAAAATTATCTCCTATGTCCTCATCAATTTTAATGAAAAATATACCCCCACTCGCACCAATAAATAAGCCTTTTTCCATTATTAGATCCTGAGATTCTTCTTCTTTCCAAGCAAATGAAGTTTTCCATTTAATTATATCGAAATTTCTCTCTCTATAAATTAATGAGAAATTCCAAACATAACTCTCTTTAGCGAGATGATGTATTACTCCCTCTGGGAATAATGATTCTTTATCTACTTTTTGAGAAGGGATTTGATAATTAATTGAATGACCTAATTTTTTAAGATCTTTAGAAATTAAACCTGGAGGAGCATCTCCAATAACAATTTGATATTCAATATATCTAATCTTATTTCACCAATATTTTATATAAATTATTGAGATTTAATTTTCTTCTCTAATAAGATTAATATTAGTTTTGATAATTTTTATTTTTATTTTTGTAAAAATAACAAAAATTTGAAAAAAATTAGTTTTAATTTAGTCAGGATGTAAAAATTAATCCCTATTTTTATCACTTAACTCATATTCTTTAGAATCCATCATTAAAAAAGGAATAATTCCAATATTTGAAATAATTGCCATGAAGATAAATAATATTGCATAAATTGTATATGTACTTAATCCCTCTAAAGCACCAAATAAAATTCCTGTTAATTGTAATCCTATGACAGTACCAATATTTACAAATGAATTACATGTAGCATAATAAGTACTATCAACTTCAGGATACAATGTTGATATTTGACCTACTACTGCAGAATACGATGAATTCCTCCAACCTGCAGAGGAACCAATAAGAAATGCAAAAAATATCAGAAGCGGAACTATAGTTGGGATCAAGAACAATAATAGTGATACTGTTGTCACTAAAAGTGAAGAGTAAATTCCAAGCTTCCTCGTTTTTAAATCTGAAATATAACCTCCTATTACTGCTCCTAATATTACTCCTAAACCAATGAATAAGGATATAAATGCATTTGGTTCGTATAATGATTCATTAGTCTCTAACAATTCGATTGTAGCGCCCTCTGATCCAATAAATCCTGCTTCTATAATTATGTAAAGTGATAAAAATACAAAAATAACGCCGTCTACAAATGAATTAAATAATGCAAACATGTAAACTCTCCAATTTTTACCCTTTCCAAAAATTAATTTTAAATTGGTTTTGATACTAAAATCAATATGAGTAACTGCTTCTTTAACAATTAGAATAGTCAGGGATGATAAAATCATTACGATTCCTAATCCTATGAAAACTAATTCAATACTTCCACCTGCAAGCATATAAAAAGCCACGATTAAAGGTCCTCCTATAATTATTCCAACTGATCTGATACCCCAACAGACACCTTGAACACGCCCTAGCTTTTCTTTTGGAGTTATATCAAGTATTAACCCATCTATTGCTGTGTCTGCAATAGCTACTCCTAGAACAATAAGTACACCCCCCACTGTAAATAGCATAAACGCTGTATTAGCGGTTATAATAAAAGGTATTAAGATCCAGAGTAAACCAGATATAGTGACTGGAGCGATAATCCACGGCTTCCGCCTGCCTAAGTTTTTAAGGGCATATTTATCGCTTAACATACCATATATGAATTTTATGGCAAAGGGCATTAAAACTATTGATAGTAAGAAAGCTATGTCCTCTCCTGTTACTGCTCCAAGTTCCATAATTAAATAAATTGGTACAATAACTGCAAACATCGATTGATTAATTCCTTGAAAGAAATAATTTAGGGAAAATATTCCTATATAAGAGCCTTTAAATTCTGTTTTGTTTTTTTCCATGGTTAATCAATATTGTTGTTTAATAATATTTTAAATTTGTATCTTAAAAGTTAATATAATTTTTATATTTAGATATTTATAAAATTAACAGAATTTTACTTTACAATAATATATCCATCTTGATCTCTATAGTTGAAAACTAATAACCTAAAACCTTATAATTAAAATTTTTATTTTGAATATATAGTATTATAATTCTGAAAATAGATCTAAATAATTATTAATTATTTTACAAAAAAGACTTCTGATTGGAGATGGGACGCCGCACGCGCATGAGATTCGTCAAGAGGACTCCAGATAATATTTATTTCGCTGGAGTTGGTGAATCAAGCTCAAATACAGAGCAATTTGTCATTTTAACTGTTGCTGAATTTGAGGCAATGCGCTTAAAACATTATATAAATCTAAATCAAAAAGATGCAGCTGAAAAAATGGGAGTTTCTCAGCCTACTTTTTCCAGAATTTTAGAAAATGCCCATCAAAAAGCAACTCAAGCACTCATGGAAGGAAAAGAAATAAGAGTTTATGGAGGTAATATCGATTATAAACAGGGATTTATCGGTTATGGATGCTTGAATTGCGATGCGGAATGGGAAGATGAAAGTGCTTCGAAAGATAAGAAAGTTAATTGCCCAAAGTGTGAATCTAATAAAATTTATTATTTAGTAAGAGAACCATTATGATTTGAGGAGTATTAAATAGGATAATCTTTCCGAATTTGAAGTTCCAGCTTATATGATTCAATCTGATTTTTGATATAATTATAAGCTTTAGGTTCAATTCGATGACCATATTTTTTTAGATGATCTTTTAAAATTTCTATTGAAAGTTCTAATTTACTTATTCTTTCTTCTACTTCCCTCATCATAATTCTTTTCCCTCAAATAAAAAATTATATGATTTAATAGATTCTTATTTTTTTCTAATATAAAAATCAGAGGGGGTAGAAGATTTCATGGATTATCTTGTCTAAACTATATCATTAAGGACACATTTTTGTCATCAATTATTCTCGAAATATAATTAAGTTATGAAATTTTTAATCTATCAAACAATTAAATGAGATTATCTTTAAACAGGGTAAAGATAAAATTGACTGACAAATTTTGGTATAAAGTAGCAAGAACTATTGTAAAAGCTGGGAGATTTCCTTTTCCAATCAGTGACCATTTAATAGATTTATTAAAGAACTTAATGAATGAAGAACAAGCAAGATTCGTTTTAAATTTTAAAAAACCATCCCTAACTCTTAAAGAGATTAAAGAGAGAGCAAATCTTAATGATGAATATATATTGAGAATGTTAGATGATTTAATGCGTGGAGGAATTGTAATTGGTACTATGAGTAATAGTGCAGGAGTCATGGTATATCGATTAATGCCTGTATTTCCTGGTGTTTTCGAGTACCAGTTCTTAACTGGTAAATCAACTGAGAGAGATAAAAGACTAGCAAAATTATTTGAGGTTTTATTCCAAGAAATGAGTGATGGCGTTCAAAAGAATTATGATAATGTTTTAGAAATGTTTAAAGTTGCTCCAGCAACAGACAGAACTATTCCAGTTGAGGAAGAAGTCGAAGTTGGAACTGAAACGACAATTCCGTATGAAAATATTAAAGACTATGTTGAAAATTATGATGATATTGCTTTAGTAAATTGTTACTGTCGTCATGAAAAAGAATTGATTGATGATCCTTGTAAAATTAATGCCCCTAAAAAAAATTGTTTTCTTTTTGGCAAAAGTGCAATTTTTGGCATTGAACAAGAGTTTGGAGAGCGAGTAACAAAAGAAGAAGCCCTGAGGATATTTCGAGAAGCAGAAGATCATGGACTAGTCCATAAAGTGTTCCATGTTGACTCAGATCCTAATAGAGGAATCGAAGCAATATGTAATTGTTGTTCCTGCTGCTGTGGGATGTTTCAGATGTATTATCGAGGAGTATTACCTTTACATACAATAAGTTCTTACCTTGCGAAAGTTGATGATCAGATATGTATAGGCTGTGGAACTTGTGTCGAGAAATGTCCGATGGAAACCATCGATTTAGAAGATTCACTAGCTAATGTCAATAATGAGAAATGTATAGGTTGTGGGGTCTGTGCTCACCATTGTCCTGAAGGAGCTATACATTTAGAGCGAATTGGTTTTAGGTATGTATTTGTTCCCCCAAAAAAATTAAAAACAAGTTTATCTTAAAAATATTAGAAAAAGATAAATTTTAAAAAAGCTAAATCCTATTAGCCACTTTATAGGCTGTTTCTATTGCTTCTAAGACGGTTTGAGGTTTTTTTGCATCACCGATTTTGTGCACATCTATATTTCCTAGATTGTTTATTTCTTTGAAAAGACTATTGTTTGGAGTAACTCCTGTAGCGTAATATACCATATCTACATCATTTATAACTTGATCTTTTCCAGCTGCATCGGTGTAGCTAACATAATTATCTCCTATTTCAGTTACACTTACACTTGTAAGAAATTTTACTCCTAAAGCGTCACATTTATCAAGGAGAACCCATTTAGTTGTCTTTCCTAGAGCTGATCCTAGCTTAGGTAATTGTTCTAGTACTGTTACCCTATTTCTTCCTTCATGAAGCATTTTTAATGCAATTTCGGGTTCTAAAGCTTCATAAAGAGTAAGAAATTCGAAAGCTTCAAGACTTAATGAACCAAACTTTGCTATGTACATTGCCAACTCAACACCGGTAGCTCCTCCTCCAATTATAACATTATTTTTTCCGATTGGAGCATCTCCACTAAAAACATCATTCGCAAAATATACATTATTACGTTCTATGCCTTTAATCGGAGGTTTTAGGGGTATTGATCCCGTTGCTACAATAACAATATCAGGATTAAATTCTTTCACAACATCAAGAGTTACTTCTGTATCTAAATGTAGATTAATTCCATGTTTTTGGACCCAATAGGTATAGTTTTCAATAATTCTTTTAAATTCATTTCTTCCAGGTGCTCTCCAAACTAGATTTATTAATCCGCCAATTTTATCGTCATTTTCAAATATATGAACCTCATGACCTCTTATTCTAGCAACTCTCGCAGCTTCCAGTCCTCCCGGTCCAGACCCAATCACCATTACTTTTTTTTTCTGCTCAATGGGGTTCAATTCAGTTTTAGCTTCATTTGCAGCTCTAGCATTTCTTAAACAAGAAATTGGTTTCAATTTAAAAATTGCGTCAAAACATCCTTGATTACAACCAACACAGTTCATAATATCTCGTATTTCACCTTTCATTGCTTTCATAGGCAAATAAGGATCTGCCACTAATGCTCTCCCCATACAAATAGCATCGGCTTTTCCAGCCATTAAAATCTGTTCTGCTAAAACTGGATCATTAATACGATTGGATGAGAATACAAGAATTGATACATTATTTCTGATATTTTCTGCTAGATAAGTATAACATCCTTCTGGAACATCCATAGTTGTTTGTGGTGTTTTAGTCTCATGCCAACCTCCGGTAACATTGAAATAATCTAAATAATTACCTAATTCTTTAGCAATAATTGCTTTCTCTTTATAAGTATTACTTTCTGGAACAAAATCATCTCCTGATATACGGTAACCTATAACAAAATCATTACCTACACTTGATCTCATTAATTCAAGAGTTTCGATTGGAAATCTTAGACGATTTTCAAGACTACCCCCGTATTTATCAGTTCGTTTATTTGTTTTTGGAGATGTAAATTGGGTAAACAAATATCCAGCATTAGCACAAATTTCAGTGGCATCAAATCCTGCTCTTTTAGCACGTACAGCAGCATCTGCAAATGCTTGTTGCTCTCTCTTAATATCTTCAAGAGTCATTTCTCGAGGAGTAGTTTTACTAAAGTTACTAAATACAGCCGAAGGAGCGATCGGAGTTCTACCAATAATTTGAGGCATAGTATAAGCCCCTCCATGGTATAATTGGCAACAAACTTTTACATCATCACGAGCTTTATGGATAGCTTCTGTAAATTCTGTTAATTTTGGGATATACTTATCATCGTCAACAGCGATCATCATTGGTAACCCTTTTCCATAAAGGGATACATAGCATCCTCCCACAATTATCATACCTGCGCCACCCTTGACCCTTTCAACATAAAAATCGATTAATTTCTTCGTAATAAAACCATCAGTAGCAAGATTAAGGTTGAGAGCTGGCATTATAATACGGTTCGATACATCCATATCTCTTATCTTAAAAGGCGTAAACAGTTTAAAGAACTTCAATTTTAATCCTCAGTTTTATATAATTATTTAAGAAGAATAACATGATAATTTATTAAAATTTAATTGGATTAAAATAAAAGGTTGCTATTTTTTATACTATTTAGTAAAGAGGTCAGCTAATCAAGGTATTAAGCCACTTTTATAATTAATTTTCTATTAAAATTGGAAAAGAAATAATTTTTTTATTATAATAAAATTATAATACTCAAAAATTAAATATAATTAATGAGGAAAAATGAGTGAAAACATAATATTAATAGAGGAAAACGAAGATAAAACCATTACCACAATAAAAATGAATCGTCTTGATAAAAAAAATGCGATGAATTATAATTTAATGGCGGGGCTTCTAAAAGCTATAGATAAAGTTGAACGTACTAATACAAGAGTTGTTATTATTACCGGAGGAGACGAATTCTTTAGTTCAGGAATAGATTTAAACTTTCTTACTGGTCAAGAGAAAGACCCTGAAGGTGTTATTCCTGATTTACGAATTCCGCGGAATTTCAGATATTTCGCAAATACTTGGATCCATCCAATCTTCACGAAAATTGAAAAGATGGAGAAGCCAGTAATAGCTAAAATAAATGGATATTGTTTTGGAATGGCTTTTGAACTCGCTTTAGCATGCGACTTTCGATTCTGTACAGAATCAGCTGAGTTCCACATGCTGGAGAGCAAGATAGGACTTTCACCAGATGTGGGCGGTACTATTAGACTAACAAGGCTTGTGGGCATCCAAAATACCAAAGATATCATTTTAACTGGACGTAAATTTGATGGAAATGAGGCTTATAGATTGGGAGTGGTAAATCGTGTTGTTAAAACTCATAAAGAATTAGATTCAATAATTAAAATGTATACTGACGAACTTATGACGAGTGGTCCTTTAGCTGTTGGACTTGCTAAAAAACTGATTGATGATTGTTATGGTAAGGACACCGCTTTTGGGTTGGAATTAGAAACACTTGTAAGCTCTCAATTACTACAAACAAAAGATGCTATGTCAGGTGCATTAGCTCGTCTTCAAAAAACAAATCCTAAATGGCGATGGAAATAATAAGGTTTTTTACACCGAAGATGAAATAATTGAACAACGATTAGAAGAATTTTTAGAAAGAAAAAAAGAGTAAATTAATTAGTATAACTAGTCCATCAATTTAAGGTTTATAAGTTCTTTGACAATTTATATATACTATTTGTTCTTATAACATAGTAGTGATATAGATTGAAAGTCTATATCATTAATAAATCCAATTATAATTAAAATATGGTGGAATGTAAAATTTTATTTATCACACATTGGGAATTAAATCCAGATTTTGATCCTAGTGAGTTAGCTGATTTGGCGCAAACTTTTCTCACCAAAAAGTTATTCCCTGCTGAAGGTGTAGAAATAATAGGTTGGTATGTTACCCCTGAGTATTGGGGTATATCAATATCAAAAGCCGATAGTGAAGAGGCAGTGATGAGAGAAGCAACGGGGTGGAGAATAGCGAAACCTGGAATTTTTACAAGCTTTCGAATCTCTCCTGCTATGGAGGTTGCTCAAGTATTACCATTAATTACACAATTAAAGAATAAAATCAAAGGTTAAAGAATTCTATACTCAAAAACAAATTTAATTAAATCCTTTTTTTTTCTTTTATTATTCTAAGAATTTAATGATGAGTGATTTCAGTTTTATTTGAACCTTCGGAAATATATAAATTGATCTTTGATTAAATATGTAATTTTTTTATGGAAAACGGTGAAAAAACCTTAAATAGAACTTAAATTAGATAAAAAAAAAGACTCAAGACTAATATTAAAACATTAATAAATTCACAATTACTGCAAACTAAAGATGCTGTTTCTGCCGCTCTAGCTCGTTTAACTAAGACTAAACCAAAGTGGAAATGGAAATAAAAATTTTTTTATCTATTTTTTTTTTAAAAAAATTACAGGTAAAGTTGGAAGAGTCAATACTTAGAAATATTAAACTTAATTATTTTGTTAGTATTATTAACTTTTGAGGGAATTAAAATGGATTTTAAAAACAAAACCGTTATTATAACTGGGGGAGCCGGAGGTATAGGAAGTGAAACGGCTCTTTTATTTGCTAAAAATGGTGCGAACATCGTAATAAATTACTTAACATCAGTAAATGAAGCTGAAAAGTTGGTAAAATCAATCAAAAAAATGGGTACCGAAGCGATTTCGTTCAAAGCTGACATTTCTAATCCAGAAAAAGTTCAATCGATGATAAATGAAATTATAAAAAAATATGAAAAAATCGATATTTTAGTGAATAATGCTTCAAAACATCCCCCTCCGATGTTTGATTTCGAAAATCCCGATTGGATCCTTTGGAAACAAATGACTTTTGTTAATATTATGGGCATACTTATTTGTTCTCATTTTTCAGCTCCATTCTTAAGAAAAACAAATGGAAATATAGTGAATGTTGTAATGGATTATGATCCAGGCGGTTTAGGGTATGTTCTTACTAAAACAGCAGGTACTCCATTGACGCGTGGTCTTGCCCGACAATTAGCTCCAGTAAGAGTAAATGCAGTATCTCCTGGTGTAATTGAGACTTGGAAAATGAGTAAAGAAGAGAAAGAAAGTTGGCTTCCTACAATTCTATTAAAAAGAATTGGTCAACCGCTAGATATTGCCAAAACAATTCTTTTTCTAGCTTCTGAAGCTGCCTCTTATATTACTGGTGAAACTATTCATGTTGATGGTGGTCGTCAATTAATGGTTTAATTATAATCTATAGTCGTCAAAGTTGATAAATAAAATTAGAAATATTAATAGAAAAAAAAAGATCAAAAGCCTTATTATGTGTTTAAGTGTGACAAATGTGCTCAATATATATACGTAAATACAAAACAAAAAACAAAAAAGTGTCTAAGGTGTGGGTGTACACATCAAGTTAAAAATATTAGAGAAAAAAAAATAGAGTCCGAAACAGTTCTAGGATTAACAACTGCAGTCAATAAAATAAAAGAACTGCAAAACACGTTTGCTATTCAAGAGCTCGGGAAAACTCCTGACCTTAGAACCGAAAAAGATTTTCATGTCTTTAAAAAGAGCAAAACCCCAGAGATGCCACGTATAAACAAAAAGAATGAATTAAAAAAAAGCGAAATTATTAATAAAGCGCTTCAGAAATTATTTAAATCTTATATGCAAGTTCTTTATTATTTAAAACCAAGTTCAATACTCTCGTTCGATGATCATCATATGAAAGAACCCTAAATTTGAAAAAATTAAAATTTTGCTCTTTTTTAATAATGATCTATAAGCATTACATTCAAGGCGTTAAACCTCTTTCAAAATGTTTAAATATCAAATTACCCTCAATTAATATTACCTAACTTTTGTTCGAGATTTTTATTATGACCATAAAAAATATTAAATTTAAAAAGAAAAAAGTGAAATGCCCGAATTGTGGAACTAAGAAGAGTTTTCTTGTCTCTCCTGATCTTGTGAACACAAAAAATTATTGTTCCTCATGTGGTTCAGAAATTGACACTAGGCGAGAAATATGGAAGTATCAATGTAAAGCTTGTAAGTATAAATTTGATAAACCTGACTTGGCGCTAGGTTTAGGTTTAGGAAAATGTCCTAAATGTGGTTCTAAGCGAATAAAATACACTGCAAAGGGGAGGGCAGGAAGAATTGTTGGTGACATTGTTACGAGTTTGTAGGATTCAGGGACCTAATAAATTGGATTTGCCCTATGGTGAAAGAAATTCCTTTAGCCGCATTTATTATTGGAGTTGATATTGAGAATTCTTCACAAGAACATCAGAAACCTCAGGAGATAAAGCCATTCATTTTAACTTCAATTTGCTCTTGGAGCCCATTTTTTACCGAACTTAATGATTTCTTTTAAGACAATTTCTATTGGAGATCATAATCACTACAAGAATGATTAATTATTAAAATGTCTTTCCGTCCTTTGATCTTTTATAAAAATGTTTGAATAATAAATTCTAATAGAATTCGAACTAAAGAAAAATAAATATGAAGAGTCTATTCTAAAAAAAAGATTAAAAAATTTTAAGTTTAAGTTAAATCCAAATGGAGATCCTTTAAAGGGTAAGATACACATGGATGAATGAACCCAAATTCTTGATCTATCTCTCGTATTATTACTTCAGGAGGTACAAATACTTTACCAGAAACAAGTTTTGTTCTACACAGAGCACAGGCACCTGAACGACAACTATTATTAATCTCTAAGCCTAATTCCTTTTCTCGTTCAAGACTGTTTAAAATTGGCTCAGTGCATTGAGCTTCAAAAATTTCTTTTTGTTTCTTTCCTTGTTTTATAAATTCAACAGAAATATTTACTTTTTTTGAAGCATCAATACCTTCAGGCCATCCCATTACTTCTGTTATATCATCTGGAACTCCAAAAGCTTCATAAATAATACGATGTCTAGGGACACCCATTGCTTTTAATTGTTCTTCTATGAAGAAATACATCGACCTATTTCCAACCACATAGAAATATTTATTATCAGCTGATCCAATTTCATTTAATATTTCTTCTTTTGTAATGAATCCACAGGCTCCGTTCCATCCAGATTCAGGTTCTGAAAGGATATATTTAATTCTGATATTTAAACGGCGCGACTGTATGTCTTGTAGCTCCTCTCTAAATAATATGTCTTTCTCAGTTAAACACCCAAATATTAACCAGACGTTCAAGGGCAACATACGCTCAGAAATGTATCTTAACATTGAAATAAAGGGTGTTATTCCACTCCCACCAGCAATAAAAACTAAATCTTTTCCGTGGAAAATTCTGTTATAATATAAATTTCCCATAGGTTCTGTAGCTTCTAAGATATCACCAACCTTTATGTTATCAAGAATATAAGGACTAACAAAACCCCCTTCCTTTCTTTTTATTCCTAACTCATAGTAAGCAAGTTGATTTGGAGAAGAAACAAGTGAGAAAGCACGAGAAGTTCTCACTCCATTAATTTCGACGGTTAACCCAATATATTGACCTGCTCGGAAAGGAGCTAATAATTTATTTGGATTTGCTGAAATAAATCGGTATAATTTTGTATCATGGGAGAGTTGTTGGATATCTGATACTTGTAATATTTGTTTTTCAGGATGAATCCTATTACAGAGATTTTCTAATCCATCAAAATACCAAGGAATGGGTTGTACTTCATCTCTCCACTTTTTTAACTTTTCTGCTTTTTGATATTTTTTTATGTCTGCCATAATATCTTTTTCCATTAATTACCACCTCCCCTCTCGTATATCTCTTAAATACATTCCTGCGGCAATTCTTCCACTAAGAATCGATGAAGAAAATCCCCCTCCAATATTAGTCCACGCACCTACTTGATATAGTCCCGGAATGGAACCTCTGCTTTTTAATCTTAATGTTGGACCATCTAAAATATCTTGCGTGTAACCATATATAGCGCCTTCTATATTTTTTGAATAGCGATAATAGGTGAGAGGAGTTGCGGTTTCTGCTACCTCTATATAATCTCGAATATTAGGGCAGATAGTATCTTTAATCATCTCAACCATTTTATCAGCAATATGATCCTTAATGTGATGATATTGATCAGGCGAAACACTTTGCCATAGCTTACCCATTTGTAGTGTAGTAAGAACGAGCTGTGTAGTGCCAGGAGGACTTATATCTTCATAAATATGATTATAACAAGCAGCAACTAGATACTTAGGAGGGTCAAGTTTAGTAAATGATTCATAGGCTTTTTTTAGATCATCTGTTTCATTGATGAAGGTTTCATGAACATTAAAACCTAATTCTTTATATGAGGCGTTAAGTCCTATATATACTGAAAATCCTGATGGTCCTATTTCAGGAGCATAGATCTGCTTTTTGTAACTTTCTGGTACAACTTCTTGTGGAAGCATTTTCATTGTGGTACAAATGGGATTAATGTTTGAAATAACCGCATCACAAAGGTATATATCCCCATTAAGAAGTTCTACACCACATGCTCTACCATTTTCTACTAGAATACGATCAACTAGAGCATTATATCGTACCTCTCCTCCTAATTCCTCAAACGATTTTACCATGGCACTTGTAAGAGCATGTGATCTCCCCATTGGAAAAGCGGCACCAAATTTTAGATATGTTATTAACATGGCTAAAAATGCATAAGCATTTACTCTATGAGGTGGTAATCCCAGATAGCCCCATAATTGTGCTATAAGGGCCATTAACCGTTTATTGGTAAAAAATTTTTCAAATACTTCCGCTAATGTAAGACCTGATACACGAGCAAGCCAAGGATGTTCCTTTAAAACTTCAGCAGCGGAATATTTACCTCTTTTATGCACAATAAATTCAATACCTGCTAATACTGCCTTACACATTTCCATAAAATCTTCTATTCCTTTCGTTTCAGAAGGAAATAATTCAATTAGCTTATTAGTATACTCTTCAACACCAATTGGCATTGTGACATCGTATCCATCTAGAAATACACTTCGATAAAATTCGGGGACTTGTTTAAATTGAAGTTTATCGGGGATTACTCCAAGTCTTTCCAAAAAGCGGTATAAGCTCCCTTGGTTTTCTTGCGTACCCATATCACTTAATTCATGGAGAGCTCCTTCAAATTCAAACCGACCCCTAACAAATGAAGTTGCAAAACCACCAGGGA
This sequence comes from Promethearchaeota archaeon, assembly GCA_016839585.1. Lineage (GTDB taxonomy): Archaea > Asgardarchaeota > Lokiarchaeia > Sigyniarchaeales > SOKP01 > Loki-b32. The sequence continues at coordinate 34,442 of JAEOTZ010000053.1, forward strand.
CATTATGCTTTTCGAGTAATAAGACTTTTTTCCCAACATAAGCAAGTTGACAAGCAGCACCCAATCCTCCTAGACCAGCGCCAATAACTATAATTGGATACCTTGAAACAACTCGACTTTTATCAAAATCCTTTCCTTCCATAATATTTACCCTAATTTGATTTATTTTTAATCATTAGAAATATTATTATAATTCAACATATAATTTTTTAAACTTTTATAATTGTAAAACTTTTTTAAAGAGATTCTTCATCGTTAGCGTCCTATAAAAATTGCGTCTCTTTTTTCTTTCAATGCTGCCATTGACTCTTTAAAGTCATGAGAAGCAAAAAGTTTTCTTAGTGCTTTATTTTCTAAATCCAAGGTTTTATTTAAAATATCTTTAAAGTAGGCATGCATAGTTTTTTTCATTAATTTTATTGATAAACTTGCTCCTTTGGGGGGAATGAGTCTTAAAGCAATTTCTCTAGCATAAGAAATTAACTCATTCTTTGGGAGCACTTTATTAACAATTCCTAATTCATACGCCTCTTGAGCAGTAACTTTTCGACCAAAGTAGCAAATTTCTTTAGCTCTTTGAAACCCAACTAAAAAGGGCAATAAGAATGTAGTTCCAAATTCGGGAATTATACCTCTTCTGCTAAAGTAAAAACCAAACCAAGCATCTTCAGCCATATAAATAAGATCTGCTCCGGCTAAAGGCATCGTCACACCTCCTCCTATAGCCATTCCATTAATGGCAGCAATAACAGGTTTAGTAAAATCCCAGAATTTTAAACATAATTTTTTCTGAGCAATATCCATGAGATCAATTTCTGGATATTTTTTCATCTTAGGAAACATTTCTTTTTTGAAATATCCTCCTGAAGTAAAAGCGTTGCCCTTTGGATCTCCTGTTATTATTAAAACTTTTGAATTTTTATCCTTTTCCATGTCATCCAAGACTTTATATATTTCTATAAAAGTAATATAGGTTACTGCATTTCTTCGTTCAGGTTTACTAATTGTAACTGTACAGATACCATTCTCTTCTTTCTTATAAAAAATATCTTCGAAATCTTCAATACTCATTTTTGCTTAAATCTGAATTAAATTATGATATATACGATAAATGAATTATTTTTGTAAAACTTTATCTATAGTTTTGTCAAACTAGTTAACTTAATTGTATAAGATATTTTGAAGTTAAAAGATTTTATATTCCATTAACTCATATCAAATATATTAATTATCTTAATAAAAAAAAGAAATAATAAGCGGAGATAATAGAAAATGGAAAAAGTAGGAATTGTTGGGACGGCTCAGACAAAATATGAAGCAGATAAAATTGATCAAACCTGTTCAGATCTAGTATTCGAAGTGGTAAAAAAACTTCATGAAGATTTAGGAATTACGAATGATGATGTTGGTTGTGTAATAACTAGTTCTAACGATTTTAATGATGGGCGTACAATCGCTAATATGGCGATTCAAGATGCGGTAGGATCTGTGAGAAAATCGGAATCGAGAGTTTCTGGTGATGGTGCTTTCGCTTATATTTATGGAGCTATGCGAATATTATCAGAATATTATGATACTGTACTAGTAGTATCCCATTGTAAGTGCTCTGAAGGAAATCAGTACTTGATAAATAACTCTATCTTTGACCCTTTTTATCAAAGACATCTAGGATTAGATCAAATCTCAGCAGCAGGATTAATGGCAAATATGTATATGACTAAGTATGGAGTAAGTGAGGAACAAGCAGCGAGAGTTGTTGTAAAAAATCGTATGAATGCTTTAAATAATCCATATGCCCATTTACAAGAAAAGGTATCGTTTGAAGATGTTTTACATTCTTCAATGTTGGCATACCCTCTAAAAGAACTTGATTTCCCCCCATTTTCAGATGGAGCTGTAGCTATGCTTTTGGCAAAGGAAGAGATTGCTAAAAAGATGACAGATACTCCTGTTTGGCTTAAAGGTTATGGAAGTTGTACAGATGCATATTATCTTGGAGGTAGAAATATGACAGATCTGGTGGGATTAGAAGGTGCTGCTAAAGCAGCTTATAAAATGGCAAAAATATCTGATCCTATTAATGAGATTGATGTAGCAGAAGTATATGATGCGTTCTCAGTACATGAATTAATGAGTTATGAAGCTTTA
>JAEOTZ010000054.1 GCA_016839585.1 Promethearchaeota archaeon
GCAATACCATTTATGATACTGTAGATCAGTATGAAAAAGGATTAGGTTCAAAAATAAAAGAGACAATCAAAGAAGTTAAAAAACTAGTTTTATTGAGAGAAATTATAAACCTCCATAATATTAATGGCATTAAAAGCATGAACCAGATAAGAACAATGGTTAAACAAATAAAATCTGGAAAAGATATCCTATCTCCACGTGGATTACCAAATATTAAATTAGTAAAGACAAAGCAATCGGAATGGATCTTATTTGATGGACACCATTCTTTACTTTCTTACATGATTGCTGGAAGGACATATTTACATGAGATCCCTCATTTTGTTATTGAAGACGAGAATGGTCATGTAAATGATAAAGAAATTCTTATATTTTTTGGAATTCAACCCAAAAAATTAAATGATTCTAATTGGAGAAAATATGTAATAAATTGGCAAGCACCGAAAGAAAGACAATTATGTAAACGAGAGCAAAAAAATATGGGTGAGCTCTTAGATTCAATTAGTGTTTTTTACAATAAAAACAGAAATTATAACATAGTTGATGTATGAAATAAATTTTGCATATTCAAAACTTCTTTAAAAAATTATTTCAAAATTAAGGTAAATTTATTTATATTTAGATTTTCTTATTAGTTCTTATAATAGAAGGATATAGAGAGTGGGGATTAAAACGATTGTTATATTATCATATTTTCATGTTAAAATAGGACCAACAATATTTTATTCTTTTCCTAAAGCTCAATTGGATAAAGAATTATCAAATAGAATTTATGAAGGTATGAATCAAGCGAACAAAGAAGAATTTTTTACACAATCATTCGGCAATTTGAAGTTATTAAACTATTACTTTCAAATTCACTCAGATTGGGCTCGGGGTAACACAGAAATATTGATGCTATCAATAATGATTAATCAGCAAATTTCTCCTGAAATTGAAGAGAACATTTCATCCTTATGTAAAAAGTTTTCAGAAAAAATGCAATCAAATGAAGACATTTTTACTGGGTTCTACTTAAAGGAACTAAACAATTTTGATAAAAGTGACAGAGAGAAAATAATAAAAAACGAGCTCTTAATCAATGAGTGGGTAAAAGATTTATATTGGGAAACTCTGGAGGACACGAGAAAAAAATCAGAAGAACAGAAAATTACATTGTTATTAGACGATAGGTATATTTTTGAATCCTTAGAGCTGATGTCAAAAGAGCTGAAGAAAATCAGTAGAGAGATAAGTTCAGGTGAGGATTATCTGAAAGCGAACTCTAATATCAGAAATTCAGTTTCAAATTTAAATAAAATTATTGATGATTTATATGAAGGATACATAGAAAAAATGACCGAACTTGATATTGAATATGAAAACGGCTTGTTTTCCGCAGAAGAAGAATTGGATACTGATATTCAAAAGAGCAAAAAAGAATTAAAAAGAGTTTTAGAAGGAGAGATTAATGAAGAAAAAGAATGAAATTCAAATTAATTTTGCGATTTTTTCACATGTTCGTTTAGCATCGCTCTATTTCTAATTAAGAAATATAAAAATTGTAATACTCATAATTAATAATCTTATTTTTTTTTTAAACCTTCAACAGCCAATCTATCATAATATCTCCAGAACATTTTTTATGAGAATTTAATAAGCATTTATCGATTTCAGGCTCAATTGTATGGTTTATACCCAGAGCATCCAACCAGCAACTAACACGGTATATTACGCCACATTCATATTGTTTGTTAAGTCCAATCATTTCCATTCCTTTGTAGGCGAAACATCGGTTCATTTCCCAATGTATTCGATTATTTTCAGGGAAGGTATATACAAAGTCCATAAAATCTCCTTTTATTACGCTAAAAGCATTAGTAATAAAATCTTTTAATTGTTCAAATGTTTTGATTTTCATGTTCTTCATTCCCATCGCCTTTTTTACCCGCTGCATTTCAATTACTGAAAGAGATTTAATAGCTGCTTTATTTAGTTTGTTAGCAGTATCAATACCTAATTCACGGGCGCAATTATAAAACCAGGAGCCATCGTGAGTCATCCAACATTTAACTAGTAGTTCTTTTAATTGATTTTTATTAAGTTGATCAAATAACATTATTACCATAATAAATATCAAGTTGATAATGCTTAAAAAGTCTCATTGAAACAGAACCTTGTTAAAATTCTTCATGGATGAGTAGGAAACAAAAAACAGAGATTATAATCTATAATCTACTTCTTCTACTTCTTCTTCTCTTCAAGAGTACTCTTCGTATCGTAGCTATTTTTTAATGATTTTCCTGATTCCCATTCTTTTCTAAGAATAAATTTCTGAATTAATTCGTTTGCATTTTTTGGTAATTCTTCTTTAAATTCTATATATCTTGGAACCATAAAATAGGCCAAGTTTTGTTGTAGAAAATTGTGAAATTCTTTGTGAGTAATCGAAGCTCCTTTTTGAATTACAGCACATATTTTTAAATGATTTTCGGAGGATTTGCTATCAGAAACTTCAAAAACAGCGCTTTCGACTATAAGTGAATGTGAATTTGCGACTATTTCGATATCCACTGCAAAAAATATCTCCTTTTCTCTATGAATCATGTCTGATTTCCTTCCTAAATAATATATGAAACCTTCATGGTCTGCATATCCAAAATCGCCAGTGTAAACCCATCGATCTTCTCCTTTTCTTGTTATTGTCTCTTCTTGTAAGTTATAGTACTCAAGTTCAAAAGGAAGTCTTGTTCTTGCACAGATTTCACCAATATGATCTCGTCCAGGAGGAAGTTCTTTTCCTTCTGAATCAACAATTTTAATTTCAACGCCTCGTGCTGACTTTCCGATAGATCCTAGTTTTCCCCCTTTGGAACCTTCGTTATTTATAGTAAAACCAATACCCTCAACAAGAGACCACATTTCAATTATTTGAATTCCAAATCTCCTTTCGAAGGTATCCCATATCTTTTTTAAGGCACCTGCACCGAATGCATATTTAATTGAATGATTTCTATCAATTTTTGATGGCAGTTGATTTACAAGCATTGTCAAGTGTGCTCCATAATAACAAAAACCATCAGGTTTATATTTTTCAATATCACTCCAAAAAGTTGAAACATCAAATTTCTCTGCGATTATTATCGATCCGTTATGATACATTATTGGAATTATCAAGAAATATCGTTCTAATCCTTGAAATAACGGTAAGGGACAATAAAATTTATTAATATTATCGCCAAATCCTAAATCTTTCAATTGCCTTCCTACACTAATTCCTGACAACGTGAAATAGTTCCTATATAGCACTCCTTTTGGAATTCCTGTAGTTCCTGATGTATAGGATATTTCAAGAGGATGAAAACTATTCATATGAATATTAGGATTCTCTAAATTTTCAGAAAAGACTTCTGTAAAACTAGCATATTTATCCTCGTATTTATAATCATTTGGTGCGTTTCGGATAAAAATTTTCTTAATTTTGGGTAAATTTTCGTAAATCTCCTCAACATTCGCAAGATATATATAATCAATAATTAAAATTTCTGAATTGCTATTTTTCAATACATATTCTAGTAAATTCTTTTTTAATAAGTAACTTATTGGTACAAACACGCTACCGGTTTTTGCAATGGCGAACCAACAAAATAGAGCCCCTGGATTATTTGGAAATATCAAGGAAATATTAGGATTTTTCAATTTTAATTTTTTAATTTGTTTTATAAGTCCATTAGCTATCTGATTTGAAATTATATTTACATCTTCATACGTATAAACCTCATTATGATAATAAATGAATGGCTTGTCTTTATTAATTAATGCTTTACTTTCTATTATTTTTGGTAGTGTAGCATCTTCAATATCGTAAACTTTTGTTAGGTCACTTAAGTTATAGATTTTTCGAATTTCCAAGTGCTCGCCTTTTAATTCTATCACGACTTCTTCTTTGTCTCTAAAAGGAAAAGCACTATCTTTAGCAATATTACTGGGAATATAGACCCAAAAACTGTCATATTTACGGTTTCCCGATTTTTTCTTCGAAATTTTACCTTTTCCAGTTTTTATCATAGATTTTTAAAAAAATTTCTTTACTATTGTAAATAAATAATTCCTAACGTAAAAATAATCTTATAATTTTTTTTCGCATTCTTACTTTAAAGGAATTTCATCATATTCTTGTTTTATTAGAGGGAATCTGTCAAGATTATAATGAGGAAAATAAAGAGAAAAAGTGAATTCCTTTTGAAATGATGGTAATGATGCGATTTCTCTATACTTGATCTCATAGGCGATCTTATTTGCTAGATATCTTTGCTCAATATCTTTTATAAATAATTGTGCCCCCATTCCTGCTGAATTTCCAATCTGGAAAATGGAGTTTTGTTCAACTTCAGGGAATAAACCAATAAAAGCAGCATTTTTTTTATTGATATAAGTTCCAAAGGCTCCTGCTAAAAGAACTTGTTCAAGAGATTCCTTTTTTTTATGTTCCATTTCAAGTAATAAATTAGCTGCAGATAAAAATGCACCTTTCGCTAGTTGAAGCTGATAAATATCTTTATGAGAAATTGTGATTTCCTTAATATTATTATCATTAATATTTTTTTGATATTGTTCTTTGTCCCATTCGGCTTTATATATAATATAATGGTATCCATCTTCCCTTTTTACAACACGACGATGTTTCATTACTTTTTCTGATTTGATATTAAATTTTCCCGCACGCATGATGATATTACATTTCAGCATTTCGGCTATAGTGTCAATGAGCCCTGAACCACACAATCCAAGTGGTTTTATGTTTCCTATTACGCCTATTGAAGGTTCCAAAGTATTTCTATCAATTTTGACTGATTCTATTGCTCCTTCAGAAGCTCGCATTCCATGTAAAATATGAGCACCCTCCAAAGCCGAGCCAGCAGCACATGAACATGTAACTAATCCTTCATTATTTCCCAACACAAGTTCACCATTAGTACCAATATCAATTAAAAGAGAATATTTATCGTATGTATTGATTTTAGATGAGATTATACATCCAATTGTGTCTGTTCCTACGTAGCCAGCAATAACAGGAGGAGAATATACATTTACATTGGGATTACATTTTATTCCAAGCATACCCGCACTTACATTAATTGGGGCTTTAAATACTGGAATGTAAGGTGAAACAGCTAAAAATTCTGGGGTTATTCCAAAAAATATGTGATGCATTCCAGTATTCCCTACAACAGAAATATCTTTAACACACGAAATAGAAATGTGAGCTTTATCACAACAATCCTCAAGTATATAATTTATAGCATTAATCACTAATTCTTTTGCTTTATGAATTGCATTATTTTTTACGATATAGGTAATTCTTGAAATAAGATCTTCACCGATAGCCACTTGAGGATTTAACATTGCAGAAACCGCTGCAATTTCGCCTGTTTTTAAACAAATTAAATATCCAACAATAGTAGTAGTTCCAATATCGATAGCTAATCCAAAAATCTTATTAATTTTATCTCCGGCATCAATATCATAAAGAATCCACGGATCTTCCAATGAGAGCTTTCTAAAAAAAGCTGTAACAACACCATCTTCTTTTCTCATAATATGTGGTAATTTTTTAATAATGTTATATAGAATATCATTTACATGAAATAGTGTGTGATTTTCATTTATTTTATAATTACTATTTCTTTCTATTATGCCCTCAAATAAACCAGATAAATCATTTCTTGGATTACTTAAATCCGCAGAGGTGATCTTACACAGCTGTGAAGTTATTCCTAGATGAAATTTTTCATTACTTGTTATTCCGAGAGATTCTAAATCAGCATCTACTAAAATTCTAATTCCTCTCGAAACTAATGAGTCAGTTAAAAAAACTCTTAAATCTCTAAAAATTTTAGTTTGACATGCTAACCTGTATCCTTCTAATATTTTTTGGCTACTCAAAAATTTTTTTTCTTTTTCTGATGGTTCTGAAATTTTTGGATTAGGATCTAAAACACGAATAATACATTTTCCACATGTTCCCTTACCTGCACATAACGCACCTATGGGAAAGTTCAACGCTAAAAGTGATTCATAAACTGTTGAACCCTCAACAACATTTATTCGTTTAGATATTGGCTCCAAAATGAGTGTAATTCTCTTATTCCCCATATGAGTATACCTTATAGATTAACATTCTCTTTATAAGAAACAACTTTGCTTACTTATAAATTCATTAAAATAAACTCAAAATAGTTAAAGAAATGATTAATTTTTATTAATTCCTTAACCATTTATCGATAATATCAACACCTTCTAAAGCGTCTTTTGCGTAAGCATCTGCTTTTGTTTCTTCTGCGATTTCAGGCGATACAGCAGCACCTCCCAAAATCACTTTTACCTTATTTGCTAATTCTCCATTTTTTAATAAGGACACTGCTCTTTTTATGAAGGGTTCCCCAGAAGAAAGAAGATATGAGATACCAATAACTTTAACATCTGGCATTCGAGCAGCTTCTTCAAATTTTACAGGTTTCACATCTATTCCAAGGTCGATAATATCCATACCATAAGATTTCATTAACGCGATTAGAATATTTTTACCCAAATTATGAATATCACCTTCAATTGTCCCGATAACTACTTTTCCTGAATAATTCCTAGCTTTAGCTAAACTCCTTCTAGTTTCCTCATCTATACATAGGATTTCTCCCTCCAGAGCTTCTGCCGCTAAAATAAGCCCCATTTCTCCCGATTCCGCCAATCCCTTTAAAATACCTTTTTTTATTATTTCGATTACTGGGACTCCTACATCTATTGCTTGCTTTATTGTATCTTTCATCGAAAAAAAGTCAAGTGAACTAACCGCTTCAATAACGTTATTAATATAATAAAAATGATTTTTTGCTTTCTTTTTATTTTCTAAACTCACTTTTTCCATTATCAAAATTACCTCTCTCATTTCTTAATAATTGATATTATCAAATGATTAAAACGATACCATGCCAAACAACATAGGGAACAGATTCCTTTGGGTGCTCGGGATTAATTACAAATGGTGGTTTTTCTCCACATTTAACAGCTGTAGCAAATATATCCACTCCACATGCCTCTAGTGAAGGTCTAGCTCTTAAATACTGCCGGCACATTTGATTATCGAGCACAGGACAGGGGGGTATTTTTTTTTGTTGCATTAATTCTTTAAAATATTCTGGAGAAAAAAATCCACAACCAACACAAGGCCCACCTTTAAATCCCATAGCAAGATAATATCCCAAATATGTTGCTTCTGCTTCTATCATTGAGACCATTTGATTTAATAAATTTACATCTCCCTGGACACCGAGAAGAATTCCGGGAAAAATATGGTTTTGTGTCGGTGGATAAAATGTAATTAAAATTGCATGATTATAACAACTAACAATTTCTCTCATCTCTTCGGTAGTTGGAGAATGTGGAGGACAATTTATACTAGTTCCGTAACCAAAACACACAGGAATTCTACATTTCCACCGTACGCGTGGATCTATTACAATTTTATCTGTTGTTATTAATTTGGCATGACCAGTAGCTTTCATTTTTGATTTTGTAATTATTTGATCTATGATTTTATTAGATCGTTCAAGGAGCTCAAGAAAGATCTTTTCATCAGGTTCAACTTTTATTGGAGATGGTGGCCTATCTTTCTTTTTTGGTAATACTCTCCGCCATTTGAAAGATATTTTAGACCATTCTTTCTCAACTTCAGGTATCAATTTCTGTGCCATTAATTTTTAACCTTGTTTATTTTTTAATTAAATACTTATTTATTTATTAAAATATTATACTTTCTTACGTACGTAAAAATCTTTCTATTGTAGTAAAAAAATATTAAGTAATTATGAAACCATCATAATTTATAAAACTTATTTGTTTTTTACGTACGTAAATCATAATAACAGGAATAAAATAATAATTAGTTAATCAGCTTAAAAAAAAAGAAGTATTGACAAGATTATATGTAATATTTACGTTTTATGATAATTACATTTGTAATTAGGAAAATAAATCTAAATAGGGAGATTTTTACTTATCATTAAACATCATTTTTTTCCTTTTTTTCAAACGTTTAAAAGTAATAACTATTATATCTGACAAAAATGTGGGTTTATATAGGTGCATTTTTTTATCATTATTTGGTATTACTAAACTAAAATAGTATAGAAGATAAGAATGGGCTTATTTAAGAGAAGGCGAGAAAAACCGGAAAAGATCTTTAAGATAAATGATTTAGTGGACTTAAGATTAATTAATAAAAAGACTTATATTTATGTTAAGGATAAGCCATTCATTATTTGTGCTCATTTATTAATGAATATTCCAGTTGAGAGTATTGACCGTTATGATGAAATAAAATCAATTGATGAGACAGTAGAATTGTTTAAGTCAACTGAAAATGTTAAATATATGATATCTCCGGAAGAGGAGTTCATGGGACATTGCTCAAACATTCAGGCATTTTTCGAGAACGGATTAAATACAGACATCTTGCATACAAATATAGCATTTCCATTATTAAAAGAATTAGTACAAATAGGATACGAGTTAGCGCGAAGAATCTTCAAGGAAGAAATAGTAATAAGATTTAATGAGGGCACTAAAAGTTCAAGATTTTTCTTAAATTCAGGAGGATATCTCGATTATCTTAATGAAGAAGAGAAACAGGCATTAAGAGGCTATAAATCTACATGGTTTCAAAGAGTGGTCTCTCCTGATTTTATGTTTAAATTAGTCATTTTGGGCGATGATAATGTAGGAAGATCAACATTAGCATTAGACTATTTAAACTCACGGGATTATAATCCTCGTCCTCCTATTGGAACAAATCTTGCTATAAAAGACATAGTATTAAATAACAATAATATTAGATTACAAATTTGGTTTCTTTCTAATCTTAATATACATGAAAAACTGTGGAGATTATATTTATCTGGATCTTTAGGAGCATTAATCTTATATGATATAACTAACACCAATTCTATGAAAAATATACCTAAATGGATTCAGAGAATTAGAGAAAATAAATGGATTCAATCCAGAGGAGATATTCCAATACTCTTGGTAGGGAATAAACTTGATTTACAAGAGAATCGAGTAGTATCTAAAGAAGAGGTAATTAAAATCAAAAGTAAACACAATCTAACAGAAAGTATGGAAATTTCTTTGAAAACAGGTGAAAATTGTGTGGAAATGTTTGATGAAATTACAAAGTTGATATATCAAGCTAATTTTTTTTGAACTCTTGTTTAACTAGATTTCTGAAAGAATTTTATTGTAAAGTCTATCAAATTTGAGATATATTCAATGAGTTCTTCGTCATTATCAAAAAAGTCCATTACAAATATGTGATGATGAATTAAGGCTTCAATTAGATTGTAAATGAAGGTAAACCTTTTAATAAGTCTTTCTTCGGGAATTTTTTTGAACACCATTGTACTTGTCCTAAGATTTTTAGACGTGTCTTTACATATTTCGAGAACCTTATTTTGAAAGGCTTTCCGTACTTCTTTATGAGATAATATTGAATGTCTTAAAGCTATGCGATACCCTAAATTTTTCCGTTGATTTTCAATATCTTTTGAGATAAAAGGTTTAAAAATTTCGGGAATATTGCTAAGGTCGAAAGCTTTGAAATTTTCAATATCTAAAACCATATCTTTTGATTTTTCGAAGTATTTGATTAGAATATCAGATTTTCCTTTGGGAAAATAATGATATATTGTTCCTACACTAATTTGAGCTTTTTTTGCTATTTTATTTGTGCTGGCTCTATGGAAACCTTTCTCTAATATGAGTTTAAAAAAGGAATCGTAAATTAGTTTAATTTTTTCTTCCTTATTCCTCTCAATTTTTCGTTTTGACATGATCAATCCTATTGAGTTACTACTCAATAACTTTAAATATGAATGATACCTTATATATTTTATTGAGCTAATGCTCAATAAGAAAATTTGAAAAAGTAAATAAGGAGGTAAAATAAGTGGAAAGATTGAATGGTTTTTATGAAAAATTCCCTGGAAGTTATTTTGCGTATATTGCATTTATTTTCGCAGTAATTTTTATGTTAATTTCGGTAATACTTTACAATGATCCAGCATTTAGCCTTTTTACTCATTATATCAGTGATTTGGGTGCTTCAACAAAAGGTTCGTCACTTTTGTGGAATACTAGTATGATTATTGTTGCTCCCTTGAGAGTTGTTTTTGGATTTTACCTACTGACCTTTTTAAAGACAAAAGGTTCTAATGAAAAATCTATCAAAATAACAGCTTATACCATTGTTATTGCTGCTGTAGGATCTGTCATCATTGCCTTAAATCCTCATGATGTCTCGCGAATGTTTCACATGATTGGTGCATTTATTTATTTCTTCGGTGTTGTTATCATTCAAGTAAAGATATCCAAAATGGAGCTAAATGCAGAAGATATACCAAAATACTTACCAGTCATCGGATTAGTTGTAGTTGTAAATTACGCATTATTCCTTAGCTTTGAAATTTCTGAAATAATTTCAGATTTATTCAGGTTTTTAGCATGTTTTTTTGAATGGATGGCTCTATTTAGTATATTAGGATGGCTTTTAATACATGGATTGTATCTCCATAAAATAAAATAAATTTTAATTTATTTCTTTTCTATTTTTTTAAATTCTGGTAGGTTATCTGGTGGCCATGCTCGAGCTGTACTACCATCTTTTATATATCGGAAATCGCATAGAGGAGCGCCATTTCCTATAGTTTGAGTACGTTTAAAGCCGTATCCGTAGGCTTGAGCCATTGCAAAATCGCTTATGCATACAATTGGCATAAAATGTTCAGCACCTTGATTTTTATAAAACTTATAAACACCGCATTCATAATAATCTCTGCCATAGGTAAAAGTTTCGCCATCTCCTTCAACGAACTCAAATACCCAATCACCTGGGTACTTGCGTAGTTTAGAAATTTTAGCATTTTCTTTATCTCGGTTTATATATTCTTCGCTAAAAATATCATCTGTAGGCGGTATAAATTTATAAAATGCTTCGAATAAATCATAAGTCAATTTACCAATCTTATAAAAGTCTAGTCCTTCTTTCTCAAAAAATCGAAGGAATGGTAGTAAAAGCGCACTGTTAATAAGATCTTCAGTGAGCCTATTATTTTTTCCTCCAACATAAGGGATTTGAGGCAATAACATCTCAAAATCTTTTCGTGCTTTAGGGATAAATTCTTCAACCTTAACTTCGCCAAAATTTTCAATTAGAATACTTTTTACTATTTGTGTTGCCGCACCAAAAAGTCTCATTAGAGATCTCTTATTTTTAATATAATATTCTTTTTCTTCTTCATTTGGCAATACATTTAACGCCTTAATATTTTTTAATTACATCATTATAGATTTTCTTATTTGTGTTAGAAATATAAAAATTAGGTTTTATTTTAAAATTTTTATTTATTTTTTTGAGAAAATCTATAACCCCTCATTTTTCATATATGAAAAAAATATTCGTTTTTTATATATAGGAATTTTAAAAAATAAGTAAGTAAAAAAGTCTAGGGCTTCAATTGAGTCTTCGTGATAATATAAGCACAAGCTAAATTCTTCAATAAATGATGAGAAAATATCCCCTCGGATTGAAAAGGCAATAATTATGCATAAAAAAGAATTAAAATCTCTCTATATTGACAGCAGTGTTATTTTTCTTTAAGTAGTAATTAATATACAATCATAATTAAGATAGGGAGCAAAGAGAAAATGTCTCAAGAAGAAGATATTAGAGAAAGTTTTCAAGTGTTGGATGTTATTAAACTCAAGTTAAATGAAATCCTAATTAAAGGAATCAATAGCTTAAGTAATGAAAACAACTCAGAACTCGTTAATTTAACACAAAAGTTAGAGGAGATGAATTTTTCGACTCTTAGCAAACACTTAAAATCATTTAATGAGAAATTGAAAAAAATGATTCAGAAACCAGTTCCAATGAATTTAAAGAAAGATATTTCAATAGAAATTTTGAAGATAATAAGTATAGCTAGAATACTTGAACGGATTATGACACTTGAAAGTGTTAAAAAAATTCTAAAAAGGGGGAATTAAACTAGTGAATGTTCAATTAGAAAAAGTAGCCGTCCAAATAAAGGATTATACTGAAAGTTTGGCCTTTAATGGATTGAATTTTGTTTCAAATGATAACATTAAAAAAATAGAATTTTTCTTACATAATGCATCTCAGTTAGAAGCATATCGATTGGCCACATCATTAAGATATTTACATATTGAATTAAAACGATTTCTTAAGAATCGAAGTATTTTCAATATCGAAAGGTATGTCTTTTTCCTTAGCAACTGTTGGCTTTTAAGTCGAGCTTTCGTCTCTGAAAAAGACCTTAGGGATAAGAACCCAGACATTTTTAACAGCTTAATGGGAACTCAATTAAATCCTAAAATAAGAAGTAAATTCATTCTCAAGGTAGTCGGAATAGAGAAAATACACCTAGAAGGAACTATTGTAGGATTTGTTTTTTATTTTCTATCCTTATTTGGAAAGACAAGAAATAAAATATTAAAGTGGAACTTAATGCTTCCATATAAAACTGGAGTGACTCCAGAATCCTTATTACATCATGATCTACCTAATTCAGATCCCTCAAGCGTGGTTAACACCATTCTTTCAAAGTATATTGAAGCAGACAACTTACCCTACGTTGAGAAGGAGGATATTATTTACTTGGAAAAAAATCCTAAATCTAAAATATATATTGATGAAGAATCATCCGAGGATACTCACGTTTCTATCAAAAAATTAGATAAATATTATCTTAATGCAAAAGAAATTTATCAAAAAAATTTCAAAGATTATGAGGTAACTCCTTTTGATTTACCAGCAAGCATTTTGGATTATTTGTATGTTAAAGATGTATATGTGATAGATTTTCAAAAAGAAGGAATAGAAGGAGATAGAACTCCTACTTTTGTTTTTGAACTAACTCATAGGGAAGATTATCCACTAGTTATCAGAATTCCCGAGAAGCAAGGAAATCTAAAATTAATTGAAGAATTCAAAAAATTAAAGGGTAGAAGGACCTCCATTGATGGGATTTTTTGCAAGATAATTCCGGAAAATGGGCAACTTAGTTTATATCCCCTTAGTATTATTAATAATAATCAAATTTCATATCCAAATCTTAAAAAAATTGCTCGAGATAATAGAGCATTGTTAAAATCAACGTATAAAATAAAATAATTAAAAATTAAAAAAAAAAGAAATGATAAATTATGGAAAAAAAAAAAGTACCACAGAAATCAACTACACCTAAATCTTTTACAAAAATAACACCCCCAGCTTCAAAAAATACATCACCATCTCCTCCAAAAAAGAAACCTCCAACTTCCAAGACTACAACAACAAAAAAACCAACTCCAGCTCTCCGTAAAATTCCTAAAATATCACTTGGGTCTAATAAAAAATCAAGTAAAACAGAAAATGAGAAAATTCGATTTCCTGCTGAAGAATTGCATAAAGAAGAATTAAAAGCATTAATTCAAAATGATACGTATCCAAAACCCCCAAATTGGCAATTATCACCAAAGATGGTTGAATTATTTATTACAGGTTCGAATGAGGAATTTCCATTAAAAGTAAATGGTACTCAGAAAAAAATAAAAATTTCTACTAAATTCTATGGACAACGGGATCTCATTCAGAAATCAATTGTGACACTAGCGAGCGAACGAGCACTCATGTTAATAGGAGAACCAGGAACAGCAAAATCTTGGCTATCAGAACATCTTTCTGCTGCGATTAGCGGCACGAGTACATATCTAATTCAAGGAACGGCGGGAACAACTGAGGACCAAATTAGATATTCTTGGAATTATGCCCTCCTCGTTTCAGAAGGTCCTAGTCCAGAATCATTAGTACCTTCCCCTACGATAAATGCAATGAGAGAAGGGAGGATATTAAGATTTGAAGAATTAACACGGTGTCCCCAAGAAATTCAGGATAGCATGATATCGATCCTCTCAGAAAAGGTCATCCCTATCGCGGAGTTGGGTTCTGAGTATTTAATATTCGGAATTCCAGGATTCAATGTAGTTGCCAGTGCTAATGATCGAGATAGAGGGGTAAATGAAATGAGTGCGGCTCTAAAACGCCGTTTCAATTTTATATACATTCCGGTAATTCAAGATAAGAGTTTAGAAAGAAAGATTGTATTGCAACGAACGAATGATTTATTGACAAAGATAGGTTTTAAAATCCAGATTCCCGAGGATACATTAGATTTGTTAATTACTGTTTTTCAAGAATTGAGAACAGGACGTAGCACGAGTGGCGGACGATTTACTCCTATCTCGACTGTAATGTCCACTTCAGAAGAGATTTCCTTGCTCTTCGATAGCGCTATATATGCAAAATTCTTTGGTAAATCAGAGGTCCAACCGAAACATGTAGCTATGAACCTTATAAGTGCAATTGTAAAGGATGATAAAGAAAACCTTCCTAAATTAAGAGAATATTTTAATATGGTCGCTAGGGTGAGAGCAAACAAATCAGATACTTGGAAAGAATTTGCCAATGCATTCAAAAAACACGCAACTTATTAAAATCCATGAGTGATACATACTTAAGTGCTGCTAATCTCAAAAAGATACTTTTTGAGATAGGAACTTCATTGGGGGTTGACAATTCAGATATTGATGCCAAGGTTGATAAAGTAAAGAAATCCGAAATAATTTATTTACCCATTCGTCACCATTCACCAGGCTCCACAATATTAGTAAAGAAATGGATTGAAAAGTACGAACCTAAGTTAATCTTGGTTGAAGGTCCAGCCTTAGCAGATAATTTAATCAAGTACATGGTTGAACGAGATACAATCCCTCCAATTGCGATTCTTTCGCTTTTTGCAGATACCAATAATACCTTTGGTTTGAATGGAATTCTTAGTCCTGATAAATTAGTACCCGCAAAATTTGAAGCATATTATCCCTTTGTATCATACTCTCCTGAACTCGTCGCTCTCTCAGAAGCCATTAAAAAAAAAATTCCTATTCATTTCATTGATCTACCACTCACGGGACTAATTTCATGTTCTTCTGCGAATTTAAAGGATCCTTCTAAAAAGGTAGATCTATTCAATATAGAGGGAGAATCTATTTACAATTTAAGCAAATTCTACAAAAAATTTGCTCAAGTATTTGATTTTGAGGATTTCAATGAATCTTGGGAGACTTTATTTGAAATAGGTGCCAATAAATCCGATATTGACGAGCTGAGGGAGAGTATGCTCTTATTTTGTGCGTTTATTCGACAGACAACAGACATGAAAATACTCAAAGCAAATAGTACGCTTACAAGAGAATCATATATGAAACACAACATCGAAACTTATAAGAAGAAATATAAGGTTAAGGACAAAGATATACTGGTAATAACTGGTGGTATACACTCTATTGCATTGCCAGATACTCTTCCGCAATCATATCCTTTTCCGACAAAACAATTGATTAATTCGTTAGTACCCTATTCTTATTACAGAATAAGTCAAAAATCGGGTTATATGTCCGGAAATCAAGCACCCCAATTTTATAATAGTATTTGGAAAAAATTCACTTCACAAGTGGAGCATCCATATTCAGCAGTTGCATTAGAATTTATTACTGATATATTTAAAGATGCCCGTGTAAAGGGAAATGTCGTATCCATTTCCGATTCTATTAATTCTTACCAGGGTGCTAAGATGTTGGCAATGTTACGAAGACGGGAAGAACCTGATCTCAAGGATGTTATCGATTCCATTTATATGGTATTGGTTAAGGGTAATCCAGAAATTGAGGGAAAATATCTTGACTCCTTGATTCAAGAAAAATCTATCGGGTATAAAGTTGGTAAGGTTACCAAGAATATTGGCAGATTACCCCTTCAAAAGGATTTTTACCTCCAGTTGGAAGCTCATGGGATTGATCCTGAGGAAAAGGTCCAACAAAAGATTATTAATTTACGGGAAGAAGCCGAATCGAAATTATCACAATTATTCTGGAAAATTAAATTTTTAGGAATTGATTACGCACACCGCTTGCTAGGTCCCGATATACTTAAGGGAGATACCGGAATATTCACTGAAAAATGGAGCCTAAAATGGAATCCAAGAATTGATGCGAAGCTCGTGGAATTGAGCACGTATGGAGCAACCTTGGAAGAAGCCAGTAAAAACATGTTAGTCGAAGAAACCAAGAAGAACGTGAAAAATTTCGGCATTATTACGAATCTTTTATTTCAAAGTCTTTCAATGGGTTATACTGATCATTTCAAGGATTTACACAAAGAGTGCTTAAACTCGCTTGAAGTGGATAACCAGTTTTTAAGCTTAACAGAGGGATTCTTTAATTTAATAATGATCTTTCAATTCATGGCGATGATGGGTTGTTCGAAAGATGATATGGATCTCATGGAACAACTCATTCAGCGGAGCTATTACACCTGCTGTTTTTCCATACCAAATTTTGCAAATCCGCCGAGTGGAGATGAAGTAAAATATATTGATGCAATGAAAATGCTAGCAAACACGTTAATATCAATTCAAAATATCGAGATCGATTTGAATGTATATATTGAAAGCATAAACACTTGTGTTGAAAATACAAGTAACGAGTTCATCAAAGGGGGGACTGTTGGTATTCTCTATTTATTAAACTACATGAAGGTTAAGGAAATCGAAACGTTAATTTATGAATATTTGAATAGTATTGACTCTATAAAAGTAAAAATTGGTGATTTAATTCGAGGACTCATTTATGTATGTCAAGCAAAGCTAATATTCAATCAAGATATAATACGGGTGTTAGCTAAAGTTGTTGAGACTATAGAGTGGGAGGTGTTTTCTGCCATTTTACCGCCATTGAGAAAAGCATTTTCCGAACTTCACCCAACTGAATACGATATTTTCGTGGAAAAACTGGCTGAACATTATGGATTAATAAAAAGGAAGCATGCGGAATTGATGGATATTGTTGAAGAGGATGTAAAAAATTTCTTCAAGATCGTAGATGAGAAGGTGAAAAAAATATTTGAAGAATGGTTTGGAGAGGTATAATATAAATGGGTCCTAAACAAATTTTTGACGAAAAAAAGCTCACGAGCCTACCGGAAAATAAAAGAGAGGCTATGGATAGATGGAGATTAATTTTGGGAAAAAAAGCTGAAGATCATGATATCAATTTTAGTCCTGATGATGTAAAAGATAGAGATGAAGAACTAGACGAGGAAAAACAGGAGGACAGAGAACAAACTAACAAAGAAGATAAGAGTGAGGGAGAAGGTAAAGGAGAGGAAAAGGAGGAAAATGAAGGAGACGATATGGAAGACTCGGGAATGAAAGGTGCAGGATCGGGATTTGGTGGTAAGAAAGGCGGATTTGGTAAGAAACCAACTGGAAAAGGCCAAACTGGATCCGGCAAGAAGCCATCTGGTATGAGTCGAAGTGGATTTGGCAAGCAACAATCTGGTTTGGGGCGAGCTAGTCTTGGCAAGGAGAAATTTAAGAAAATGGATGACACTTTAGACTTTGTTTATGGTCAACAGGTTGATCAAAAACGCAGTGCAGGGTTAGGTCCCAGCAGTCTCTCGATTCCTAATTGGATTGAAAACGTGAAGGAACTTTTTCCTACAGATACAAAAGAAGTGCTCGAAAAAGATTTAGTCGAACGATCCGATATTAAAGATATTATTGCAAATCCAGAGTTATTTGAAAAGGTAGAACCGAGTCTTGAAATGGTAAAGACTATTATTGCTTTAAAACATATGCTCCCGAACGAAGTAAAAGATGTTGCTCGTACTTTAGTTAGAAAAGTTGTTGAAGATCTAAGAGATAAATTTAAGGATGAAGTTGAAAAACACATCATAGGAGCAATTAAGCGAGATATGCACACGCCTATAAAAGTTTTTAGAAATATTGATTGGAAGGAAAGCATTCGCAAGAATTTGAAACATTACGACTCAAACTCGAAAAAGTTAATCATGGCCGAACCCCGGTTTTATTGTGCCGAAAAAAAGAAGAAACCGTGGCAGATAGTGGTTTTAATAGACGAGAGCGGTTCTATGACAGATTCAATAGTTTATTCCGTGGTGCTCGCATCGATTTTTGCGAGCCTTCCGGCAGTTCATACCAATCTCGTGATTTTCGACACCCAAGTCGTTGATCTTTCGGATAGGATTGATGATCCCGTTGAAGTGTTAATGACGGTTCAATTAGGCGGAGGCACGAATATCGCTAAAGCTGTACAATACGCTCAAACGCTGATTAAAAATCCGAAAAAAACGATAATGGTAATTATTAGCGATTTTTATGAGGGAGGAGGCTATAATCGATTAACCGATACGCTAAAGAAAGTATTAGAAGGGCAGACTAGGATCCTAGGAATCGCTGCGTTAGGGTATAATAATGAACCAATGTATGATAGAAATTATGCTAAATTCATGAATACACTAGGAATCGATGTCCTCGCTTGCACTCCCAAAAATCTTCCGGAGATTATTGCAAAACTTATGCAATGAAGCAACTAAATATTTTTTTTTAACTTCATAGCTTCATTTTCAAATAACCATTTAAGAATTATCCCAAAAACTAACAATTCTTGGCCCTCTAAACTATGACCACAATTTTCTAGTAAAATTGCATGTTTTTCAGGAATTGCCGCTTGTTTTTTGTTTAGTTCAAAAGTTATTGAGGGTGGAAATATACTATCATCTTTTCCATGAATTAAAAATACTCGATTATTATTAAATTCTGGATCATTTTTAAGGAAATAATGCGCGGATATTTTAATTGCACGCTCATCTTTTACTTTGGAAATTATGCGCTTAACGAACCATCCTGCTGATAAAAAGTGAAATTTTGCTTTAAGCAGCAACTCAACAGAATGTAATGCACTAATCCCTACAACCATTGTGACCCGCATGTCTTCATAACATTTTGTTAAAACAGATGTACCTCCCATTGATTTTCCTATACAACACAAGGACCCCTTTTTAACGTCCTCAAAAGAGCAGACAGAGTCGAGGACACAATCAACATCCTCAAATAATTTAAACCATTCTGCTTTTTTTCCACCTGCTTCTCCATGACCTCTCTGATCAAAAGCAATAGTAAGATATCCCATATGAGCGAGGGCAACGAGATTTATTTCATTAACCTCTTTTTTCGCCCAAAATCCATGAAAAAATATAATTGTTGGTCTAGGATGGGGATATCGCCTTCCATTAGGAGTTACTATTGTTTCCGAAATTGAACGATAAAAATTTCCAGTTGATTTTACACCGTCGTCAAAAGTGATTTCCACCTTCTGAATATCTACTATACTTTTCGATTGCATTTTTAAACGGCAAATGATGTCAAATTGTTAATAATGATAAATAAGTTGGAATTAATTAAATTATATAGATTTTTCTTAAAAAAAAGATTATAGAGTTTTTAAACAAATAACAATATAATTAGTTTTTTTTTTAATATTTAAAAATAAAAGGTGTCATTTATATGAAGAATTGGGAACACAGTTATTCTCGAAAAGTTACCTCTAAAGAGGAAGCTATCTTAAATATAAAGTCAGGGAATAGAGTAGTTTTTGGACATGCTGCCGGGGAACCAATACTCTTAGCAGATGAGCTTGTTAGACAAAAAGATCGTCTCAGGAACGTTGAGATCGTTCATATGGTTCCTCTAAGAGAATGTCAATATTGTTTGCCTGAAATAAAACAACATTTTTACCATAACTCTTTATTTGCAGGTGCAGGAGCACGACAAGCAATTAAGGAAGGGAGAGCTGATTATACACCCGTATTTTTTTCTGAAATACCACGCCTTTTTCGAGATAATATTTTACCAGTAGATGTAGCATTAATTCAACTTTCTCCCCCAGATGAGAATGGTTACCTTAGCTTCGGAGTATCCGTAGATTATACAATGCAAGCTGCAAAATCCTCAAAAATTGTAATTGCTGAAGTAAACAAACAAATGCCAAGAACATATGGAACTTACATCCATATATCTGAAGTTGATTATATTGTTGAGACTGACAGCCCCTTAATCGAAATACCTCTTCCTAAAATCACCAGTATTGAAGAAAATATTGGAAGGAAAATTGCCTCATTAGTTCGTGATCGAGCAAATCTCCAATTAGGTATTGGTGGGATACCTGATGCTGCATTGAAATTTCTAACGAAAAAAAAAGATTTAGGAATTCACACAGAGATGTTTTCTGATGGAGTAGTTGAGTTATATGAAAAAGGAGTTGTAACAAATAAATATAATAACCTAAATCCGGGTAAGTTTATTGCTACGTTCTTAATGGGCACAAAAAAGCTTTATCAATTTGTTGATAATAATCCTAATGTTGAAATGCATCCTGTTGACTACACTAATAATGTAATGATTGCTGGGAAAGTTAAAAATCTAGTTTCTATTAAATTCTGCTCTCCAAGTAGATTTATTTGGTCAAGTGTGTGCGGATACACTCGGATATCAACAATATTCTGGTGTTGGAGGACAGGTTGATTTTGTTCGCGCGTCAAGTTTATCTCCTGGAGGTAA
Source organism: Promethearchaeota archaeon (assembly GCA_016839585.1). Taxonomy (GTDB): domain Archaea; phylum Asgardarchaeota; class Lokiarchaeia; order Sigyniarchaeales; family SOKP01; genus Loki-b32. Next base: position 20,571 of record JAEOTZ010000054.1, read on the forward strand.
ATCAATTATCGCACTTCCCTCAGCAAACAAAAAGAAAACAATTAGTCGAATCGTTTCAAAATTAAGCGAAGGAGCGTGTGTAACAACTTCACGTAATGATGTCCATTATGTTATTACCGAGTATGGTATTGCCAATTTACGTGGAAAAACAACCCGCCAACGAGCAGAAGCTTTGATTAATATAGCCCATCCTGATTTTCGCGATCAACTTAAGAAGGATTTTAATAAAATATTTATCTCTTAAATTAACCTTTCAAAAAAAAAAGAAAAATAAGATCTCGTTTAAGGTTACAGAAATCTTTTATTTATTTTCAACTGATTTTGCTTCAGTAATATCTTGAATTATGAGTTGGATTAAAATTTCATTATATAATCTTACTAAAGTACTTGAGATTTTAACCCAAATTAATCTTCCATCTTTAGTATAACATTGAATATCTATGGGTTCTAATTTTTGACCTTTTGTTAATTGCTCGTATGCATCTTCTAGTTTAGAAAGTGATTTTGAAGGGAAGGCAATAAGTTCAAGAAGATTTTTTCCAAAAAACTCATCCATTTCATATTTAAATAACTTTAGAGTTGCAGAATTGCATTCTATTATACTGCCTTTAAAGTTCATTAATATAACAGAATATGGAGAGGTTTCAAGTAAATGATGAAACTTTTCCTTAGATTCTTTTAATTTTATTATATTTTCATGAATACTTTCTTTTAAATCGTTTTCTAAATCTTCACATTTAATTTTCAAATTTAATAATTTGTCTTCTAATTTTTTATGTTCAGATATATTTCTAATAACGCCGATAAATTTAATAGTTCCTTGCTCTTTATAGACAACTCCTCTTGTAGACACAGGAATATAATAACCATCTTTATGATATGTTCTGTACTCAGTATAAAGAATTTCTTCTTTTATAATTGCTTCTTTCATCTTTGTTCTTATCAAAGGTAAATCTTCTGGATGGACAAAATCAAATGCATTTAATCCAATTAGTTCTTTGGGATGATACCCAAACACATCAAGTGATTGAGAGGATAAAAAAGAAAAAATCCCATCTGAATTGACTTCAACAGTAACATCTAATATATTATTAATTACTTTTTCAAATCTCTCATAGGATTTCTTTATTTTTTCAATATATTTTTTTCTTCTACCTATATATCTCTGTGAATCCATTGGCTTGAAAACTCTATAAGGAACTTTAAAACTTTTTAATAGTTCTTCCACGACATTAAGTTTTGCTGAATTGCCAGTAGAAAGCTCAATTAAAGGGGTAGGTTTAGGAATTTCAATTATGGTGAAAAGGATTGCTAATCTATCATTATGATAAAAATTTTTTGAAAAGACTTCAATCCATATGGTTTCACCTGATTTTAAGAATATTCGACAATTATACCTTGTCGTGTTGTATTTCTTCTCTTTTAACTTAGTCTCCATTTTTTTTTTTACTATGGATAAATCATCGGGATGGATTAGTTTCATCCAGAAATCTTTTTCTTGAATTTCGTCCAAAGAATATCCGAATTGTTTTAAAATTGTGTTATTCACATATATAATTCTATTATCTTGAAGTACTCCGATTCCCAGTAAAGAATTGTCAATAAACTCTTTTTCAGAAAAAATATTTTCACATATATCTTGATAACTTATTATCATACTCTATCATGATATTAAAACTATTTTGCTTAAAATAAGATTCTTCAAGGTGTAAATAAAAAATCTTTTGTTAATATTAATTGTTTAAAGATTATAAAAATGTTTAAAAATTATTTTGATTCTGTTTGAATGATTATTATACAAAAAATTATGGAAAAAAAAAAGAAAGAAAGAAAAGAAAAAAAGGAAAATTAAGATTTTTAATTTTGATATATAATTTACTCTAAAGTCTTGTTAACCTTTTATTTGTTTTTTCAATTTTACCAATATTGGGAGTATTTTGGTTACTTCCATAGCAGGAGTACTTTTAATAAATTTAATAAACCCAGGTTTAGCAATTCTCCACATGTTAATATTCCTTGTTAATACTTCTTCACTGTCGGCTTCATCAATACCAATACCCCAATAATCTGTGGCACTAATGTAAAATGCGATTTCCTTTATTCCTTCAGCTGGGTAGATTTTTTTACTCATAAGCTCTTGTGCAATTTCAGCCATCTCTCCTGGATCAAAATCTGGATTTAGCTCCCAATATGTAATAAATATCATTTTTATTTACCACCTTTATATCTTCATTTTGTAATTTATTTTATTAGATTAGATTTCGGTGCAAAATACAAATTAATTTTCATATATTTAATTTTTTCTTTTTTATCAAGTGGCTTTTATAAACCTATTATTATTAGAATAAATTGAAGTAGTGAAATTTTAAACTTAAAAGATGTAATATAAAAAATATCGCTGAAAATTTCAAAAAAACAGAAAAGAAATGAAGGTCAGGAAAGCAGGAGTATCTGATGCGCTTGGAATAGCAAAAGTTCATGTTGATACATGGAGAAGTGCTTATAAAGGTATAATTTCAGATAAATTTCTTCAAAGCTTAAATTATATAGGACGTGAAAATAGATGCAAGGAACGATTGAAAAATCAGGAAGAAAAACATTTTTTTTATGTTGCTGAAGATGAGTTAAGGGGTATTATTGGTTTCGCTGTAGGTGGATTAGAACAATTTGAACCCAATATAGAGGATCCTATAACTTCTAAGTACGAGGGAGAATTATTAGCAATATACGTTCTTGAAGAGTATCAAAGAAAGGGAATTGGTGCTCAATTAGTCCAAAAAGTTATAAAAAATCTTTTAGAACATGCAATCAATAGTATGCTGGTGTGGGTCTTAAAGGAGAGTAACTATCGTGTTTTTTATGAAAAACTCGGGGGAAAATATTTAACTGAAAATTATTAAGAAATTGGTGGAGATAAATATAAATTAGTATCATATGGATGGAACAATATTAAAGAAAATATTAAATTATGAAAATATATGATTATATAGCGTCAATTTTAGCTGCAAGTATAAAATCATTAGCGTGAAGTCCTTTTATTGCAAGTGTGTGAAATTCTAAAATAAATTTATAGCGGTATATATAAATATCTGGATGGTGACGAAAAAGATACTTTACCAAATTTTTTTAATATCAATTCATATTGGGTTTATAGAGTTTATTTAAAATTTTGAATAATGGGGTTAAAAAAATGTATTGTCAAAACTGTGGATCTGAAATTGATGTAAGTGCTAAAATATGTCCGTATTGTGGAAGAATAATTAATATTTCTGAAGTTATACAGCAAAAAGATACTAAAATTCAAGAAATGGAGCAAAAAATATCAGAATTAGAGCAAATAGTTAAGGAGGGATCGAAATCAACAAATAAAGCAATTAAGGAAAATTTATTTCAACCTTGGATTTTTATTTTTCCAGTCGTATTTGTAGTATTATTTTTCATGTTTTTTATAATATTAGTTGCAATTAGATAAAAATAATTACATTCCTTTTGAGTGGGATTAATAAATTAATATAGTAATTATAGGACAAAATAAGTGAAAAATGAATAAAAAAGAATTAGAAAGATTCTTCAATCGATTAGAGGAATTGTTAGAAATTAATGGATGTAATGGACGCGATTTAACCAATGCAAAAATAATTTTAGAAGAAATGGGTATATCTAAAGAGGAACAAGAAGAATTTTTAGAAAATTGTAAAAAATCTGGTGGATTTTGTGATTGTGAGATCTTTTTAAACTCTGAAGATTATTTGAGGGAATTATATTATAAATAATAACAATACATAAAAAGAGAAATTTTTGATTGGATACAAAATTCAGTGAAATAACCTCATAAAGTAATAGGCAATTTATTAATAATTGTTTATTTCTGAAGTAGTTTTGCTGCTTTTAGAATATTAAATCCAAGAATTTCTGCTTGTTTTAACCGGTTTTCTTGGTTTAAAATGTCGCCAGGCTTGTCAGCTACAGCTTTTACCCCATGTAATTCACCAGGAACACATATAATTCCACATGAGAGCATCCATGCATGAATGGCATTAATTGTTATTGCTTGACCTCCCGATGTTCCATTACCAACCGCGATAGCTCCACCTACTTTCCCTTCTAAAGGTTTTTCGACCTTTACCGCATAGTGTCTATCAAGTAAGGAGAGTAATTGAGCACTAACATTTAGGTAATAAACAGGACTTGAGATTATAATCGCATTACTCCATCGAAACGCATCATAAATTCCTTGCATATCATCATTAATGATACAACTACCAGTTTCTCTACATGAGTCACAGGCATTACAGGGTTTTATTTTTAATTCACTTAAAAGAAAAGTCTTAACATTCCATCCATTATTTTTAAAAGGTTTTAGAGCATAACTTAAGAGAATTTCACTATTCCCTTTCTTCCTAGGAGTCCCCGAGATACCCATAACATTCATTTTTTAACATTCCTAATAATTGTATTTTTTCTGCAATTTCTATTCACTAACATTCGTATCCAATCGGTATTTTTTATTGAAATAAAACTGAAAAAAATAAAAATTTTGATCTTATAAATTTTAAATTTAATCTTAAAATGAATTCTTTTACTTTAACAACACCTTTCTTTTGATTGGGATTCTTTATCATCATCTTTTGATTCTTCAGTACAACATCCTTTTTCTTTATCAGTCATATGTAATTAACACCTCATTATCGATTTTGTTTGATTAATTAAGTAATAATTAGGATCCTAACTATTTAAATGTTTCGTTCCGTATAATTAAGATCCTAACAAAGGTTTAAAAATACGAAAATCTTGAGTTAAATGCTTAATACTTTAGTGAGTTTGACAATTTCTGAAGTAATTCTCCTAACTTCTTTATCTCTTCTTGATTAATTTCAGGACAGCAACCGTTTACCATCGTCTCTATTGGAGGTGTAACTTTTTTTAATTCTTTTCCTTTTTCTGTTAGATTAACAAGAAGACTCCTTCTATCGTCAGGATTTAAGTTGCGAGACACTAATTCCTTTTTTTCCATTGTGTCTACTACCCCTGTAATTGTAGATCTTGAACAACCACATTTTTCTGCTAATTCTTTAAATTGTTGACCATCGGATTCCCAAAGTTGAGTAAGAATAAAGTGCTGGGTTGGTGTGAGTTCTAATTCTTGTATGTTATCACGTTGAATCTTTTCGTATTTTTTATTTAATATATTAATAAGTTCAAAAACATCTACAATGTCTTTGGGTTGACAACATTCATCTCGGGAATCTAAAGTTTCTTTTTCACTCATTTTTTTTAACTTGTTAGGAACATAATAATTTATATCCTTATAATTTAGATAGATTATTTACCTTAATAATTTTTAGGGAATTTGTGTTTGATAAATGATGAATTTTTTTTATTGTCTATAAAATAGAAAATAATTTTGGATTATAACTTAGAATATGAAGAATGGTTCTTAGCATGATTATAAAAAATAAATATTAGAAATATATAGCATGACTAGTTAATTTTATATACTCTTATTTTTTGTTAAAGCATACAAAACTTTATTAAAAAGAATAGGTACTCAAAATGGAAAAAAGTGAAGAGCAATTCTGGAAAGATGTTATAAAAAAGCATACGAACTCATTTATAGTACTAATTATTGCAGCTGTATGTGCAATCATTGGAGCCCTCTTGGTATTTTTTTGGATTGTAGAGGTAAATCCCTTCGTCAATCCACGTACAGGTACCTTTAATGACTGGACGTTAAATTATGTCGTTGGCATTATTATCCAAATAATTTTAGCGGAACTTTTATTTGTAGGTATTCCAGCAGGGTTATTTTTCGGCGTAGGAGGATATTTATGGTGGCGTAAATTACCTGAGGATGAAAAACAAGATGTTAAAGATAGAGAAAAGAAAGAAACACATAGAACAAGAGACTATGGTGGCGGTGGTGGTTTTAGTTTCTTTATGTTTATAGCATATTGTATTTACATTGCAGTAGACGGAAATTACAATGCTACTCTAGGTAGTCAACCATATAGTTATTGGATTTATTCATGGTTTTTAACTCTGATGTGGATAATTATTGTACTTGGTATTCCAGCAGGGATTATCCTCCTTATTGTATATTTCAAGGTCTGGAGAAAAAAATCAGAATAAATAATAATTTTTTTTTTTCTTTTTAATTTTATATTAATTTAAAATTATAAAAAGTAGAATTTAGAGATTATTCGTAGATTGGCTCAAAAATATTTTTTTCAATTAGATCCATTATATTATCAATATCTTTTGATGAACACGTTTGCTCAGGCAATAATGATGCTATATAAAAATATTTTTTATTAGTTTGCTTCATAAATGAGACTGCTTTATCAATATAAGCTCTCTCATCCTGTTTGATTTTAATATTTTCTGAACTTGCTTTCGTAGCCAATTTAAGAGGATAAATAAATGAAATATTAAGATGAATTTTTAATAGTCCTTCAATTCCTTTAAAAGGTTTAATATCTCCATTGAAATCTTCTACTAGTTTTCCATATTTTTGATAGATATCGTAAGCTAAGTCTTCTACAGAATACAAAAAGTTTCTTGAAGGAGACTCTTTCAAAATCAAAATTATTCTAAGATTTACAAATTCTGTCATTATGACTATTGATTTAGCATAATCTAGTTTAATAGTCTGAGAGTGATCATCAACTTTAATTAACTCAATTCCAAATTGGTGAATTGCCTGCAAAAATCCTGATATCAGCGTGCCGTTCATTTCTTTTCCTGTAAATTTTTGTTCATATATATTTAATCCTGATTTCTTATCAGTGACCATTAGATAATCCAGATTTAAAATATCCATGCATTTGTTATAGATTTCTTGTTCCTTTTCAACACGTTTGTTTCTAAATGATCTAACTAGTCTGTATGAGACAAAAATAGATATCGTGGCACCTACCGAAGCAGCAACAATTAAAATGATTAAAAAGGGATTAATTGGTTCTGGAGGTGTGGGTTCTGGTGGTGGGACTGGTGGAGCCTCTGGAGTTGTAATTGACAAAACTTGAGATTTAACTCCTGCATCTGTAATATTATTCCAATAAATTTTTGCAGTATAACTTCCATTAAGAAGATTAGTTGGAATATCGTATGTAAATACAGTTTCTTCAGAAATCACTCCTCTTATCTCAATTACTTCAGAATAACCTAATGTATTAATTAAAACAAATGTGAGATTACCTTGGATTGCTGGAGCAGTAACAGAGAATTGTAATTCTTGACCTGTCTCCCATTCTATATTTGGAAAATTTATATTAAAATTAATATTCGGAGAATATGCGATTATATTCCATTCAGAATTTTCTAATATTGTATTATTTGGAATAATGATAAAGCTATTGTTCAAGTCAATATTTACCAACGAGGTAACATTTACCCAGTTACTGCTTAATTTTCTAAATATTGAAAAATTGTACCAATTCTTTGGAATATTAAATCTTATGAAATAGTTTTGTGAAATTCTACTAACTATTGGTGATATCGACCAATGATTATGAGATTCTTCAACATTTCCAAAACAATCAGTTAAAAACTCATTTGATAAATTTATAGTATAATTACATTTAAAATTTAAAGTTAAAGACTTATTTATTTCGATTCCAATATTGAGATTGGTTTCGCTATAAAAGTTAGATAAATTAGGAATCTCTATGAAGCCTTTTCCTGAAAGTGGTCCATCACTTATTTCATAATTATTTCCTTTAAATTTAGCGGTCATATTGATATCAGTAGGAAAATAAGTTCTATCGACCCGTTGGTTTAGTTTACATAAGAAGCTTGTATTTATTGCGCCAGTATCCCAAGAAGAAGATTCATAAAAGGATGTGTGTAAATATGGAATTTGAGGATCAAAGGTATCCTTTTGCCAAAAATACTTCGCTTGATCATCTGTAGATAAGTTGGTTCCATTTATAACTAAAGAATAATTTCCTGTGTGAAGAGTTATTGGATTTGATGAAAAATCTTGGTAATACCAATCTAAATTGGTAGATATATTCAAATCAATAGATCTATAAACTGTATTATTCGGACTAAAATTGCTTTCATCGAATCCCTGTAGTTGGAATTTAATTGTCTCAGTCGCTTGTGGAGTTTTGTATGCATTTATGTATACACCAAATAGTTCAGTGTCTTCTGTAATTTCAATTTGTGTTCCTAACGCTAAATTTCTAAAAACACTATTTTTATTCCATACTAGATCTGATCCCGTTTCGGAGTCTTCAATCGTAAAGATTTCACTACCAAGACTTATATCAGAAAAATTAACTTTTATGTTAGTTACTGTCCAATTTGCCTCAGGTAACTGAACATCTATTGAACTAACATTTTCTTTTATCCCTTCAGTTTCAGAATATTCAAAGAATCCTAGACTCGAAGAAACAGATATTGTTTCACCGTTAGTTTGAGCATTAGAATTGGAAATAATCCTATTCGAAATGAAAGAAATGGTAATTATCACCAATAAAATTAAAGTGATCTTATTTGTTCTATTCGTAGTTCTCAACGTAGACCCTGTATGTCTCTTACATTTTTGTACTATAATTAAATTATATTAATATCCTTATAAATAATTAACTAAACATTGGCTTATAAAATTGCATTTTATAAAAAATTAATAATAGAATATTATAGGGATATATATGAGAATCACAAATAAAGGAATGATGGATTGGTTTGGAATGTTTCCATCTTCTACTTTTGCAGATGGACAATGTCATTTAATAGCAGGCATGGCCAATACTGGAGTCATTGAAACTGAAGAAGGTTTGGTTTTATTCGATCTTCCAATGAAGCAGTATGGTAAAAGATTGTTCAGAGAAATTCGAGAAATTACTAATAAGAGAGTCAAATATATTATTTACTCGCATGGTCATTTTGATCATTGTTTTGCGTACGAGCCCTTTATTAAAGAAATTACGGAAAGTGGATGGGAGATGCCTCAAGTAATAGCTCATGAAAACTGTATAAAGAGGTTTGAGAAATATAGGATGCTCGATAAATACCATGAATGGCTTAATAAACAACAATTTGCATCTATGGGAATAGGTCGTCAAAAAGCACTAGTTTCAGCCCATAATACGCTTAATCCTACAATAATAATGAAAGGTGATGATCCTTACACTTTTAAATTAGGTGAGTGTAGTTTTGAGCTTTACCATGATATTGGTGAGACAGATGATTCAATCTGGTTATGGGTACCTGAAAAAAAACTTATCTGTGCTGGAGATTTATTCGTATCATCATTTCCTAATGTTGGTAATCCCTATAAGGTTCAGCGTTATCCAAAGGATTGGGCTATTGCTATGGAAAAAATGATGGCAAAAAATGCAGAATATTTAGTACCAGGTCACGGACCTTTAATTGAAGGCATAGATAGAGTAAAAGAAGCATTTTCAATTACTGCCGATGCTATGCGTTTTGTACATTATGAAGTTGTAAAAAGGATGAACGAGGGTAAATGGTTTGAGCAGATTTATCATGAAATGCTCGAAATTTATCCAGATAAATTTAAAAATCATCACTTTCTAAGAGAAATGTATGGTTGTTATCGATTTGCGATACATGCCACTTATAGACTTTATCATGGTTGGTATAATAGTGGGAATCCAACTAATTTGTTTCCAGCAAAATCTAAAGACATTGCTAAGGAATTCTTAAAAATTAATTCTGAAGAAAAATATCTTGAACATGCAAAATCTCTTTATAATGAAGATAAACTACAGTTAGCTCTTCATATTCTCGATGTAATAATAAATGGCATTGATAATAACGAGAATAATATTCTTTTAGAAGCTTTGAGGTTAAAAGCAAGAATATTAAAACTTCAGTCAAAAACTGAACCATCATTTATAGCAGCAAACATCATAGATAATGCGGCTTACCAAATTAAAAGTAATATAAAAAAAATTGAAAAAAATTGATATAAACTAATATTTTTCCATCTTCTACAAACCTAATTCCTCTATCTTTCTTTGATTTTCCTTTACTTTATCAGGAGTTAGGTCATACTTTAACCAAAACACGATAATTCCAATGACAAGTAATATAAATGGAATCAAAGATTGATGAAAGTGAATACCCCAGATGGCTAATTCTGTTTGTGTGACGCTTCCTTCGACAAAACCAGTAAGTTCATGGACAATAGCAAAGGTGAGCGCTTGAACAATTATACCAATTCTTCCAAAAAATTGCTGAAATCCAGTGTATACTCCTTCTTCACGTATATTTGTTATTACTATTGAATTATCAATGACATCAGAAGATACTGGGAATATCATAAGCCAAAATCCCCCCATACCTGATCCCCATAAAAACATATCAAAAACAATTAAGTAATAATTTCTAAGGAAAGTTATTGGTATTGTAAAAGCAGCTAGAACTATAGCTGAAACGATCATCACTTTTTTATTATTTTGTATTTTTCGGGAATAACGTGTCCAGAAAGGGGTTGAAAGTAATACTCCAATAAGAAAAGCTGCAAATATTAAAGTTGAAGCTGATCCTGGCATTTGCATTGAATATTTTACAGTATATTGGACTGATGCTTGCATTGTTTCTATCAAGGATTGATACAACATATACATTACCATAAATATTATAAAAGGTTTCTGAGTCAAAGCAACTCTAAGACTTTTAAAAAAAGTTGTGCTCTCACGTTCTTTTTCTTGAGAGGATAAATAAAGATCAATAGTAACTTGATCTTCTCGTGAGCCGGGGATAGCAACAGCAAAACCGATAAAAGTTATTATAGCTACTATAAGCCCTTGAATTGCAAACGAGGGAAGATCTTCATATGTAAAGAGAAGAGGAGGTATAATAGATCCAATTGCGACACCAAAAACACCAATCATTATATAGATACCGCTAGCAGTTCGACGTTCTTGTTCTGACCGATATTTATCAGGAAATAATGATTGAAAATTCACAAATAAAATTGAATGAAAAGTGTCAAAAAGACAGGTTGTAAATAATAACCAAAAAAAGAGCGTCCAAGCACCTGATTCTGCATTGTAAGTTGGTGGCATAAATATAAGCATGTAGGTAAAACCCCAAGGTAAGCCCCCAATCAAAATCCATGGAAATCGGCGTCCCCATTTTTTTGTGAATTTAAAGGGTCGATTTGTTAGATATCCAATAAATGGATCATTAAACATGTTGTAAATCGCAAAAAGCACAAAAGCTAGCCCTATCAACCACACATTTAATCCTAATTCAGACTCATAAAAAAAGAAACTAAAAGACGTAAATGCTATTCTAAGAAGTTCTCTAGAAAAAGAGTTGAAACCATAAGATGCCATTCCCACTTTGCTATGTTTAATTTGTATTTCATTTGTTTCCATTTTAATAACCAAATTTTTGATTTTAATTAATTTCGATAATGAAGTGAATTTATTTTAAATAGATAAATATTATTCAATTACATATATATAATTATTAGTACAAATATTAGAAAATTGCTGAATAGATAAAATTGATTAGATAAATCTAAGGAATAAAAACTAAGTACCAGCAATTCTTTTCGGATATTTTGTTTGAGCTCTTAAATTTTCTCTCAACATTTTATTTACAAGGTGAAACCGTTTCCCTTTAAAATTATTATCATACCATAAATTAATTAATTCATAGGGATCATTTTTGCGGTCATAAATATCACCAAAATTATCTAAAGTATCATAAATCGTTAATTTATAATCCTCAGTAACAAGATGTCTTAATCTAGCCTCGAGTGTGCCTACCTCCTCATCATTTTCTATCAAAACACAGTCTCTTAATTTCTCCCGAGGATTGACTAAAATCGGAGAAATGTTATAACCTTGCATATCTGGAGGATGGTGTCTTTCTTTAATACCAAGAAGATTCAGAATTGTTTTAGGGTAATCAATTGAACTTACTAAAGAGTTAGATATACCTCCTGGCTTCGTTAATTCAGGTACTTTCCAGATCAATGGTATTTGTAAAACACCATTAAAAGGACATGGACCCTTAAATAGAAGTCCATGATCACCCATTAAATCTCCGTGATCACTCATAAAGACAACAATAGTATTTTTTGAATATCCTAATTTTTCCAATGATGCTAAAATTTGACCGATATAGTAATCAACATATGCAATTGATGCGTATGTTAATGCTGTTAAATGACGTACCTCATCTTCTGTGGATTCTCGTATAAAAGCTCTTTTGAAGGGTGGTTTTCTTAAATGATCACCTAAATATTCATGATTATATAAATTTTTAATATCATTATAACTAGCTGGAAGTTCAATATCTTCTGGTTTATATTGATCTTGATACATTTTAGGGGGACTTAATGGCCAATGTGGATCTGGAAATGAACAATGCAAATAAAATGGTTTGTTCCCATAATCTCCATTTGAATATCTTTCTAGGAATGATAAAGTCCTTTCAGCAACCCAAGTAGTGTTATAGAATTGATCTGGTATGGGGGCACAAAAAATACTGAATAGATTATCATAGTTCAATACTCTCTGTCTCATATCTTCAGCAATTTCAGGAGCTCTTTCCTCTAACCATTCTGTATAATGGCCTGCACACACAGTTCCATTCCCAGATATAACTTCAACTTCTTCATAACCATAATACGGTAATGGAAAATTATCTCTTACAGGATAGCTTTTATCTCTTCTAAGTGCCCAATCAATTATACTTTCTGCAGATCTACTCTTATGTTTGAAAGCACCCAACCAATATTGATGGTGTATTTTTCCAATAGCTGCTGTGTGCCATCCTTGTTTATCAAGAGTTTGAATAATTGTAGGAATGTTCTGACGTAAATTTATACCATTACTCCTAACACCATGAACATTTGGATAGGCTCCTGTAACCAAAGTTGCTCTATTTGGCATACAGATAGGATTGGTACAAAAATGATTTGTGAATCTAAGACCCTCTTTAGCTAATCTATCAAGGTTAGGCGTCTTTACTCTTTGATTTCCTGCGCAACTCATATGATCCGCGCGCATAGCATCAGTTATAATAAATAAAACATTTAATTTTTCACTCATAACCCTCAGAATTTAGTATTTTATTCAAAATTTTATCTCTTTTATTATAATTCAATAAGATCAATACTGTAAAGACAAATATATAGATATTCAATTTTTTTAATTATTGAAAATTTAAGCTCAATAATGATTCTCCATAATGTGAACGGTTCTCTTTTCAAGCTCTTTTTTAAATTGCTCAAGATTTAAATCCAAACAGCCCTCTGGTGGAAATACCCCCTGAGATTTGATATTACCATTTATAATCATTTGAGTTATAATAGACGCAGGTATTGACGTTAATTTTGCCACTGGACCTACAACGGTATAAGATAAATGAGCCTTTTTTTGGTTTCTTATTCCAATAACATCACTTCTGAAAGCGGATATTATTTCCCTTTCTTCAACTTTACCTGTAATAAGGGGTAGAATTCTAAGAAAAAATTTAACAATTAATTTCATAATTTTCACATCTTTAACTGGTATTAATTTATCAAGGATTTTCGTTAGTAGAATATCTGATTCTGGTAAGATTCCTCCCTTACAGATAGCTTCATTTGTTTCTATATATCGAGGAAGGGTTACAGGTTCAGGATGACCAACATAATATAAAGGGACTGATCCTAAAGGCGCAGGAAATTTTACAACCTCCCTATCCGTTAGAGCTCTAATATTAATCCATTTTCCATTAATATATTGCGGGATTTTTCCCATAGCTATGTGTGCCCAATGGGCTAATTGACCAAAACCAATTGTTTCACCAGTATCTTCAAACCATAAAACTCTAATTGATTCAACTTGATCTAATTGATCTGCTCCTAATTTTGCCATTATGTTTGTTAGTCCTGCTGATGCTCCAGAATTGATTAAAAATGTTAAACCCTCACGCTCAACAACCTTATTCAAATTTAAAAATGTCAAAGTAGCATCATGGTCATCACATATATCAACATAATTAATCCCCGCTTGAATAGCTGCTCTAGGAACCCAATCACCAAACATATAGTATGGACCAACATTATTAACCACTAATTTGTAATTTTTAAGGACTTCTACTAAATTCTCAAAATGCATAACATCTAATTTCTGATATGTTGCTCTGCTTCCAAGCTTTTTTGCCAGTTGATTTCCCTCTGGTTCTCTTATATCTGCTAAAACAACATCAAATCCACTATTTACAAGATCTAAAGCGATATATCTTCCAACCTCCCCACAGGCACCTAAAATAATAATGCTCATATACTACCCTCTTGTTTTAAATATAGATAAAGTTAATTTTTCTGTAATATTATACCTTCTCTTTTTGATATAATGATAAAAAACAAAGACCATAATATGTCATACGGTATAGCGAAAACTAAAATCATAGAAAATTCAGGATATTCAGTTAGATTTATTAAACTGAAGATAATCATTATAATTCGAGCTAGAATGTTAACTAACGGAATAAACACCAATTTTTTTACATCTCGGGATGAATAAATTAAAAGAATTCCATAACACAACACAAATGTCCCCGCCATCTGAGTAATAACTGGAATGTTTTCAAGTCCTAATTGTTCAAGGAAAGGATCTAATACTAAAAATAATATACCAATGGCTATTTCCACGATTCCGCCTAAAATCAGTAGAATTTTTAGAATTTTATTACGATGCATAATTTTTAATTAATTACTCTTACTTTTTAACAATTTTTAAGAGGTGACATAAATCCCCCCGCATTTCTTTCTGTTAATGGAATCATTGATTCACATTCTTTAATTTTTACTTTCTTATCAAAGAAGAAATGTCCTATTTGCTGAGCTTTTAAATACAAATCATCAATTAGATCTTGCTCAATTGCGTTGAATAAATAAATTTTGACAATATTTTCTGGTTTATCTTCCATATCCCAAACTCCAATAGCAGTACCATCTAAAAAAATTGTCGATGTTATATTTCCAGAACGATCAAAGATGTTACCATAATATTTTTCATCAATATATCTATCCCGCTCCTTATATCCCATTGGATAGGGATCAAGTCTAGGTAATAATGTCAATGTTTGTTTACCTGAGATATTAATACTTTTCAACGTATCTATATCTTCTTTAAACATTAGAAGGACTTTATTTAATTTAGAAATTTTAACTTTTTCGAATTGATAATTTGTAGTGTCTAGAGCATCTCTAATTTTTGTTTTTGTTAAACCTGTCCACCATGAAATGTCATTTACTGATACAGGTCCATATGATTTTATATATTTTTCTACAAGCAGTTGAATTGCATCTTTTTCATCTATTTTTGTTAAATCAAGGGATGGAAAATAATCATTAAATAACGCATACTTATTTCTTCGATCTCTCCAATCTTTAATTGGTTTTCCTCTTATTAATAATCCATAATTACACATTACTTGGATAATTGCAGGGATGTTTGATTTAGAATCCATCTCTTTTCTTATTTCTGATGCTGACAATTCTCTTCCATTTAATATCCCCATTATTTTTTGTGATACTTCTTGATATTCTGTTAACGTAACTTTATGAAATTCCATATACTTTTCGAATGATCCTTCAATTATATTAGAAGTTGCAGTATAAACTATTGGAATTAAATTTTGAGTCTCAATAAATAGAGTTCTTCGCATTCCCCGTATTCTAGCGAGAGTTTTATTTAAATAAAGCGCCTCTTCTAAATTAGATTTCATGAAATTGTTAGTTCTAGCAAAAAGAGATAAATATGAAGTAGTAAGTTCTGTTGAATGAAGTCCACATAAATCCTCTGTTATCTTTACAATATCATCAGTTTTATTATCCTCTAAAAGATATTGTTTTTTTAAAATAAATCTATTGACCTGATCTAATTCAAAAGTTTCCATTAATCATCAATTGGTATGGTTATAGTGTAGAAAAGTGAAAAAATAATAGAAATTAAACTAAGACTTAAGTTTTTTTAGTAAGTAAGCAAAATTTTTACCTAAATTCTCAAATGTTCTAATTCCTTCTTCATCATCTAATACTTCTCCTGGATCTTTTCCAATACCTAGATTCCAATAACTAGAGCCTACTACGAACATTTGCTTAATTAAAAAGAAGTAATTAATACTGGAGAATACATGATTTGCTCCTGCTCTTCTAACAGCTACAACAGCGGCACCAACTTTATGTTTTAAATGCCCTCCTGTAGCATAACCAGCACGTTCTATTAAAGCTTTTGTACTTGTTGTTAAGTCAGAAAAGTAAGTGGGAGATCC
>JAEOTZ010000055.1 GCA_016839585.1 Promethearchaeota archaeon
ATTACCAGGAAGCGCTTAATCTTTCAGAGCAAAACGATCTAATCACTGAAGAGATAAAATCAGCCAGCAATTTAGTTGAAGTCCTTTTGATGTTAAAGGATGCAGAGAGAATTAAAAAAATTTTATCAAGAAATTCTAAATTTTTTAAAGAAAGAGAAGATATCTATGGGATGATTCAAACTCATATTAAATATGGAAAATTTTACTATATTCTAGGAGAAGATTATGATCGAGCCTTTCAAAGTTTAAATAATGCATTAGGCTTAATAAATAGAATAGAAGATAAGGGTTCAATTTTTATTAAAGCAAAACTTGAGTGGGAATGTTTTCTTTATCTTGGAAAATTACATCTTTTAAGGGAAAACACTTTCGAAGCCGAAAGTTTATTATTAAAAAGTCTTGAAGCAGTTAGAATTTTCGAAATATCAGAAGATATTAAAGAAGGAATAGTTTTAGAAAATCTTGCAAAAATATATGAATTAAAAGGAGACTATCTTAAATCAATTGATTATTATAATTATTCTATTGAAATTTATGATAAATATGGTGATAAATCTAAGATTGCTAAATTAAAAACAGCTATTGCTCAATTATATTTAGATTTTCTTGACAATAATTCAGAAGCAATTAAATATTTTGAAAGTGCATTAGCGATTTTTGAAGCTTTAGAATATTTTAAAGAATGCGCAGATATTTTTCAAACTTTAGGAGATATTGCTATAAAAAAAGGAGAGATTGAGTTAGCTTTAGTTGATTTTGAAAGAGCAAAAAATTATTATAAAGAGCTTCAGGATGATTATAATGAGAATATAGTAAATGAGAAAATTAATTCTATATCTTACTCAAAATTTAGTAATGATAATTAAAACTCTTATGTTTAAATAATTAAAGTTTCCTGTTTTTAGTTTAGTTTAATAAGATTTATTCTAATTCTTCCTCTAATGTAAAATCATTTCTTTTATAAACTTTAACACCAAACTCTTCAAATCCCATTGAATTAATAAAAAATTGTGAAGCAGAATTCTTTTCATATACCTCGCAACGAAGCTCAGTCACGCCTTTTTCTTTAAAGAAATTCCACGCTTCAAGCCCAAGTATAGTTCCTAATCCTTTTCTCTGATAGCGTATTTCTACACCTAATCCGCAGATGATTCCATATTCCTTTTTCAGACCTTCTCGATCAAGGATAATAAAACCAGCATCATTGCCGTAAACTCTTGCGATAAGAATCACGGTATCTTGATAGTTATAGATATCTTTTAAAGCATCAACAGTAATAGGTGAATATGGTTCGTTTGAAGTCAACCATGCTCTATTATAGATATTTTTTACATTTTCCAAATCTTCTAATTTAGCTTCTCTGATCTTAGCACGAAGTATATTGTGCTCAACCTTTTCTTTTATTTTAAGTTCAAAATCAGGAGAAATTTTTTCAATGGGTAACCTCATTTGGATGTACTTTAAACCAACATTGATAAGTTCATCTTGTATATCTTCTTTGCTTTCAGAAGATTCTTCATAAGTTAAGAAAAAGCTTCTAATTCTTTTCTTTTTTAAATTTAATTTTGATTCAGACATGATAATCTATTAAAAAGTAAAAACAACATTTTATGAAATAGACTTAATTATAACAAAAAAGGTTTACTATCCATTATCGTTAATATGAAAATCTTCCTTCTTATATGCCTTAGTTCCATATTCTTCAAATCCTATCCATTTGATAAAGGAATAGGATACTATATTATCTTTATAAACTTCACATTTAAGTTCTTTAACATGTTTATAATTTTCCTTAAGATAATTCCATGCAGCCATCCCTAATATCGTCCCAAGCCCTCTTCTTTGAAAACGAGGCAATACTGCCAAAGCAGCAATTACTGCACATTCTTTATTTTCTCCTTCAAAATCAAGAATCACAAAAGCAGCGTCTTTGCCATACACTTTACCCATAAGGAAGATTGTATCTGGATCTTTAAAAATTTGTAATAAAGAGGTTTTCGTTATGGGTCTAAAAGGAGTATTGGATGTTAACCAACTTTTATTATATAAATTCTTAATGCTGTCAAGATCACTAGTGTTAGCCTCGCGTATGCTTGCATGAATAATGTTGTGATCAATTTTGTACTTCAATTCATCTTCAAATTCTTTAGTGATTTTATCAACGGGAAGTCTCATTTGAACATAAACCATTCCGTCTCGATATATTTCCTCTGCTGCTTTATCTAATTCTTCTTTACGTTTTTTTTTCACTTCTATAGAATGAAAAAATGCTCTAATCCTTTTCTTTTTTAGATCTAATCTATTTTTGATATCGAATTTCGATCCTGACATGATTTAAGAAAAAAAAATTAAGATTTAGGGTAAAAATACGATATTTTCTCGTATTTTTCTTTCAATTAATTCATTTATGAAAAGTTTATTCCTTAATTTAGAAATACCTGTCTGAATTATTTTCTTGAGATTAGGATCTTTAATCAAATTTTTCCTTTCACTTGAAAATTCAAAGTTGGACCTAATAGCCATATTATCTTCAAGTTTTTTAGTTAATGTATTTTTTAAGCTGATAAAAGCATCAGAAACAGCTTCATATATATTGTTTGGATCACTTCGGATAAAACCTGGAAAAAGGATATTCATATATTCTTCCATTTTACCTTCATCCTCAATAAACATGGCATATATAGGCATATAAATCCATTGTATTGGCCTAGAAAACAATTCTGATTGACCATCATTTAAAGCCCATCCTGCTAAAGCTTGAGCTTCATGCAAACAATTATTTTGTTTAATTTGTATAATTTCTTTAATTTTTTCAAAAGATTGCTCAATTTTATTTTTTAAAAGCTCTAATTTAGATATATTTTCTTCTTTCTCGCTTTGAAATTCGGTTAATAATTTATTTCTATCTTTTAATTTCATATCCAAAGACTCTTTAATACTTTCTAATTTACGATATGCTTCGTTATCTATTTGAATCGCCCGTTCTTTTAGCTCAATAAATCTTTGGTTTAAACTATCTAATGAATCTATAAATTTTTGACCCTCTTCATTTAAGTAAGAAAAATGATTTTCAAAATGAGGTAAAAGATCCTTGAAAACTTTAGATTTTAAAGTATCTCCATGACTATAGAATTTATTATTTTTAACCATTTCCTCCAAATGATGTTCTACAGTTTTAAAAAGAGTTGAAATGCTTTCAATTACTTTCTTTTTCTCATTTACATTCCATTGATCAATTTTATCTTGTTCGAATTTTACTTGATCATTAATTTGAGTTGGATCTATGGTCGATGTTGTTTTACTTATTTGACTAGAATAACGTAAAGTAATATCCTTAAGTTGAACATTTAGGTCTATTAGCCATTTTTCAGCCTCTTTTCCAATTAACTCAATTTGAGTTTTCCACCTTAATGAATTACCTTTCATAGCATTTATTAAATTGCGATATTGCTCTGCAATATCTAAAGCACCCTCTGTAGTAATACTAGTATCTAAAACAGTATATTCAGTAATAGGTTTATATTCTATGAGGGGAATTATTTTTATTAAACCGTGAAGAAATTCTGGATTAATTAAACCATTTATAATGAGCGTATGGTATTCAGATTCTTCAGTTTCTCCAATCTCTTCCGCTTCGATATCCTTATATGTTAATACTTCTATTATTTTGTTTAATTGTTCTGTTTTTGTTCTATTATCAATATTTCTTAAAAGATGACCTATTAATGGTTGGCGTGGTGGATTCGAGAACTTATCTTTCTTACTAAATACAAGTAAACCATCTAATATTATATGAGTACTAACAACACCTTGAACACATAATAATGGCCAGAGAAGTCTCGAGAAAGAAAGAATTTTTTCATTTTTTTTTAAATCTTTTGATAAAAGGTAAAATGCAAGAGTTAATTCATCATTTTCTTGAATAGCTGGTTGGTGAATATCTTTTCTAATAAAAAAGGGTAATAAATATTGATTTCCGTGGATCATTGAAAAAGCCTTCTAAAATAATATAGTTATTCTTTATTTTATAATTTTGAATATATTTTAATTATAAAAGATTCAATTTTAAAACTTTGGTCTTTTTTTACTAAGAGTACAAATTGTTTTTTTAACGCTGTTTTAGAAATTATTTATTGATTCTATGATATTGGTAAAAAAATTAAGGCTAGATTGAATAAAAGAACTTTAGTAATTGCAAGTTTTATAATCTACCTATTTGAGTTGTTCGTAATTGTTAGCTATTACCATTATTAATAGGGCTAATAATATTATCAATGGAGGCATTATAGCTTGTAAATGGGGTAGATTAGCTACTTCAAGAGCTCCTTGTAATATTCTTCCAATGAAGTAAAGAAAAAATCCAATAGCATTTAGAGCATAAGATTTTCTTAAAACTCCAAAAGTTTTCCATGCTAAATAGATGAATATAAATGGAATAAGTGCAACAAATATAGGTAATAATATAAAATTCAAAAGAAATCTCCCAATTGGATATTCCCATTCTCCAATTTTAATTGTAATTAGATCGATACTTATATTATAAGGGGAATCTTCAAAATCAGGATCCATGAAGAGTCTATCAGAAAGAGTTAATGCAAGAATTCCAACGATTACTGGAATGACAATAAGCAAAACTCGGATAAAATATTTCACATTATTTTTATTTTGTAACCAATTTTTAACGTTTTGTAGTTTTTCCTGTTCAGAAGATTTCTGTTCTATTTGTGTATCGGGAGGAAATAATAATATACCTAAAATACCTACTGCGCAGGCAATTCCTATCCAAGTGAAAAATGTAGCAAGTCTATAGTTAAGCATTAAAAATTCAACAACTTCTTCTCTACTTAATTCAGCTAAGAGCTCTGGAGCATAATAATAATAAATAATGAAAAATATCCTTCCAATACCTAGAAATAAGAATAGCATACTAAAAAATAGCCAATATAACTTCTTTGAAGTCCGAAATCTTATTAATGTGAAATAAAAGAATAATAGGAAGAAGTATCCGACAATAATTCCATAAAGAAGCATCTCAATAGATGACCAGAATGTAAAATAATTAAAAGTGTCTTGAAAGATCATAATCATCAATCTATTATTTTATAATCAAATTAAATTTGATATTATAACTTAAAATTATATTAATACTATCTTTTACTTATATAAAAATTTATATTATAAAATTGAATTTAAGGAATTCTTAAAATACAAATATTATCAAAGATTTTTAAAATCAATTATGAAAATAAAAGACAGCGTTGTAACATTTAATTCATTGATTAAGCGACGTGGCTTTATATGGGGCCCTTCGCCAGAGATTTATGGTGGATTAGCTGGATTTTATTCATATGGACCAGCCGGAATGGCACTTAAAAACAATATTATGGCTCTATTTAGGAAGGAATTGCGATATTTTGGATTTGGAGAGGTTGAATGCCCTACTATTATGCCAAGTATAGTTTGGGAAGCCTCAGGTCATCTGGAAAGATTTATAGATCCTGTTATAAGGTGTTCTAAATGTGATACTTTATATAGAGTGGATAAATTCCTTCAAGAAGTGCTGCCGGATCTGTTGGTTGATGGGTTATCCAATGACGAAATGGAAAAATTAATAGAACAACATAATCTTACCTGTCCAAAATGTGGAACACCATTTAATAAAATAGAAAGTTATAATTTAATGTTGAAAACACAAGTAGGAAATAATGTAGATGCGTATTTACGTCCAGAAACAGCAACTACAACTTATTTATTATTTAATCGTTTAGATCAAGATGCAAGACGACAGTATCCAATAAAAGTTTATCAATTTGGTAAAGTTTATCGAAATGAGATATCTCCGAGACAAGGAGTCCTCCGAATGAGAGCTTTTGATCAGTTTGAACTTCAGTTGTTTATAAGTAAACAACAAGAAATGGATTTTGAAGATTATGAGGAAATTAAAACCAATAAACTTCCCCTATTGGATTGGAAGCTCCAAGAAAAAAATCTTGATAAACCACAATTAATTTCCCTTGAGAATGCAATTAAAAAAGAACTTCTTAAAAAACCTGCTTATGCATATTGTCTTTATGTAGGCTATTACTTAACTAAAATTTTAGGTATTCCAGAACAAGTAATTAGATTTAGACAACATTCTATAAATGAGAGAGCTCACTATGCTGACGATGCTTGGGATTTAGAAATTGAAACAAAACAATTTGGTTGGGTTGAGATATGTGGAATACATGATAGAACTGATTATGATTTAAGAAGGCATTCTGAATTTTCAAAACAAAATTTTGAGGTAAGTATGGGATCTGATCCTAAAATTAAAGAAATTCCGCAAGTCCTTGAAATTGCATTTGGAATCGATAGAATCATATACACTCTACTTGAAAACGCTTTTAATGTAGAAGAAGGCAGAATTGTATTAAAATTAGACCCACAATTAGCACCAAATACCGTAGCGGTATTTCCTCTAGTAAGAAATAAGGAGGATATAAGAAATCTAGCTATTAAAGCCCATAAAGATTTATTAGAAAATCGTTTGGGCTCATTTTTTGATTCTGCAGGTTCTATTGGTAAAAGATATAGAAGGCAAGACGAGTTGGGTACTCCATTTTGTATTACAATTGATTATGAATCCTTAGAAGATAACTCTGTTACTATTAGAGAAAGAGATACAATGGATCAAATAAGAGTAGATATTTCAAAAATTTCTAAAGCAATTAAATTAAGATTGAAAATATGAAATATTAACATTGTTAATAAATATTCTATTTTTGCGTAATATTAGGATCTTTTTATTATGTTCCAAAAAAATTTTAAAGAGAAGGATTTTTTAAAAATATAATTCAAATATAATTCTTTAGTTTGACAATTTATTATAAAAGCTGAATACAAATTACAATGAATCTTTTTAATAATTTTGGTAAGAATAGAAAATATAATCGACAAGCTCTGAAAAAAGTATTTTGCCTTTTATTTTTGATAATTATTATTTTAAGTTTCTTAGAGATTAATGATTTTTTCACTCTTTCATCTAATATTGATTCTTCCTCGGATACTAATCCTCAATTAGCAACAGATACTTCAATGCTTCAAGATCCTTTTACTAAAAACTTTGGTGTCTTACAACAATTTTTTGAAAGTAAATATAAATCAGATTTGGATTTAGGCATTGATCTATATGTTAGATATGGAGATAGAGAAGGAGATATTATAGATGACACCATATTTTCTGAGGATAATTTATTATTATACAAGTCATTAATGGGAACAAATCTTAGTCATATAGAAACATATGAGAAATATTTAGAATTAAGATCAACTCCCTTATGGTATGAGGAAAGTTTAGATCAATTTCAATATGGATTTATGAGATCTTTTGATAATACAACAGAGACTATAAAAGATGATAATAGATATCTAATTGACAATCTAATGCCAATATTCTTATTAATTGAAAATATTGGTACTGATATGAAAGATATCGATATCAATGGAGACACACCAATAAAATCTATAGTGGAGATTTTCAATCTTATTAATTCTTCTGAATTTTGGGATAGCAGTAACATTGGTTTCAATCATCGTAACTCTACATCAAATGTTAAATATACTGAGTATAATTTGTATGGGATTCTAGCTAATTTATACATTCATAGACTCTTTGGGGAGCTCCAAGAGGAAAGTGAGATAAAAGATAGAGCATATGTATTAGCAATCCAAACTATGGCAAAACTGATTGATAATATGTGGGATGATCCTCCCTATTTAGGTTTCTATTATAACGCTACAGGTTCATGGGTAACAGGAGCATTTGGTACTAAAGATAAATATCTAGATGTAAATGCCATAGGAATAATAACATTATTAGAATATTGGGTTGAAACTGGAATGAAAAATGATTCTTCTTATCTCCAAAAAGCAATTGATCTTTATAATAAGTTAGATGAAGAGTTATGGGTACCTGGATTTGCTTATATGTATAAAGCAGACCAAGATTGGAGCAATCCTGACTCAGAATATAAACTTGAAGCAAACTCTATAATGATGAGTGCTTGTTTAAAATTATTTGAATTAACTGGAAACATTACCTATTATAATAGGGCTGAAGAAATATTTGATTATATTGAAAATAATTTATATGATGGCCCTTTAAATAAGGCATATGATTCTTCAAATACAGATACTAGTAAGAATTTACACTCTAATCTCAAGTTAAGTGAGGCTTATTTAAATGCTTTTGAAATTTATAATAGCACTGTTTTAAGATCAGTCTATAATGTATCAGATGATGTTCCAAATTTTATATTTTTTCAAGATCGCATGAATTTAACTACTACATATTCTTTTGAGAAACCAATGCTATATTACAATCCCGATAATTTATCTTTTGTAATGACGAAATTATCCTATGATATTACTAACGCCGATATTCATTACCTTTTTAAATATCCCAATGGAACTTTCTTTAAGCAATTTGAATATCCTAACAATCCAGATACTTCACACACTTTTTTATATAATATTCCAGAGACTTTATCTATTGGAAATGGATATAACATATATGTATGGGCTAATACAACTTACTTTAGTTTCGCTGAGATTATTAAGACCTTTAATGTGAATTCTGGTTTAGTGAATAATACAATAAAAGGAATGGTTAGCATATTATATCAGGGTCTAGTTTTAAATGTAACTGTTCCAATTAACAATACTCGTAATGAAGATGTGACTTTATCAGCAATTTTAGAAGGAGAGCAAATTAAAAGTTATCCTACTCAAATTATAAATTTTACATCATTCGAAATTACAGAAGTATCTTTTAATCTAACTGCAAAATTTGGAGCAGTTCTAGGAAGTACTAAAATACACTTTAAATTCATAAAAGGCAATAATATTTATTTAGAAATTATAAAAATTATAGAAATTGGATATTCATTTGCCTATGAAGGTTTTATGTATGATAGTAAAATTGTGAGTGGAGATCAAATTTCAGTTGCTATGAATTTAATTAATTTCTTGCCAAATGCTACACAATCGTTAAATGTAAGTTTTACAGGAGAATTTATTGATGACTTCATTAGCGAGGAGTATTTAGCTAAAAGACAGATAAAAACGGTATACTATGAATTAAACTCCTCTGAGAATATTATATATGATACAATTGAGATTGAAATGAGTATTACCATCAATAAGACTATCTATTATACAGAAACTATAGTTATTGAAATACTCCCTAAATTTGAAATTATTAGTGTATCATTCCCAAAGAAGGTTTCTCAAGGAAGTACAGCCTATTTTATTCTGATTATAAAGAATAATCGTGAAGAATCAGAAATTTTTTCATTATACGTAAATAATAAAAAAGTTAGCACAAATATAAACCAGTTAGCTCTTGGAGAAAATAGGATTGTTAAAAAAATAACGCTACCATTTAATCCTTATGATTTTGGATCAAAATCGTACACATTTTTATTAGAAGATAGTTCAGGAGAGGAAATTGCACAATTTTATTTTGAAATTACTATAGAATTATCCACATTTAATTTAATAATATTTTATTTCTTACCTATTATAATTCCGATTGGGATAATATTATATTTTAAGAATAAACATATAAAAATTAAAAAATTGAGGAGATGACCTAAGAGTGAAAAAGATACAATATCTCAGCTTAGTTTTAATATTTCTAACAATATCAAGTCTTGCATTTTACTTTTTGCCATTCTCAGTATTTGATTTACAAACTCAAAATGAAGAAAATAAGGATTTGATTGAATCTGCTGATGTTGGAGATCCAATACCTGAATATGATATTACTCTAAATGTGACAGAAGTTTATCGATTATTTGAATCTATTAATATTACCCTTTATGCCCCAAACTTTCGTTTTCCTACTATTGATAGATCCGTATTGGAAATTTCCTTTACAAATGGATCAGTAAGAACTTATAATATGACTGGATTTGGCGTCGAACAATATGTATATGTGTACCGACCAGAATATAATGCACCATTGGGAGTCCAAAATGTTAGCTTTCTGCTTTATAATTCAACTTGGAATCTATTGAATGCCCACACAACATATAAAAATTTTACAATTAAAACAAATTACATGCTTAATTTTAATAGCTCTGAATATTATATAGAAGATACTTTATCTGCTGAATTGACTTTGAATGACTTTAAAACTTACCAATTTGATTGGAATATTACTATTGTTGATAGTGTAAATGAAGCAACGCAGATAAATTTATTTAATCTTGAAAACAACCTTTTTCAATTTTCTTTTATAATTGAAAACGACACATTCGATCAAGTAGATAAAACTTATTATGTAAAAGTTAATATATCAGATGTTGGTACTGGAAAACTATATCCTACGTACTTTCCTTTTGATGTATTGAATTCACTCCCTCATATAATAAGTTCATCAATTAATTTCTCTTTAGAAGAGGTCCCGAGAACTGAATCATGCGATATTTCATTAAATGTGACAGATATAGAAAATACACCAGCGGAACTTATTGTTAAAATGGAATTAGAGGATCCTAATGGTGATAAGATTAGTGTAAGTATTGATCATGAAGAAGGAAATTTATTTTCTAAAAGTTTTTCTATTCCAGCGGATAGACCAATAGGAAAATATAGAGTAAATTTTACAGCAGAAGATCTGGATAATGGAGTTGGTTCTTATTCAACATTTTTGACTGTAGAAAATAATCCTCCCAAAATTCATAGTTATAAAATCAATGGTTATTCAATGGATAAGAGTATATCAGTACTATATGGTGATGATTTAACTTTTACATTTAATGTATCAGATGTAGAAGGAATTGCTTATATAACTGTTGCCCTTATTGATAAAAATGATGATTGGTATAATATTACTAGAGCTTATACAGGAGAAAATATGAGAATTCGTATTAGAACTGCTGAATTAGTAAAAGGAACGTGGTACGTTTATATTTATGTTACTGATACTGATGGGGAAACGATAAGCCTTATCGATGACTATGATTTAGCTCCACAAGAAATAAGAATTATTACTGATGTATTTGCTGGTATTTTACCGTGGGTGATATTTTTTGTTGGATTAATTTTTGGTATTTTAGCAGGGATAGGTGGATCCTACAAACTGGTAAAGTCAAGGTTATTAGGCGCACAAAAAGTAACTCCAAAGAAGAAAGAACCTCTTAAATCTATCAAAAAAACAGAGAAAAAAGTTATAAAACCAAAAAAAGAAGAGTCTATTGAAGAAGTGGAGAAAGAACCTCCAAAAGAGGAAGAAGAAAAACAGAAAACTCCTTTTCGTAAAATAAAAAGAAAATTAAAATAAAATTATAATATTTTCAATCATATTTTTTTTGTCATAAACTAAAACTAGAAAATATATTTCACCTTCAGATCCTTGTATAACTGAAGTAAATTGACAATAACTATCCATATAATATTCAAACTCGACAAGCCAGTAATTAGTCAACTGCCGGTAATCCACATGAATGTAGGGGTGGCTATCAGGATGGAATCCCCCCGGAGGGATGAAATTCATTGACGTTTTCCCTTCAAGCCAGACCCGTGCTGAGACTGTAGACTTTTCCTTGTTTTATTCTAAACCAAGCTCATAAAGTCTATATTGAAACTTTCCTAGTTTACCACTATAATTACCTGCTGAAATTCTATTTACTCCTGGAACTTTTACAGCTGCCTCGATTCCTAGTTTTAATGCTTTTTTTACAGCAACTTCAGTCGCTCCATCTAAAACAATTTCAAAAACTGCCCCATCTCCTTCTCTTAGTTGAGTATCTTCTACTTTGGTTCTTAAGGTTGGACAATAAGCATGGTTAGTGCTTGCGAAAAGTCCCGGAATGTTTTCATATTGGGTCCCAACTTTTGATCCCGAGGGCACAATTCCCCCTGGAAAAGGAGCAATAACATTTTCTACATCCTTTATGGCCTCAATCACTTTCTCTGCTGCTTCTAATGTAGAATCTTGATCTTTTCCGATTATTAAGAAATTTCCACCAGCTATTCCTTTCCCAACTTTAAAAGAACTCTGAACGATAAATTCTCCTCCCATAATAGGAATTTTCCATGCAGGAAATGGAAAAACGCCTTCAAGCTTTTCTTCATATTTATCTCCAAAAAATTTAAGAAAATAACCTGTTTTTACCTCGAATTCCTTTTCTGGTTCTAAAGAACTACCAATTGCATCAAAACAAGCTGTGGTTGGACATGTTAAAATGCATTGCCCTACACGGTGCAACATTACATTACTAACTTTATCCTTTTTCTTAATAAAAAACATCATCGCAACTCCAGGACGATTATCGGGTGTTTTTTCGGCAGGTACTAATACATCTATTCCCGCCTCTGCGTCGCAACCAATTCCTGATGTACCATAACCCGTTGCTTCTTGAGCTGCAATTTTAACCCATTTTTCATTTTTAGCAGTTACTAAAATTCTTGTAAAGAAGCCTCCAAATGCTTCACAATAGGTATCTTCAATTTCTACTCCATTTAATTCCATTTTTTACAACTTTTTTAGTTTTAATTAATTTTAGTCATTATTAAATTAGACATCTATTTTATATAAAATTTTAAAACAAAATTAATAACATTGAAAAATTGTTAGAGATAAATAGTAATTATAATTAAAATTCTGAAATTACAAATTTAATTGATTAAAATGAGCGAAGATAAGATTCTTAAAATAGGAATTTTGAAGAATGGAACAATTGGTTCGTCTTTATTACTAGCTTTCTTAATGGATGAAAGAGCTGAAGCTACCAGAATCTATGTTTATGAGATAACCTCTGGAGCCAAAATGCATCCACCAGAAATGTGCACCGAAACTATGAAGGACTTATTAAAATGGGAGCCAGAATTAATTTTAATGTCAAGTCCGAATGCCGCACTTAAAGGTCCTAAAGAGGCTAGAGATATGGCTAAAGAAGCCAGGATACCTACGATTATAATCTCAGACGCTCCAGCTAAGAAAGCTGTAGAAGAAATTCAAGAGAAGGGAATGGGGTATATTCTTGTGAATTGTGATAGTATGATTGGTGCGAGGAGACCATTTTTAGATCCTATTGAAATGAGTTGCTTCAATGCAGATTTATTAAAAGTGCTGGCAATAACTGGCGCTCTTCAAATTATTGCTGAAGAGCTAAATAAAGTAATTCTAGATATGCTAGAAGGTAGAACACCAATTTTACCACAGATTATCGTTGATGCTACAACTGCTACAAAAGCTGCTAATTTTTCTAACCCATATGCAGAAGCTAAAGCTATAGCTGCTTTTGAATTGGCTGCTTCAGTTTCAACAATTACAGGAAAAGCTTGTTTTGTACTCAAAGACAGATCTGAATATATACCATTACTAGCAACTGCCCATGAAATGATGAGAACAGCAGCACTCATGTGTGATGAAGCGCGAGAAATAGAAAAATATAATGATTCAGTTTTAAGAAGACCTCATCATGCTAAACAGCACTTCTTAATAAAAAGGGGGCTTCACGAAAAAGAACAATAAATTATTATCAACATTTCTCCTAAAATTTATTTTTTTATTTTGCTAATTCTAATCTCAAGAATAGATTATATAGAAACCTATAATTCAACAAAAAATAGAATAAAATAACTATGTTTAAGTTATTAAGAATTCCTTTAAATTCTCAAATTCTTCTCCATTCAGCGCATTCATTACACCAGAGAAGACTTCTAGTTGCCTATTTTTCGTAATTGCCATCAAAACTGCTCCATTGCTCACCTCTTTCACTAAGATATAACAATTATCAGATTCATAAACAATAGTAGATAAAGATAAAGCAGAATAATTAGATATATTTTGTAACTCCATAACTTGCTGATAAATGTTATAAATATTCGAATCTAAAGTTCCGATTTCAAACTTCATGAACTGTAGGGGTTTTAGGTCAAGTTTTCCAAAAGTAGAGGCAATTAATAATCCATCAGGTTGATTAAATAAAAGATACTCAGATAATGTATTGACTTTTAACTGATCAAGTAAATGGCGTATCTTTCCTAAACGTTGCATTGATAACGTATTCTTCTGGATTTCATAATCTAATATTTCAATTAATCTGTGTTGCGCACTGCCTTCTTTTACTGATACTGGCGTAAAAGCGAGTTTCTTCATTAAATTCTCATTTAACTCATCAGATAAAACCTTAAAAAAATCATCTTCTCTTGATTTTGGTAAATCTATTTTATTTAATAATACATAAATGTTCTCAATATTGGGAGAGAATTCAAGTAGATATTTTAAAAAGTTATCGAAAATTTCTCGAACATTTGAGTCAATTACCACAGAATCAACCATGAAGACCGCTGTTGTAGATTCTGAAAATATACGCTCTCTTTGGGATTCAGAAAAGTACCGTTCCATATATCGTTCTTGTCCTCCTAGATCCCAGACGTTAAGTTCCATGATACCCCGAAAGATAAAATTTTCTCTTGAAACACCTTTAGTAGGTTTTAAATTTAAAACCTTCATAAAATTATATCCTAAGCAAGTAGTTCTCATTAGACTGGTTTTCCCTGCACCTGCAGGACCAAAAAGCAGTATTTTCATGGGGATTCTCTTTTTGAATTTAAATTAATTTTAATTACAGTTCTAATATATTTTTTATACTTTAATGGTTATTTAATTTTTTCTAATTAATTAAAAGAAATATTCTGTTTTAAAGGGGATTGATCTTATGACGATTCAATTTAATTAAATATGATTTTAAATTAACTAAAATAAAAAATAAATTTAAATTGGAATTGATATAAATGAACTTGGAAGAATTTATTCGTAATGTACCAGGCTTCCCAAAACCAGGTATACAATTCAAAGACGTTACAACATTGTGTAAAGTACATGCTCCCTTCAAAGAATCATGCAATAGAATAATAGATTATTTCAAGAAGAAAGGGATAACTAAAGTTGTTGCTATTGAAGCTCGTGGATATGTTTGGGGAGGGGTTCTAGCATATCAATTAGGTGCTGGATTTGTATTAATGAGAAAGCCTGGTAAATTGCCCGCAGAGACATTAAGCGAAACATATGAGCTTGAATATGGGACAGATACAATTGAGATGCACAAGGATGCAATTGAGAGAGGTGAAAAAGTTTTAGTTTTTGATGATTTATTAGCAACTGGTGGTACTGCTAAAGCAGCATGTAATTTAGTGGAAAAAGCGGGAGGACAAGTCATTGGAGTTGCTTTTGTTATTGAACTAACTGGCAGTTTACATGGTAGAGATAAATTAGAAGGTTATGATATTCTTTCTCTAATTAAAATCCCAGTTGAAGAATAAATCCTTTATTATGAAATCAAGATTTTTTAAAATCAATGAATAATCTTTTTTTTTATACGTTTTCTAATTCAGCAGGAGTATAGCCAAATGTATTAAAAAACCGTTTTCTAACTTGTTCAATATTAAAGATTTGTGTTTGAGCTCCTGTAGTTTCAACCACAAAGGAGCCGATAATAGCTCCTAATCTACAAGAATCTAATATGGTCATGTTCAGCACTAATCCCGTAAGTATTCCAGCACGGTATCCATCTCCTGCCCCAGTTGTATCTTCAATTTTCATCGGAGTTGCAATCGGGATATCAATCTTATATATTTTATTATTTTCATCTCTATAGATTAATTCAGAACCTTCAGATCCTTTTGTGATAATTATTGCCTTAACATGTTCGAGAATAGACTCTTCAGCTAATCCGGATCTCTCTTTAATTTGGCTTATCTCATGATTATTACCAATTAATATATCTGATCTTTTGAGTATATCAATTAAATTTTCTCTCTGAAAAAGAGGTGTAACTTGACCAGGATCAAATATAGAGGGTATTTGTAAGTCAATCAATTGAGCCGCAAAATTAGTCATAGCTTCTACACTTTGTGTTGAGTTTATTGCATAAACGAACTCTTCTGGGTTTGATATTTTTTCTCTTAAATCAATATCTTTACACCTATCTAAAGCACCACCATGAAAAATAATCATTTGATTTGATTTAATGTCATTAACTATGTAACAAGCCGCTGTAAAAAGATTATCATAAACATCAACTTTTAGATCTACATTTTTAAACTTTTTTATATGATCCTTATATCCCAATGTCTCAAAATCATTCCCTACTGACCCTAATATAGAAACTTTAGCTATACTTAGTAGTCCTAGATTATAAGCAATATTGCCTGCCGTTCCACCAAAAAATTGATGACGGCTATCTGCGGTAACGGTACTTTGATATTCTTCCTTATCATGGTCAATCGATACAGCGCTAATAAAATTCTCTTTAAAACTCATAATATAATCAAAAGCTAACGATCCAAGTACGAGGACTTTGTTTTTTAGCATAAGACAATAAATTAAATTTTAGAAATATATTTTACACTAATCAATATTGTGTTAAAACTTTATAGAATTTAGCAGTAGTGGGTAATTTTTTTAAAAAATAATTTATTAAATTTTAAATTTTATAATTTAAAACTCTATTGTGGTTTATTATGGTAAAAATATTGATAGGCATAATTGGTGGTTCGGGATTAGATAATCCGGAAATTTTAAAGGATGCTAAAGATATAAATGTTGATACACCATATGGAAAACCTACTTCTCCTTTAAAATTAGGAAAAATTAACGATGTTGATGTAGTACTCATAGCGCGACATGGAAGAGAGCATACTATTCCTCCATCGCAAGTAAATTATAGAGCTAACATACAAGCATTAAAAGATCAAGGTTGTTCTCATATTCTTGCTACAACCGCTTGCGGAAGTTTGAGAGAGGAAATAGATAGAGGGGATCTCGTTATTCTTGACCAATTTATAGATTTCACTCGACTCAGGAAAATATCTTTTTTTGAAGAATTTGCCCCTGGAGATATGAAGCATACCCCAATGGCTGATCCTTATTCAGAAGAGCTAAGAAAAATTCTTATTGAAACTGCAAAGGAACTGAATCTTAAATATCATGAAACAGGAACTGTTGTTACAATTGAAGGTCCAAGGTTTTCTACAAGAGCAGAATCAAATATGTTTCGGATATGGGGTGCTGATGTGGTAAATATGAGCATAGCTCCTGAAACAATTTTAGCAAACGAAGCAGGTATCCCATATGCTGCTGTTGCTATGTCTACAGATTATGACTGCTGGAAAGAGGATGAAGCACCCGTTACTTGGGAAGAAATATTAGAAATCTTTGGCAAAAATGTTAACAATGTTATTGCATTATTAACTAATACTATAAGAAAAATAAGATAATTTATCAATTATTTATTAAATTTTTTGGAACAAAAAAAAAATAAAAATATGCAAGATATTTTGATAATTATTTTATTCTTTTTATTTTAAATTTTGATAAAATTATTATCTATTAATTGTTTACACTATACAAGTAATACTTTGAAGCATAAAATAGTCTAGAGAATATCGAAAATGGTTTCTATTTCTTTTCTAGGGGGATGTAGGGAAGTTGGTCGCTCAGCTATTTTAATAGAATCTAAGAGCGGAGCTAAATGTATCTTAGACTATGGTATTAGATTTAAGAATGAAAACAGACTACCTTATGATACTAATTTAAGCAATCTAAAAGCTGTTGCATTAACTCATAGTCATATTGACCATTCTGGAGCTTTACCATTCTTATATAAAACCTATGAAGGGCCATTCTTTACTAATCCAGTATCATTAGCAATAGTAGAAGTTCTTATTAGAGATATGATAAAAATATCTGATTTTCCATATCCGTTTGGTTTTAGGGAATTGGAAAAAGTAAAACAGAATGCAAATTTTCTTAAAAATAAAGTTCGCTATAAAATTAAAGATAATTTTTTCATAACGTTTATTAATGCAGGACATATACCTGGAAGTGTTTCTATTCTTATAGAAGTAGATAACAAAAAAATTCTCTATTCAGGAGATATTAATACTCAACTGACGAACTTAATTAACCCCGCGAATTCTTTAGATATTCCTGAATTAGATGCATTAATTATTGAATCAACTTATTCACTTAAAGAGCATCCTGATAGGGATCAACTCGAGAAAAATTTTGTAGAGAAAACTACTGATATTACTGAAAATGGAGGTAGCGTCTTAATTCCTGCTTTTGGAGTGGCTCGTTCCCAAGAAGCTCTTTTAATTTTAGATAAATACAATTATCCAGGTAAGATTTTTCTAGATGGTTTAGCAAGAAAAGTGTCTAAGGTATATCTAGATTACCCAGAGTCTATTAGGAGTCAAGGAATCTTTAAAAATGCTTTAAAAAAAACCAAATTTGTTATAAGAAGGAAGGGTCGAAATATCGCAAAAAATTCAGTTGGAGTCATCATTACTCCTTCAGGTATGCTTAAAGGAGGTGCGGCAATTGAGTATATTCAAACAATATTAACAGATCCATCCTCTGCTGTTTATTTAGTTGGATATCAAGTAGAAGGATCTCCTGGAAGAGGACTTTTAGATAATGGTATTTTTGAATTTAGTGAACGAGGACTCAAGAAACATACAATTGATAATATAAAAATAAGAGCTAAATGTGAATATGATTATTTTGATTTTTCAAGTCATGCTGATAATCTGCATCTTTATGATTATATAGACAATTTAAATTTTTATGATAATTCAAATGATATTTTCTGTGTTCATGGTGATAATAGATCAACTACAAGTTTTGCAAGTGAGTTAGTAAAAAAAGGGTATAACTCAGTTGCTCCAGAGATAGGAGAAGTTTATAAAGTTTAACTATATTTAATTTGCTAAATTAATTAGCGCTTAATTGTAATTGTTTATTAATTATAGTATTACAATTTTCAAGAAAAATTTCTATTTTATTGACAGGTACTTTTGTTCCGGCTGCAGGTGGATGTCCTCCTCCTAGTACATCTATATTTGAAAGTTTACACGCGTCTCTAATAGCTTGTGAAAGGTTCACTCCTTTTTTTACAATTTTTTTATGTGCCCTCCCTGAAATTTTATACACCTCCTCATCTTCTCTTTTAGCTACCCCAAAGATAGGTTTAGTTTTATCTATTCTATTACTTTTTTCAAAGATTAACATTGAGGTTATTGTTCCTATTATGCTCTCTGGAATTACGTCTTCTCCAAAATAATATTGAATATATTCTTTTTCTTGAATTTTTTTTTGCTCGAAAAGCCATGATAAGCTTTTTACCAATAATTTTTTATATTCTATTAAATTATCATGAGATTTTTCATACGCAATTTTTCTATCTCCCATTGCTATTGCTATTCCTAACGAGGCACTATTCGTACGTCCACATGCATTTAATAGATTAGAAAATTCAGCTATATCATGAAGCTCAGAACCAACTTTTTCCTTTATTAATAGGTATCTATTAATTATTAGTTTTTCTATGATTAGACTTGGTTCTATATTGAATTTAACCGAAGCATATTCAATTATAGTTGATGATATCTTTTGTTTTTCTTCTTGGTTTAAATCATTTAATGTTTTGATTTTTCCTTCAGAATTTTCCATTAAAATTCCTGAAGTTTGTAAAAGTTTTAAAGATCTATTAGCATCATTAGTTAGTCCTGGTAAATTTATATCCTTAGAAAATGCTATTGCTTCATTCAAAGGTTTTATTGCTGAAAAGTTTAAATCATTTACAACTTCAATTAAATTAACATTCTTAGCATCTTCTAAAATTAAAGAATTGATTCCTATAAATGATTTATTAGGGCCCTGATTTTGAATATCTCCATTAGCACCTATTAATGCAATAGGTGAGAGGTCGATATTTTTCTCATTTAAGCACTTTGAGAAATAATAACAAATTCCTGCGCCAGAAATCTCATAACTTCCGTCGATCCCATAAAAATAAGGATTTATATGCCAAGGACTAGTTTCTTCATGGAGTTCTCCAAGTTTATCAATTTCATTTTTATTAGAAATTTTTTGAGGGAGGTGGTGATCCAATATTATTAAGTTATGGAATTCTTTTTTATGGAATAATTGTTTTTGAAGTTCCAAATATTGACCACTCCCAAAATCCGAGAATATTAGTAAATTATTATAATTATTGACCTGATCAGAGATTTTATTTATTTCTTCTCTTTCTAACTGTTTTAGAACTGTGATTTGATACGGAATCCTTTCTCGATAAAAAGTTTTGCCAAGAATTGCACCTGAACTTAAACCATCAGCATCCAAATGAGTATAAATACGAATTGATGATTCTGATTCTTTTATTTGGTCATAGAAATACTGTTTAACTTTATTTAAATCCTTCTCCAATTTATTTAATTTCTTAATAGTATCACTCATTTTTCTTGAGTTAAATCAAATCATAATTTTAAAATCAATAATATATAATAGATTATCAAAATAATAATAAATACTCAATTATTAATTCAAAAAGTAAACTTTAGAAGTGAAAAATAATGCATCATGTAAAAATTAATGAGCTAAGCCTAACGTTAGTCAATGACATAATTAAAAATAAAGAGTTATATGGTGCACAAGTAACAAAACTAAACAGTGGTCATACAGTCATAGATATGACAAATGCATCATGGATTGGAGGCAAGCTAGTAGGAGAGGTTTGTATGGGAGGATTAGGGACTGTAAATTTTACTAGTTACAATTTAGATGGATATTATCTTCCAGCTATAAATGTTTATACTTCAATTCCTATTATTTCTTGTATGGCATCTCAATTAGCAGGTTGGAATGTAAAATTAAAAAAGGAAGTTGAAAAGAATGGTGAATGGAAAAAAAAAGTTGTTTTTCAATCTCTAGGTTCTGGTCCAGCACGAGCTAAAGCAAAAACAGAAAAAATATTTGAAGAAATTAGTTATATCGATGAATCAGAATGTGCTATTGTCTTTTTTGAAACAAGAGAAATGCCAAATGAGGAAGTTATGGCAATTGTCTCGAATAAATGTAAGGTAGAAGCAGAAAAAACATTTGCTGTATGTGCCCCCACCGCTTGTCTAACTGGATCAATTCAAGTTGCAGCTAGAATAGTTGAAACCGGTATACATAAATTACATGAAATCCATTTTCCATTAGAAGTTATAAAGGATGGATTTGGCACTACAACAATTGCTCCTATAGCTAAAGATGATTTTGCAGCTATGGGGACTACCAATGATTCCATTATTGCTGCTGGAATGACATTCTATACTATTGAAGTAGATAAAGAGAAAGAATCAGAATTATTTGATCTTCTTAAAAAAGCTCCTGCAAATCAATCTTCAAGTTATGGAAAACCATTTAATGAGATCTTTAAAGAAGCAAACTTTGATTTCTACAAAATAGATCCAGGATTATTTGCTCCAGCACTTTACACAATAAATAATATCAAAACAGGAAAATCGATAACGTTGGGAAAAATAAATCACGAATTATTAAAACAATCCTACGGATTTATTTAATTAGAAATAAGCTTAATAATTAGAAACGTGTAAATAAATATTTTTTTTATTTTTCTTTAACAGATTTATACTTAAATATTGGTTAATTCTTCTTGAAATTTTAAAATTTCAGCAACTGAAATATCGCTGTCAAACACAATTTTTTTCTGAATTCCTAAATATGCACATGCAATTTTTGCGGCAGCAGCAATTTCAGCTTTCTTAAGTGTTATTGAATACTCATCTTGCTGAATTTGATCTTCTTGAAAATGATTTTCTTGAAATTGTCTATCCAGTAAATGGTAGACTCTTTCACTTTTCATTTTATACAGTAATGAACCCATTTTTTCAGCAACTTTGAAAGGCAATTGATTTTTTGCTACTAGTCGAATGATATTATTAATATCAAAATAATTTAGAGTTTCAAACTTGGCACGTAAAAAGCTTTTTAAATTTTCAGAGTTTTGTTCACATTCTTTTTCTGTCCAATCGTAAATAGCTAACTTTCTTCTAAAAAATATTAATTCCCAATTAATATTTATTTCCTTTAATAGCTCTAGTAATTTATCATCATTAGCTTTTTTGGATTCTATAATAATATAAAGTTGAAGTCCATAATATTTATGTTCCTGTTGAAGAAAAAATCCTCTTTGTTGCATAGAGGCAAGGATGAGGAGTTTAAATGAATAAATATTGTCTGATATATTCTTTTTTCCACAATTCAAATATATTACATTTCCCTCTTCACTAACATATTCACTATCCAAAAAACCTAGTATACTTTCACTATTTTCCTTAATAAAATCTCGCAATCCACTTAAGGTAGGTTTAACATCAAATTTTATTAAATCACTTTCTGCAACTGTAACATAATCATTATAATTGCTTCCGATAGCTAATTTAATTGAATTCAATTTTAGTTCTTTATCAGTTCCAAAAACTTTTTTAAAAGCTTTGTTAATTGGAAATACTTCATTCTCCAAAATTTTTAGATCTGCCATAGAACTCTCATAAGGTTCAGGATCATTTAACATTTTATTTAAAATAGGAGCTTCTGAAGCGTCAACTTCAATTTCATAAGATTTTGCTAAGTCCTTACGAATAGCACAAACAGATCGGTTTTTTTTATTGTACATTGAAATAGATGTATGATCATCAATTACCGCTCGAAATTTTTCAATGTATTTACTTTCCGTACTGTCCGAACGAGTCTTTCTACGTCGAATTCTTAATCAACTTGTCGATATTAAAAAATTTTATGTAGGTTATTTTAAATAAAAAAATCCAATCTTAAATTCTTATCTAAAAAAAAAAATAACATTTCTCTTTAAATTTTAAGTTGAAATTAAATAATATTCAAAATTTTCTTATTCCTTATCTTGTTCAACAAAATAATTATCTCCCTTTTTTATATACACAATTGTAGAACCAAAATTATTACGTACAGTATATTTAGCACCTTGAACATCTAAAATCTCTATAGAATAAGATAATCTCCGCTTTTTTAAGATATCATCAATGATCCTTTTTTCTTCTTCCGAGTCCATAATTTTGTTTCATTTCACAATACAAAAAAAGGTTATGATTTTAATTCATCAATAATGAATAAAAATTATAATACAATAAATCATTGAATTACTAAAGATTTATATTTACTAACTTGATGATTGTTAAATAATCTAAATATAGAATTGTCAAAAATGGGATAGGAATAAATAAATAATCGCTTTTGCTTTTAAGTTTTTTCCGTTTTTGTCTTATTAAAAAGTCGCCCATTTTTTAATAAAAGAAATGATTTAATAATTAGATAATCTTTTGATTAAATGTTACCAGAAATTGTTTTAACAATTTTTGATCGATCAAATATTTCAATAGCACCTTTAAACTACTTTTAACTCCCGAGGAAATTATATGGCAAAGGATAAACTGGATATCGGTTTTTTCACGAGTATGTATAGTCAAATTAACGGAACTGCAATTTCAGTACGAAATCTAGCTGAAGCAATGGCAAAGCACACTCATCATAATATACATGTTTACGCACCGGGTATTCAAAAGCCTAAAAACGGACCGAAAAATCTTCGTCTTCATAGCTTTTTTGGAGCTAAAATTAGTCCTAAAACGGGATTTGTACTAAGTTTTCCAATACATAAGTATTTTTTCTGCAATAAAGACTATTTAGATATTGCTCACATCCATACACATGCCACATTTGGAAGTATGGCAATTAATTGGGCTAAATATCTTGGAATACCAATGGTGGGGACACATAATTCTCCATTATCATTTTACACATCACAATATATCCCTGTAGTAGGGAAACTTCTTTCAAAAATGGACTGGGTGTGGCGATATGAAAGACATATATTGGATAAATACGATTTAGTAGCTGTTCCAACAAAATCTAAAAAAGATCTACTCATAAAACAAAGATTTAAAGAACCAATCGTTTGTTTAACCAATGGAATAAATGATATTTATTATAATGAGTTAAGGGAAAATGGTATTCGCGATCAATACAATCTAGGAAATAAAAAAGTGCTGTTATATGCTTCTAGATTATCTCCTGAAAAACATCAAATAAGTATTATTAAAACATTTAAAAAGATTCATAGAGAAGTACCAGATTCTCATTTACTCTTAGTAGGAAGTGATGGTCCCTCAAGTGATCATGTGAAAAAATTAATAAGAAAAAAGAATTACAGGGAATTTGTTTCATATGCTGGCAGAGTTCCATTTAATGATCTATTAAAACTTTATAATACTGTAGATCTATCTTGTCTATGGTCTTGGGTTGAGGCAGAAGGATTAGTGTTAATTGAAGCAATGGCTCAAGGAACTCCAAGTGTAGGAGCTAATGCATGTGGAATTTCAAATGTAATTAGACATGGAAAAACAGGTTATCTTGCCAATAATTTAGTAGATTTCAAAGAAAAAGTAGTGAAATTATTTAAAGATGATGATCTTAGAGCTGAGTTTGGTGAAAATGCTAAGAGAGTTGCTGAAAGTTATAGAATTAGTAATGTAGCTAAAACTTGGATAAAGCTTTATGAGTTTATAATAGAAGAACTATATCCATTGAGGTATTACAGAAAAGATAGAAGCCATAGAGTTAAATTAGTCAAGGATTTTGTTAAAGAATTACCAATTGTTCGGTTCTAACTTGTTTCAAAAATTTTTAGAAATTAAAATTAATACGTTTTTTTTCTAATTTTTGCTCACATTTTTCACATAAATAAACTGATTTTTTATCAATATCCTCAATATTAACAGAAAAGCGCATTACACATAAATTGTTGTCACAATGTTCAGGACCTAATACAAGGTGTCCAATTTCATGTATGGTTTCTTTAATCACTCTTTCATTAAATAAATCTTGATTATCTTGCCTATTATAAAAATTCTCTTTTAAACTTAGTGTTGACACTATGGAACATTGATGTCTTAAGTGAGTTTCTCCAAACAAGAAGAAAATATTATCTTCACTACTTGAATATATAGGAAGGTTTGTAATGGCAAGTATCATATCAATGTTCTCTCCTTTCTTTTTATTTATTAAAATTTGATAAAATTTATTTGTTGGATGAAGTCCTATTCTTTCATTATTTTCTGTCATTTTAAATTTATTTTTTACACCTTTATTGAAAATTTCTTTAGAAAAGGTAAAATCACCTAAATTTCTAAAATCATAAAAGAAAGAATCAAATATCAGATTTAGATTCATTTTAATTGTGTCAAATAACGTATCCTTAAAATCTCCGCAAAATAACACTCCTAAATGACATGGAAAAATGAATTGCTTTGGTAATTCTGCAATTAATTCAAACTCATTTTGATGATAAATACCTATTCGAAAAACTAATCTTTTTAATTTGTCTTTAAATTTTATTTCAGATAATCTCTGAAAATATTTAGATAATTTTTCTTCGTATTTTTGAAATTTTACCATTATTAGAGTTAAATAAAGAAATATCCAATTAAATAATTTCTTATAATAATTTAAAGAGATAAAAATGTTAAGAGAGATGTATTGATTTTATCTTTCTACTTTTCTTTTATTCAGAAGAAAAATTAGCATACAAGAATTTAATTTATTATCTATAGGTATTTAAATTATTAAAGATATTAAAAATTAAAATATAAAAATTTTGCTTAAGTTAAGTCAGAGAAAGCAGAAAATTCAGAGAATTTAAAAATAAATGAAGAGAGAGTTACAACTACAATGGAAGATAAAGCTTCAGAAAAAGATATGGTTGAAAAAGATTTTATTCCGCACTTTTTTCCAACATATAGAATCAAAAGAAAACTATATTCTCTCCCAATAATTATTGTAGTGCTTGTAGCTGGATTATTAGCCTATTTAACATATATTGAAGCGGGTGTTCAGATAGAAGGCGGTTATTTTTCTGAAAGTGAATTGGGAGCTCTAGGTGGTTTATTAAATGGCCTAATATATACAGCTTTAGCAGCAGTATCTGCATTT
Organism: Promethearchaeota archaeon; assembly: GCA_016839585.1. GTDB lineage: Archaea > Asgardarchaeota > Lokiarchaeia > Sigyniarchaeales > SOKP01 > Loki-b32. The sequence goes on from JAEOTZ010000055.1 coordinate 25,874, forward strand.
GTAATAATTTATTTTGTAAAACGAAAAGGAATTGAAATTTTAAGATTCATATTTGGGATAAGCTTTGGTTTAGTTGGATTTTTTCAAACTTGGTTTTTTGGACAGATTATAATATTTCTAATTTTCTATAAATCTCCTATATTGTTTTATCTTTTTTATTATGAGCTAATCTTTTTTTCAGCTGTCTTAATAATAATTATGCTCTATAAATATTTTACTTCTGTCTCAATTTATACAAAAAACTTTATAGTTTTATATATTGGTTTATTAATAGGCGCTTCAATGGGAGTATTAATGCCACTTTGGACTACTTTGGCCATTTTGATTGGTATTTCTTGTTGGGATATATATGCTGTGTTGTCTAAAAAGGGACCAATTAAACAGATGATTGATTTTGCTTCTAATTCTGATGATCCAGAAAATTTACTTGAAGAAGAACAGAAAGAGAAAATTAAAAGTGGGGAACTTACCTACGATACTTCTAAATTAGAAATTGGAATAGGTGATTTAGCATTCTATAGTATGCTTACATCAAGTGCACTTGTACAGACAAATAATATTTTTATTATGCTTTTTACTGCAATTGCAATACTAATTGGAACAGGAATAACCATTTCTGGATTAAAACGCAACAAAATATTACCTGGTTTGCCTATTTCTATCTTTCTTGGTATTGGAACGATGTTATTATCTTGGTATTTATTCTCACTATTATGAATTTAAAACTTTAAAGTTTAATTTATATTAATTTATTAAATAACAAACTTCTAAAAATAATATAGATAAGAAAAATGGTTGAATATTATGGCTGATATTAGTTATATCAAAAAAATTGCAGTAGTAGGAGCTGGAACAATGGGACGCGAGATTGCCCAGGTTGCACTTATGGCGGGTTTTGAGAAGGTGTTTTTATATAGTAGATCGATCGAAACAATTACTAAAGCAAAAAATTTTATTGAAAATGGTTTAAAAAAACTTAAATCAAAAGGTACTCTTGATGAGGGAGTTACTCCAGAGTCATTAATGAAAAATCTGATTCTAAATAGGGACGTAGAAAAAACTGTTGAGAATGCTGATTTCGTAATTGAATCTGTACCAGAAAATATGGATCTCAAACAAGAAATTTTTAAAAAATTAGGGAACTTCGCTGCTAAGCATGCTATTCTAGCAACAAATACATCAACAATGAGTATAACGAAGATAGCAGAGGCCTCTGGAAGAGCAGATAAGGTTATTGGCATGCATTTTTTCACCCCTATTGTAGTTCTTAGGTTAATTGAAGTTATTAAGGGGGCTAAAACATCCAAAGAAACATTTGATATTAGTATTGCCATTGGTGAGAAATTTCCCGCGTTAAAAGGTAAAAGATATATTGCAAAAATTGAAAAAGAAAGTCCTGGCTTCATTGTTAATAGATTAACTATAAGTACTAGTTTATATCTAAATTGGCTTCTTGACATGGCTATGGAAAAAGGCATTCCAATAGAAACAATTGATAATGATGTTGTCACTTATCCTGGTATAGGACCATTTGCAAAATGGGATTATTTCGGTATTGATGTAGTATGTGATACTCGTAATTATTTCGCTAAAGAATTATCCCCTGAATTTGCTCCAGGAAAAACTCTTAAAACTTTATTAAAAGAGGGAGAATTAGGAAAAAAGACAGGAAAAGGACTCTATGAGTGGAAAGAAGGTAAACATATCATTACTAGCTATGAAAAAGCAAACATTTTCAACTTAGAATTATTTTATGCAATACAATTAAATGAGGGTTGTAGACTTTTAGAGGAAGGCATTGTTAGCGGTTATAAAATCATAGATGATACTATGCTTGCAGGCATGGATATGCCAGGACCATTTAGTGCTGGAAAAAGAAATTATAAAGCGTGGACAAAATTGTTAGATGAGTTTGTGGAAAAAAGTCGAATAAAATATCTTAAACCATGTGATTTAATGAAATCAGGTGGTTTTGTTAATATAAGAAAATAAAGTTAAATAACTAACCTAAACCTTAAAAATTAAATAAATATTTAACTATTATTAAAGCATTAACTCTATATAATTAATTTTTTTCTTGTATTTCTATGGATTCTAATCTGGTTGATTATAAGGACCTCTTGAAGAAACTTAAATATTCAATTCCAGAAATACAAGCTGTAGCAATTATAACAAATGAAGGTATGCCCGTTGCTTCAATACTCCCTCCTGAAATAGATGATATAAAAATATCTGCTATGACTTCTGCTCTTCTATCTTTAGCAGAAATGACTGTTGTTGAAATGGAAAAAGGTGATTTTGATCAATTATATGTTAAAGGTAAGGATGGCTACTTAATATATATGCAAGCAGGTCCAAGGGCAGTTCTTGCAGTATCTACAACAATAGATGTTAAATTAGGTTTGGTATTTTTAGAATGTAAGACAACATGCGAAAAAATTTTCCCCATACTTACTCTACAAATTTTATCAGAGAAAGCTGCAAGTAAAATATTATATTTAATGAAAGACAAGCAAGTAGATGAGATGGAAATTGAGAGGAAGTACCTTTCTGAGTTAATTAGTCATGAATTAATACAACAAAATGAATCCGATAATTTACCAATAATAAAACCTTCTGTAACACCCTTTTTTGAGAAAAATCGTATTAAAGTAGAATATGAGGGTATTTTGATTAAATTCCTTAAATAAATTTCCAGAAAAAGTTAGTTATTAAATCCATAAATCAATCTTGTTCTCCTTTAAGAATTCAGGAATTCTTTGAATTTTATTTTCACTTATATCAAAATGCTCTAAATTAACTAATTTTTTCATAGTCTTAGGTATCATTTTAATCCGATTTCTCATTAAATCTAATCTTTTTAACGATTTAATTTCACCAATAATATCTGGAATTTGTCTAATATTTTGATCTCTTAATATTAATTCTTCCAAAAATTCTAAAAAACATAGTTGCTTAGGAAAAATGCAAGTTTGAAAAATGGGGTATCCATATAAGTAAATACCTATAATATTTCCATTCTGATTAATCTTATAATTACATGCATAATGGGTATAGATATGGTCGTCAATTTTAGCTTTTTTCAATCTCATTCCTGTAAAGAACTCCAATAATCCTAAGACAGGAGCTTCTGAGGTGTTCACTCCTTCTTTTACATATTTTCTAGAAAAGTTTCGTTTAGCAAGCCTAAATAAGGAATCTGGAATATCTTTTATCATGATATTATTGTTAAGATTGAGTTTTTTTAGGGATTTTAACTGTTCCCATTTTATTTCTGGAATAATTGAAAAATTATTCCAATCTAAATACAATGATTTAAGTTTAATAAGGGATTCAATTGTTTCTGGTAAAGTTGTTAACTTATTATTCCATAAATTCAAATGTTCTAATTTTGAGAGTGACCCAATCGACTTAGGGATAGTAGTTAGTTTCTGACCAGCAAGATCAAGAGCTATAATATGACCTTTTTTCTTTACAGGCTTATAGAAACCAACGTTTCTTTCGCTATTTATCATACTCTCTATTTCTATTAGAAATTTTGATTCCTCATGATTAATATTATAAATTTTTACAAGATTGAATTTTAATTCTTTTTTCAATTCATTAGAATAATGATTATCTTGAGTCTCTAAAAAATCAAAAAATGACTTCAATACTAAAATGGATTTATCATTATATAACATGAATTTTAATGGATATAAACTCAATTTCGGAAATTTAAGAAATATTATTTCAGCGGCAGTACTTCTTACAAATGGACTTTCATCTGAAATTAAACAATTTTCAAGAATTTTAAAATTAAAATTGTTTTTAGGAGCAATTCTTCCAAACTCTTTAATGCATTCTGCTCGAAATTTTGCATTATCACTTCCTTCAATTAAAGAAGTCAAGAGTGATGTTGCTTCTTCTAAAGATAACTTATTATTCTTAAAATCATTATTTATCTTTTTTAGAGTAAATGAATCGCTCAAAATTAATTGTTTTTGGGGATGAATTTTATTAGAATAATTAAACGGCAAATTGTATTTATATTTAATTGTAATGAAAATTAAACTAAAATCTAATTCCTTTAGATGTGATTTCAATATAACCTACTAATAATTCCATTACACAAACCTTATATTGAATTTAATATGAAATATAAAAAAAAATAAAAGGAATATTATTACATGTCATTTTTAACTGGGTTAAAGAATTTATTTAGAAAACCAATTTACATTATTATAATAATTGCTTTCATTATATCTTGGTTTTTAATTTTATTTGGATATTTATTTATTCCATATATAGGATATAATCGTTTTGTGTACATATTTATTGGAATTCTTGGAGGTTTCCTCTTTTTCCTGTTAATAATTTCATTCTTCAAACCAATTGATGAATTAAATTATATTATAGTTATAGTAATTTTTTTACTTTCTTTACCGATTTTGGTAATATTTAATGGGGTACTCAATTTATTTTATAGATTTTGTTTAATAGCAAACCAGTTATTAACAGCATTTTTTGCATTTAAATTATGTATGGATTCCTCAACTAAAGTTGATGATTATTTATATAGAGATAAAAAATTCAACAAAATCACACGTTCTTTAGAGTTTTTAATTTTTGGTATTTTAAATTTAATAGCCTTAATAATAATCTGGAATATTTTAATTAATTTCAGCTTGAAAGTTGTAATATTCAGTGCAATAATTTTTCGCAGGATGTATTGGGTTAATTTAATTTTGATGAGTTTTGTGTTATTACGATTAATTTTTACGAAAAAATTTTCAGCGTATATTACTTTATTTTTTTTATTAACTTTTTTCTATGTTTTCTACATTATTATTGATATTATAGCTGAATTTATATTTTCAGATGCTGCAAGCACTACTTGGTATTTCTTTTTGATTGATTTGGGGCTTTTTCTCTACATAATAGGTTCAATATTTGATAAAGTTGAATACCTTGAGAATAAATTTAAAATCATCAGAGCAGACACAATTTCTATCTTTATAATTTTAATGAAATTATATACTCAAATTATTAAGCTACCAGGAGTAAAAGGAGTAATAATAAGTATTGGTGACATTATCCAATTACAAATATTTTTGCTTATTATATTTATATTATTTACTCTATTATTCGGAATCTATTCTATATTTGCTCATAAAGAAGGTGAAACTCCAAGATAGTTTTTTATAATTTCCTTTCTTTCATAATAAGATAGATTTAATTGTTTGAATTCTTATATATACTTACTTAAGATGGCTCTAGCAAATTCTTCTCCTAAATCAGGATTGGAAAAAATAATTGACTATTTTAATAATAGTCTTGAAGTAAATTATCCCATTGCTATTGCAAAAATAGTGGAAGATACTGGTTTTTCATGGAGTTTTGTTAAAAAAACTTTAACAAAGATAAAAGAAGAATATGATGGATTTCATTTTGAAAAATCTGGGAATACTTGGATTTCTTGGAAAGACCGTGATCATATTATTAAAAAATTAGATGATACCTGTTCTCGTTTTCTTAAAAATAATGGAAAAGAATGTTAGAATTTATTATTATTCCTATTTAGTTTTTAATTCATTAATCTCAGCATACATTTTTTTTGCTTCTTTTTCGATATGCTTTCTCATTTCTATATCACAGTAACATGTGTGGCTAGCGACTTTACCTTTTTCAATACTTTCTATTGCTAAATCATATTCACCAATTGCTTTGTAGCATTTAGCTAAATTTAAATACGTATTATAAGTATACCAACCATATGGTTCAAGTTCTAGTGCTAATTTAGTTTCTTTAATTGCAGATTCATATTCTCCGAATTCTGTTAATATTTCTGCGAATGAATCATGAAAATTACCATCATTAGGATCTAATTCTGTTAATAATTTACCTGCTTCTATTGCTCCTTCTTTATCATCTTTGTATAAATGAAAATAGAGTTTTTTATTAAGGAGATCAAGATCATCAGGATATTTCTCTCTCAATTCATCAATAATTCTTAATGCTTCATCATAATTCTTCAGTTTCTTATAAAGATGTGCTCTACTTGCTAAAAGTTCTATTTCATGTTTTGGAAAATTTTTAATTGCGGTTTCTAAAAATTCTAAAGCTTCATCAATTTTTTCATTATAATGTAAAATCTTAGATTTATGAATATAAAATTTAACATCTTTAGGATCTAGATCAATAGCTTCATTAATTGCTTCAAGTGCTTCATCAAATTTTTTTAACTGTTTTAAAACTAGACATTTTAATTGATAATATTTGGCTTTATTTGATTGTTTAGGGTCTAAATCAATAGCTTTTTCAATATCAAATAAGACTTCATCACTTTTGGATTCTTCAAGATCCAATTCATAAATAACTTTATAACCTAACACTAACGCTCTTGTTATATAGGACGCTGGATGTTCAGGAAAAACTTTTTCTATTCTATCACTGAATTTTAATGCTTTTTTAAAGTCACCTAAGGTTAAATAACAGAAAATCAATACAAAATGATAAGAAATAAAAGAATGCTCATCTTGGTCTTCAACAATCATTTTCACCTCTTCTTTTAAAAGATTTATCGCTTCTTGATGTCGGTTTAATAAACTTAGAATAATCGCTTTTAAAAAATACAAATCTAAGTTTTCTGGATCCTGCTTAATAGCACGGTTTATTTTTTCTAAAGCATTCTTATGTTCCTTTTTTTTCATTAAGGCTTTAGCACCCTCATAAATTTCTTCAATTTCAGGTGAAGAAAAGAGGTTTAAAACTTTTAATATATTTGGGTCTATATGATACTTGTATTCAGGTGGCTCAAATAAAGTTTCTTTAGAGCTATAAGATATAAGTTCAGGAATATATCTCCATGCAACTCCTTCTAATTTGTCAAAAGTGTCTAATAACTCTCTTTCAGTTTCTATCTTATATGCTAAATAATTTATATATTCTGGTAAGAAGTTCCTTAAGGGCTCTTTCATCCCTTTATTAAAGATACTATCACAAATTTCTTCTAATATAGCCTCTACGGTAGAATCCATATCTAATGATGGAGTTCCGTTTATGAACTTATTGTATAATTTGTTTAAATATGTAAACTTGGTAATGTGATCTTCTGTTATCGCACGAAGAACTTTTTCTAATTTCTCACTACCTTGAAAATAATAAACCTCATCCCCCTCATCTTCTAATTTGAAGAATTTTACCGGGTAAAAATCCTCTTCTACAATTTTATCTACAAAAAAGTTAAGGGTTGATTGTTTAATGTTATACTCATTAGAAAATTCTTTAGATGAAATTGAGTTAGGATATTGATTTGGATGATTAAGCGAAAGAAATAACAATATTTTTTCGAATTCTTCTTCTGTTAATAAATCTTTAACTCTACTATAATCTAATTTTAAAACATTGTTTAGAAATCGAAACTTCATATAATCATTCTCAATATCAAATTTCTCAAAAAATCTAATAGTCTTCTTAGTAACCTCTTCAATCCTTTTAGTTTCTTCCTTTAGAATTGATTGTCTATCTAAATCATAAAACCTTAGCATATTAGAATATTCTGATTTCCCTTCTTGAGTAATTTTATACTCTTTATTCTCTTTCCTTACTAATTCACTCTCCATCAATAAATTCAAATTTTTAGACAAAGAGGATTGGTTTATAGAAAGTGGCTCTGCTAAGAAATCCGACCATTTGCAAGAATTGTTATTGTAAACCATCCAAAGAATCCAGTGATCATAATTCCTCCTTTCTGTAATCGCTTTTGGAGGATAACTTAACTTAGTTCTCTTGTCCTTAGCTCTAGATAACTCATTATACCTCTCCTCACCTTTAGGTGTGATACAATAAGAACCCCTTTTTATTCTCTCAAGATACCCACTATTCTCTAATCTTTTTAGATAATTTGATAATGTAGAAAGGCTAATATTTACAGGATCAGCTGTGAAATCTGCCCACTCACATTCATCATTATTATGCAACATCCAGAGAATTATGTGCTCAAAATTCTTCTTCTCTAAAGGTGAAGGATTAATAATTTCATCAGGTGGATAATTTAAAATACTCATAGTTAATACAAAATAACTTATTTGTGTTACTATAAAATAAGTTTTTATCCTTAATATAATGTAAAGTAATGAAGTTAGGTTGAAGTATGAAGTATGGTTGAAGTAAAAAAAAAGATTTTTAGAACTGATTCCACTAAAAAATGAAAATTCTTGAGTAGATTCATTCAAAATTAAAATTTATTAAGTAATTTCACCTTTTTCATAAGGATTTCTATAAAACTCTACCTTAAATTATCTCTAGAAAAAAACATTTAAAATTCTATAAACTATAATATAAAATATTTAAAATGATCCTAATTAGTTTAAAATATGTCTAAAGAGAAAAAGATCTTTACCTTAGAAAATATAAAATTAGCTTCAATGGGACCAGATACAATAGTTTATATCCCAAGAGCTTTAATTAGGCATAAAGTCCTTGATCCCAAAAAGAAATATAACATACATTTTGAAGAGATTCTTGAGGAAGAACAAGAAAAAGAAGATTAATCTTCTTCACGATAAGAGCAAATATTATAAATATCAAACTTTACTTTATTATCTTTTAGAAGTTTAATAATATTCGGATTAAAATCGAATATAATTTTTTTTTTTGTGGTTATTTTTGCTGTTTGTGGAGTATTATCTTTTTCATAAACTTTTTCTAAAGGAATATAGCTTGATAAATATGCTGTTTTGTTATTGTAATAAATATGGCAAATATAATTTTCAATATTGATTATTTTCTTGTCTTTTCTAACGCCTCTAAATCGCACTAATACGGTTTTTTTATCATCCTCAACCTTGAAATATTCTACCAAATGTGATAAATCTTCAGGATGGACTATTTTATAAAATTCCCTTTTTTTCCATTTAGATATTTCTTCTTCGCTATACCCAAAAATTTCTCCAAATTTTTGATTATAATATTTTAAATAGCCTCTTTGAATTATTATAATTCCCATTTTAGAATTATCAGCAAAATGAAGAAAGCTTTCATTTCTTAATTTAGTATCAAATTCCTCATTAATATCAACTTTTGACATAAACTTTATACCTAAGCAATTTTATTAAATATTTTTACCTTTTCTGTTAATTCTTGGCATTATTAATAAAATATTCATTCTATTTATGCTTTTTTAGATGATATTTTGTGGTAAAAATTTTGGTAATATTATTTTAATCATTCAAAATATTTAAAGAAAAAATTAAAAAATGAAGATTTAAATTAGGGAAATTAATTATATAATTATTGTATAGGGATTTTCATAGGGGACCCTATAAGAATATATTCTAATATTTTAGTTGAATTACAGTATCCATTAAAAATAGAAGGTGGTAAAAATAGGCAGAGACTTAACCCTCAAAATTTGTCTTTTTGGAGAAAATAATGTTGGAAAAACTTCACTAATTCAGGCGCTTATTCAAAAAAGATTCAATAAGGAAACAAAACCACAAACATTCATAGATATTGAGATTAAAGATTTAACAATAAATTCTTCTAAAATTGCACTTCAAATATGGATTCTTAAATTTGATTTTCAATTTGAATTTTTTTTCCCCATTTTTTTAAGGGGTACATCAGGAGGTATTTTTATGTATGATATCACCAACTATTCCAGTATAAGTAATGTAGAAAAGTGGATAACAACATTTAAAGAAGGTTTATCTAATGATAGAAAGAAAATTCCTCTATTATTGGTTGGTGGAAAGGTAGATCTCTATAAAGAAAGAGAATTATCTAGAAAAAATGCTAGAAAAATCTCAAAAAAATACAACTTCTTGAATTATTTCGAATGTTCCTCTAAAACTGGCCAAAATGTTGAAAAAATCTTTGAATTTTTAGCGAGATCCATACAGAAACATGAAGATTATTTTAACTAAACTAAACAAAATATTTAAAGAAAAATTCTAAAAAAAATTTTAAATTTTGGTAGTTTAATTATATTGTTAATCACTATAGAGGATTTTATAAATAATTCTATAAGAAGAAACCTAAAAAGGTTGTTAATAAGATGGAGAATAAATCAGAAAAAACAAGAGCGAGAGTTTGTTTCGATTGCCATGTATATTGCATTATTAATGTTAATAATTATAAAGCTATACAACTATTACAGCAATTTGAGAAAACACATCGTGGACATAGTACTCAAATAATAGACCCAGATGAATTAAAACCAAAATCCCCAACGGACATTATTTATACATGTGTATCAGAGTTTAATGGAGAGGAGTAATATAAAATACCATTCCCAACTAAAAGATAAATGAAATACATGAGGAAATATATCTATGATCATTTAGATAACTTTCATGGAACATTAGAGATTATAGTCCAACCTTTTCTAGGTTTTGATTTAGGTTATATCCTTAATAGATATAACAGACATCTGGAGATAAAAGTAAAGATTTAAATATAAATTCTAAAATTATTTTATCATCTATAGGCAATTCTATAGGTTTTTTTACAAAATGAAAAAATTGAAATATATTTAATAAAAATTACCTGGAATATAATTTTCACGCTAAAATGGATTATTCTGCTCTGGAATATTCAATAATCTTAAATAATATATACCAAAAACTTGAAAATCCTTTATTAAAAAATATTACAAAAATAATACTAATTACAGAGGAGGAGGTATGAAATTAATGGATGAAAAATTCGAAAGTCAAGTTGTCGCAGAAATGATAGATAATGCGGAAAAAATTGCCAGAGATTATGAGTTAGCCATTAAAAAAAATAAATTTGAAATAAAGTGTCCTTATCCAGAAATAATTAAAATCTATGAAAGCATAATACAAATGCTCATTGATTACGGTTGGAATGAACAAGCCATGATTTTCAATAAACAAATTAAATTTTATCAAGAAAAACTAGAGAAAGATAAAAAATTGCGCGTAATTAAAGTTCATAAAATGCAAAAACGGAAAGAAATTGAAGGATTATATAAAATTAAGGAGATCAATACTCTCAGAGCAGTAATCCTCTCTCTCAATAAAGAGGAGATGATTTTAGATTTTGAAGAGAAAAAGAAAGAAAAAATTAAAGAATCTGAAGAAATCTTTAATATGATTGATAATGCTGAAAGAATGGCAAAAGAATACGAAAAAGAAATAAAAAAGGGTAGAATTCTTTATCTAGATTGTCCGTATGAAAAAATAATAGAAATTTACAAAGAAGTTGTCAAAAGATTCGAAAGTATCGGTTGGAAAGATGAATCAAGTAAATTGATTGATTCTATCGAATATTATAACAACAAGCTTGAAAAAGATAAAAGATTAAGAGAAATTGAAAAGAGAAAATTGGGCATAGAATAATATATTCCTTTTATCTTGTAAAAATTTATTACATACTAATTTTGAGAAATTGGACCAAATTGGAAAAGAAAGTAAAAATTTAAATAATAGGAGTCTATTATTGAATTGCCAGAAGGTAATTCAAAGAAAGGTATAATTATTCTTTCATAATTTAATTTTGTATCCGGATAAGAATATTATCTAAATTACTGAAGGGGGCAATTAATATAAAGATTGAAGTAATTGACAAAATAAAAAATAAGATATATTACGTGTCAGATGATTTTAAAATCAAATATAAGGGTAAACAGATATCCCTTAAAGAACTCCAAACTGAAGAAAAAAAAATTATAAGTATAATATTCCAGGAAGATGGAACAATTGATATTTGTTATAGAGAATGATAAGAAATAATTGAAATTTAAAGTAGACTAAATTCTAATTTTGATGAAAAAATCAGAATGTGAAGATTTAAAGATTTAGTCGGTTTAATTACTTTTGAATCTCTTTTTTTTTCCTTTTTCTACAAAAATTAGTTAAAATTGATCATTTTGGACATCAAAATAAAGATTTAAATTTAGTGAGGGGATTATATAACTACCTATAAGGAATTTTATAAAAGATTCTATAAAAATCATGTTTTAATCAAACTACAGAATACTATAAAAATAGAGGTGTAAAAAAATGGTTAAGAAAAAGAGAGAAAAGAAAAAGAAAGTGAAACAAGAAGAGAAAGAGGAAGTAAAGGAAGAAGTAAAAGAAGAAGAGAAAGAGGAAGAAAAAGAGGAAGAGAAGGAAGCAGAAAAAGAAGAATAATAATTACTTAAATGTAAGTCAATTTAAATTTCTCTCATTGTTTCCGAATAATCCTTGATTTTTCCATAATCTTAGTAAATATCCTAAAAAAAATGATATTGCAATTTATTGAGTCAGATCCACAAAAATGTAAATGTTTGAATATTTGAATATATCTATAAAAATAGGGAAGAGAAATTTATTCTAAATTAATTTGAGCTAGCATTGGATTTCGCCCTCTATTAAACTCTATTGAGTTTAATCTCTCCCTGGTATTTTTATGTCTGTTCAGATTTCTTTTC
>JAEOTZ010000056.1 GCA_016839585.1 Promethearchaeota archaeon
GTTTTTACACAAGTGAGAGCAACTATTCCTTATAGTCGAATTCAAAATATTAACATAGTAAATGGCGTTTTTGACAGAATGTTTAAAACATTTACAGTTAAAATTGAAACTGCTGGATCAACTGCTGCTGCTGCTAGTGCTCAAAAGGGCATCTCGCGGCCAGAGGGATATATCCCAGGTCTCAAAGATCCATATGTCATCGAAAATAAAATAAAAGAAATGATGACAAAATATTCTGCTGTACCCTCTGGATTAGAAGATAAAATATTCAAACCAGAAGAGCTCGCATTTGATAACTTCATTAGCTATATTCTCTCAAAAATGAGAGAAGGGGAAAAACTAAAGACATCAATAAAAGAATTGAGAGAGAAGAATAATATGTCAACTGCTCAATTGGCTGAAAAAGTAGGAGTTCCCATTCAAACCATAAATTATTTGGAAGAAGGTAGATATAATCCTAGCTTAACATTAGCATATAAAATTGCTGAAGTATTGAATTGTAGAATCGAAGATCTTTTTAAAATGGTTTAATTTTAAGTTTTTATTTTCTTATTTTATTTTTAATTTAAATATAATATTAAATAGGTTAGTAAACACTGAAATTTAGGAAGAAATTGATCACAAGGATAAAAGAACTGAGAGATGAGAGAAATCTTAAACAGCAAGAATTAGCTGGCTTAGTAGGTGTTTCTCGTCAAACTATTTATTTTTTAGAAAAAGGATCATATAATCCTTCCTTAACATTATCTCTAAAAATTGCAGAAATTTTTAATAAAACGATAGAAGAAATTTTCTATTTTGAACCTATAATTAAAGATGTATTAGGATGTAAAACATTAGATGAATTAGATGAATTATCTGAAAAATCGGGAGTTAATACAGAGAGATTAATAAAGTTAAAGGATTTAAATGACGAGCAATTGTCAAATAATTTCAACGAAAAAGAATTGTTCAAGATTGCTCAAGCTATTGGAGAAAGTTTTGATTCTATCTTTATAAGAGAATAAATTTCTCAATAAGTCTTAACACCATTGCTAGTTTTTATAATAAATGCCTCGCCTCCAGCATACTCGATAGCTTCTATCAATAAATTTTCATTTTTGGGAAAAAGAGAAAACATTGTTCCTCCAAAACCGGAACCATTAATTTTTGCTCCTAAAGCACCTTTTTCTAAGCAATTAGAGATCATTTCATCGATTTTTTTTGTAGATATCTTAATATTATTTTTAAGTTCTTCTTGATGTAAATTCAATAAAGTTCCTAATTCTTGGTAAAAATTTTTTGTTTGTTTTTTATTAAAAATTAAATTTTTAGCTTTTATTGTAAGATCTCGGTTTTTTAAATTTCCAATGATCTTTTCTTGATATTCTTTTTTAAGATTAGGTAAAAATTGGTCTAATTCTTCTATAGACGTAGTGTATTGGTTAAAATTTGGCATAATCTCTTTTAAGGCTTCAAATGATTTAATAGCTAATTTTTTCACTTTAAATAAATCTTCTACAGTATCTTTTTCTTCCAAGGAGTTTCCTAATACAAAACCTTCAAGCTGACATCTCTTATTTATAAATTTAGGGACAGGGGTTTCAGGTTTTAAATAAACCAAATTCCCGTATATAGAAGTAAAATGATCCATCATACCGCCTGCTTCATTAAACTCTTTTACTTCTGTATTATAACCTTCCATTGCTAATTGAAATGGATCTAGTTTAAATTTATCTTCACATATTAAATTCAAAAAATATAGCCATGCCATTATAAGAGCAGAAGAACTTGCAACCCCGGCATTAATTGGGATATCTCCTGTTATTTCTATCTTAAAACCTCTTTTAAATTTGATTCCCTTCCTTAAAAGTTGATTATAAGCACTTCTTAAATAATCTCTCTTTGAATAATATTCTAATTCCTTATCATTCAATTCAATTTCTATTTTATCATTTATATCTGGGAGTTCTATAAGAAGTTTCTTAGATGAAATCCTTTCTGCTTTTAAGTAAATATATTTTGTAATTGCCATCGAAATTACAGGGTAAAATAAGTAATCTTGATGTTCCCCAAATAAGCAAATTCTGCCAGGAGATTTGATTTGAATCATTATATAATAATATTACTTCATAACAAAATTATGTTACTCTGGTATTACAGAAGTATTATAACTCTTTTTTTTTCACTATTAGATAGATTTTAATGATTCGATGAGAATATTCTCCAAACTTTTTAAATTTTTACAATTAACTGCTTTCAGATTATGATTTGCGATATTGTGATTATTCGGGATGGCTTACCGTTATTATCCAAGAGCTTTAATGATACTTCTAGTTCACAAACTCTTTTTACTCAAGGAGATAACCTCATTATGGCATCAGGCTTTTTTTCAGCATTAAATTCATTTTCAGATTCCTTTGAGGATTTAGGAAATATCAGTGAAATAAAATTAGCAAATAATAACCTAAAAGTATCTTTTCTGAGAGATTCAAGCATTCCAAATTTAATATTTTTAGCGACATATGATGAAAATTCCAAGGAATTAACAGTTCAAAATGTTTTAAAAAAAATTTCTAAAACATTTTTACAAAAATATAATCATAATCAAATATTAGAGTGGAGTGGGAGAAAAGATACTTTTAAATCATTTGAGCAGGAAGTTACACGATACATAAATGAAGAGCAAGATAAAATTAAACCAAAGTCTAATCATAACGTTAATGATGTTCTTAATAGTTTAGGAATTAAGATCGAAGATACTGCAAATTCAATAATTGCTAGGGTTGATGAAATAGAAGAAAAGAATCTTTCGTTACCAGAATATTATAAACATATACCACGTTTCACAATATCCAAAAAAATTAACCCTAAATTTTACTTAACTGGTGAAACTTCTCATAAAGTTTTCTATCAGATTGATGGGAAAAAATCAATTGAATTGATAGCAAAAGAGTTGAGTATCGAACCAGAAAAAGTCTATAATATTTCTAAAAATTTAATAAAATTAGGTTTTATATCAATATTTTAAAGAGATTAATCCATTAATTTGTATTTTAATTATTGCTTATGTTTTCTTCTCTCTTGTTGCTTTTTTCTTCTCTTTTCTGCTTCTTGTATATCCTCTTCCAATTGTTCTAATCTTGCTGAATCTTTACCAGTAAATTTAAATTCACCATAAATCTTACTTTCTTCTTTTTGACCAGATTTAGAAATTTTTTCAAAAGATATTGTAATAGGTTTATCTTGTTTAAGAGCTAAATTAATAAAATTAATAAAACCAATATGTTTACTGGGTGCTATGTTAAATTTCAAGCAAATTTCTTTATTTTTCTTAGTTCTTGTTTTTAGGGTTAAACGTAATTTCAAGAATTCCCACTTTTTATTAAAAATTTAAATTAATTATATATTTTAAAAGTACCAAAATAAAAAAATTATATTATAATCATAATTTCGAATATAATAATATTTTAAATCAAAAAATCAATATTAAGATATTTAAATGCGAATTTCAAATATTTAGTATATTAAAAACTTCAAAAAAACAAGAAAATTTGATAAAATGCCTTCGAAATTTAGGATACGATATATTTTTCACCCTTTAGTTGAGATTCTCGCTAAATGCTTCATTAAAATTGGTATCACACCAAATTTAGCAACAATTTTTATGTTCTTTTTTGCTATACTTAGTGCAATTTCTCTTATATTATTCTCTAGTCTTTTGTTTTTTGCAATTTTTATATTTATTACCGGGATTATGGATGGAATTGACGGTACTATTGCTAGATTAACAGGAAAAAGCTCATCATTTGGTGGTTTTTTCGATTCTATTATGGACAGATTTTCAGAATTTATAATTTTTTTGGGGCTTATGGTTTTTTGTTGGGATAAGACGCTTTGGAATCTTTTTGATATGAAATTAATAGTAACTATAGCTTTTTTAGGTTCAATTATGATTAGTTATATTAGAGCAAGAGCTTACGTATTTTTTAAGGGAGATTTTGATATTGGGTTAATGGCCAGATCAGAAAGACTATTTTATATTTTTATAACAATGCTAATCGCTTTTTTTTTTGGATTTATGAACGAGCTTCTTTTTGTTTTTATGTGGCTTGTAATTGGAACAGCAATATTTAGATTTGTAAAAATTAATAAACAAATAAAAAAAGAAGTAAATGAACAATAAGTAATTATATTATTCTTTTATTAATTCAATTCTTACTCTATCACCATCATGTAAATTCAATATATCTCTTAAATAAGGTTCTGCCAAGATCTCAACAATATTTTTCTTATGGTGTGTTCTTTTAATTTTTAATACTGCTGCATTTACCTTTTTTTCTTGATTATCTAAACGAGAGACAAAACAATAATGACAATCAACTGAACCGAAAGTTCGTCCCTCCTCGACATCTTTAAATCCATCGATTTTAACAGGGATTCGATTTTTTAAATTTTCCATTAATAATTCATAGTTAAGATCGCTTAATTGGAGATTTAATGTTCCAAAAAAAGGAATAAATCTTAGCTTTTCCTGAAACTGCTTAAGATAGTTTTTAATTTTGACATAATAATGACCCTCTCCTATCCCAGTAGTAACCTCCCCTACAATTAAAATACTTTCTAGAATTTGTTTCAAACTTTTATACATTGCAAGTATTGCATCAGCACCTTTTTTAGTTATTCTTATTATTT
Source organism: Promethearchaeota archaeon (assembly GCA_016839585.1). Classification (GTDB taxonomy): domain Archaea; phylum Asgardarchaeota; class Lokiarchaeia; order Sigyniarchaeales; family SOKP01; genus Loki-b32. Next base: position 4,675 of record JAEOTZ010000056.1, read on the forward strand.
GCTCTTTTGCTTCAATCTTCCTCTCAATCCATCCAATTTCTTCTAAGGTATTAATCCTTCTTGATGCTGTTTGTTGAGATAAGTTTAAAACCTTTCCAAACTCAACACTACTAATATGAATTGCTTTCTGGCTCCCAATGTTTTGAGATAGGTGATAAAGAGCAAACCAATTTGCATAGTTATCTGGTGTAATTTCCTTTTCTTTTGACATAATATCTTTTTACGATTGGTTCTTCTTATATTTTTCAATTATTTTCTTTTTAATAAGACTAGAGCTATGTAATTTGAATTTATCATAATAATTTTCTAATCTTCTTACCTCTATATGCTTCAATCCTTTCATATTAAGAGCATTTTGAAGTTTTTGAGCGCTAAATTTTTGATCAGGTCCTAAAAGTATAATATCTGGATTTATCTCTTCAACTGTTCTAAGCGTATCATTATCATGCCTTCCTAATTTTACATCTTTAACATTTTTTATACTTTTCATCACTTCATATCTTTGTTGTTCAGGCACAATTGGAGCTTCTCCAGAATACATTTCCCTATTTTTGTCAGTAGCTATTACAATATATACATCACCTAATTTTGCCGCTTCATTTATCAGAAAAATATGTCCCGGATGCAAAATATCGAACGTTCCAGCCACTAAGATTTTTTTTTCCATCTAATTTCAATTAATTATTTATTTTATTAATCTATTATTCTTTAACTTTAAATGAAAGACCAATAAAAACCGGTCCTCTTACATCAATCTTTTTTTGTTTTGAATGAATGAACTCTAGAATAATTTCATCAATTTCAATATTGATTTCTGAAGCTCTATAACACATCTTTACTCTATGTTCATAATTATATTTGTTTTGATCAAACAGGATTTCTATATTATAAGCCATTTCTGAAGCAATTCCTTCTAGATAAGTCATTCCAGTATCAATACCTTCAGCGGGACTCTCTTCTTGAGATAACCCTAAAATGTTCCCCTCTTTTACCCAGATTTTATTTAAACATGCTGGACCAAGAAGTTTAACACCTTTATCTTTTTCCCAAATAATTACTTCAATAGTTCGATCCCTAATAATACCCTCCCATGCTTTAATTTCAACCGGCGCAGAATCATCTTTATGATTAATTGCGGCCTTGATTATAGCATTTTTAATTTCAATTCCTTTTTCGGTAAATGGAATCTTTTTATATTTGATTCCTTTACTAATTTGATCATCGGAAAAGGAAATATCTTCAAAAAAATAGGGATAAACTATTTTTCTAATATCTTCAATTTCAGTTTTTATCATGCAAATTCTTTCTACTCCAAAACCAATATTAAAAACAGGATATTCAATCATATATTGAGAAAGGCTAACAGGGCTATAAAAACCTCCGTCTCCAATTTCTATCCATTCTTTTGTTTTTGGATGTTCAACAAAAATTTCAAATTCTGTTTGTGGAGCATAATATTTTGAAGTAGCTTTTTTAATTTCAGTCCTACTATTTTTAAAGCCAATTTCTTCACAAATTTCTGAAGCAATCCTTTGACAATCTTCTAGAGAAATCTCTTCAGCCATAATTACAATTGATAGAGTATTAGAACAATACAAATGAGTTGCATCAATTTTCTGTTCTCTTCTAAATTTTGGAGCTATTGTAAAATATTGTAAGGGTAATCTTTTTTTTCTAATTAAATTACCCAATACTTTAAACCATAATGCTGTTGTATGACTTCTTAAAGTTGTTTTTGTAGGTTTAGGTTTTAACTGTTTTAATTCAGGAAATATTTTATCAATTATTTCAGAAGCTTCATTTTCTTTAAAATTTAATTTATTGATAAAAATTTCAATGAAATCATCAGCTTCTATCTTACCTTTTTTGTAATCTCTAAATATTTGTTTTAAAGAATCAATATCATTAAAATTAGGTACTACATCTCGAATTTTCTTGATTTTTTCTTTAGAAATACCTATATCAGGACGTGGAAGCCCAGCTAAATAAAATAACCTATCAAGAATTAAAGCTGCTTCTGGACCATACTGTTTATAGATTTCCTCTTCTTCAACAAACATAGGAAGGATTAATTCTTCAAATCCTAGAGATATCATCTTTACTCTAGCATCAGAGATAAAATCATTTACAATATGAGATTTCCCCTTCTTTTCTAAATTGAAATACTTTCCTTTCAGTTTTAAGAGGTTTTTTGAATCTAGCCATACTTTTTCATAATTAACCATACTTTCTCGTTTGATCTTTTCAAAATTAAAAGGCATTTTTAATCTTCATTAAATTAATTATGAAAGGATTAATCCTCCTTTACATTATCTTCGATACATCTTTTAAGATCATTCATCTGAAGAGATATTGATATATCTCCTCTAGTTTTTTCAATAATCAATCTTGCTCGATCAGTTTTTTGCCTTAGATCTTGTATTAATCCTGAAGGGTAATCGAGTGAAAACAAATTAGAATAAATATCATCCATACTTTCTAATATTTCATTGAGATCTTTCACTTGGGAATCTCTTATGTTATCTAGTGCATATCTCCGTAGTTCTCCTATAACATCAGCTAACCCTAAAGCAAAATTTAATGGATCGATTTTCATTTCGTGAGGAATAGGGAGATTTTTTTTTAAGATAATTGAATAAAATGAAACTGCTTCTGCGTATTCTTGTTCAGGTGTTTTCAAGTATTTATAAAAAATACCAGGATTTTTATTAACCAGTGATACCAGTTTCTCATGATTATTTTTTACTGATTGCATTTTTATTTCATATTGATCAAATTCTTTCCTATGGATAGATTTTATCGCAATACTACAGTCTCGAATTATTATTCGAGATATTTTTAAAATCTCTTCTCTATCGAGATCTAATTTGTCTAATGATTCAGTTAATTCTGAAAAAATATTTTTAAGAGTCATCCTTATAGATAATTATTTTAGTAATAATTCATTTGAATTTTAAATGTAATTATATATCAAAAGTAAGTAAAATATTTAGGATTTTTCATTAAAGACTTAGTAGGAGGAAAAATAAATGAAAATTTTATTAATTCATTCTGAAGGCGTTGAAGTTATTAAAAATAAGGAAGCTACAAGCAATCCTCAAGATTTTTCTGAAAATTTCATAAAAATGGATGGATTAGTTTTAGTAGCTTATGTTTCTGTAGAAGATCAAGATACTTATGATACTGATTTAATTGCTAGCCAAGGAGCAGAGGAAATTGAAGCTGCAATACTACAAATTACGGGATTTCCAGAAAAGCTTCGACAAAAAAATGAAGAGATAAGAGGATACAATAAAAAGATTGAGAAAGGCGAGATTAAAGGAAAACCAAGAAAATTATTAGAACTTATTAAAGATCATGATATGTATCGTGTTGATAAAGTCTTAGTTTATCCATGGGCACATTTAAGCAAATTTCTTAGCAATGACCAAAATGCTATGGAAGTTTGTCCTAAAATAGCTAAATTTTTAGAAGAAAGAGGTATTGAAGCAAAATTTTCTCCATTTGGATGGTACAAATCATTCAAAGTTAACTGTTTGGGTCATGAAATGGCAGAAATGTATAGAGATGTGAAATTGGCTATTAAACCTGAAGAACACGTTAAAAATTCAGTATTTAAAATTATCACCACTTCAGGTAATGAAATAGAGTTAGAATTTGATGAAAATAATGAAGTGATACTACCTACAGAAATAAAAGATCAAGATTTTTATTCATTCCTAAAATCAGAATTAGGTTCTAGGAAAATGGATAAATCATATGAACCAGCTCATATAAAAGTGATGAAAGATTTTGAATTGGTAGATTTTGATCCTAATACAGATGCAGGAAATTTCAGATGGTATACTAGAGGAGTTATTATGAAGAATTTAATCAAAAATTTCATAGAAGATAGATTAATAGATTATGGGGCAATACTTATTGAAACTCCAATTATGTACACTGTGAAGAATAAAAAATTAACAGCTCAAACAGCTCGATTTCCGGCGAGAAGTTATTGGCTTGAATCTGGAAAAGATAGATACCTTTTAAGATATGCGAGTGATTTCCTTCTATTTGATTTATTCTCTCAAATGAATTTGAAACCTCATTATTTTCCATTACGAGCATATGAATTTGAACAATATGATTTTCGAAGAGAACAAGAGGGTGAACTTTCTGGATTAAGACGATTACGTGGTTTTATCATGCCGGATCTTCATACATTGTGCAAAGATTTGGAATCTTCAATTGAAGAGTTTAGAAAGCAGTATGATTTAATTAAGAATCTGGAAAACGAATTAGGCATAAAAAGTTATGTTATATTTAGAGTGACACAAGATTTTTATGAGGAAAATAAAGAGTGGATCATTAATTTAATTAAATCTGAAAATCACCCAACTTTATTAGAATTATGGGAAGATAGATACTATTATTATATATTAAAATTTGAGAGAAATGTACTTTCAGCTCAAAATAAAAGTGCTACATTGGCCACAAACCAGATTGATGTAGAGAGTTCATTGGAGTATATGATTGATAATGAAGGCAAGAAAAGAGAAAAATATAATATTTCATTTACTGATACTGATGGTAGACTTAAACATCCAATCATATTACACAATTCTCCCACAGGTGGATTAGAAAGAGTTTTATGGGGTTTGATTGAAAGTGCTATTCGAAATAAAGATAAGATAGTACCTGGATTTAAAACATGGTTATCTCCAATTCAAGTACGAATTATTACTGTTAGAGAAAATCAAAATATTTATGCTGAAAAAATTCTAGAAATGGTAAATAAGGAATCTTATAGAGCTGATTTTGATGAAAGAAGTGAAACCTTAAATAAAAAGATCAGACAAGCAGAAGTTGAATGGATTCCATATATAGTTATAATTGGGAAGAATGAACAAGATAATCAGACAATCTCGGTAAGAAAAAGACTAATTGGTCAGCCCTTTGGACCAAAAAAAAGTACGTCTAAACAATTCAATAATATCAAATTAGGAGAATTATATAAAATGCTTGAAGAAGATACAAGAGGTTTTCCTAAGTATAAACTTCCAATCCCATTTCGAAAATTCTCTAGTAAAGTGTACTTCAGACACTAGCTATCATTAATTTATGTTTTTATTAATAAAATCAAATATAATGTTATAAAAAAATGACAATAAAAGCTATTATTTTTGATCTGGGAGGAGTAGTAGTAGAACTCGACTTTAGTAGATTTTTCAAAGATGTAATCGAAATTTCTCCTCTAAATACAGCAAATTCTTCTTTACTTCTTGAATTTTGGCGACAATCAGATATATACCATCAAGGTAAAATAACTAATATAGAATTTTATTCTCAAGCATGTGAATTATTACAAACTTGCGCTTTAAATCAAGAACAATTTTTTGATTCATTCAACTCAGTAATTTCTCATGTCAAGGAAGATTTTCTGGTATTAATAAAAAATCTAAAAGAACAAAATAAAATCAAGCTATTATGTTTATCTAATGTAAATTCAAGCCATTGGCATTATTTATTGGAACAAAATAAGGAAATTGTGGAATTATTTGATGAACTTATTTTGTCATTTGAAGTACACATGACAAAACCAGATCCAAGATTGTTTAAATTAGCAATTCAAAAAGCAGAATGTAAACCTGAAGAAATCGTTTTTATTGATGATGGTTTAAATAATATACGTTCAGCAAGGGATTTAAGAATAAATGGAATAAAGTTTACAAACCTTGAAAATCTTATTAATGAACTAAAGAGCTTAAAAATAAATTTATAAAGACTTCTCAAAAATTATATCTTTTTTATTCAGAAAGAGCATTGCCTAAGCATGCTTTAGCAATTGATTCAAAAGCTAACTCAACATTTTCTCCTGTTTTCGCGGAAGATTCTAAATACTCACAACTGAGTCTTTTAGCTAAATCCTCAGCTTCTGCTTTATCAACATCTCTCTCTAGATCAAGTTTATTTCCTAATAAAATCATCGGGATTCTCCTTTTAACTGATTTATTTATAGAGCTTATCCAACCAGGAATTTTTAAAAGAGATTGGTTTGATGATAAATCAAAAACACCTATTGCACCATTACTTCCTTTAAAATAAATTGTGCGAAGTTTATGAAATTGTGGCTGACCACCTATATCCCATAGGAGAAGACGGACTTGTTTCCCTTCGAATTCAACATCTTTGATCAAAAAATTACTTCCAATGGTTTTTTTTAAATCATCGCTAAAGTAATCCTTAATATAGCGAAGAAGTAACGACGTTTTTCCTACTCCACCTGGTCCAAATAAAGTTATTTTAAATTTAAATTGCCCCGATTGCAATTTCTATCAACCTCTTTTATGATTAAAAATATTTGGTTTTTATTTCTAAACTTTTATTTATTTAGACTTATAAATTTTTAGATTTCTATTGTAAAATATAAAGTATTACATGGGTTATTTTATATTGATTTTGAAATATCTCTTTAATTCTTATTTGATATAGTTTATTAAAGATATTTATATGTTATCTTAAAGATATTTATAATTATTTAAAAGTAAATAATAATTTTTAAATGAAAAATCATAACTTTTTAATTATTATAAGGAATAGTATTATTCCTCTTTTTTTAATTTGTGAATAGTTTCTTTTGCCTTTTCTGCAATCACATGAGTTTCTTTCTTAACAAATTCTTCTGTTTTTTGTCCTACTCTTCCAAGTTGACCCATAATCCATTCAGGAGAACCCACTCCATTAAAATACTCCATCCATATATACATCATTAAACCAAGAAATCCACAATAAGCAACAAACACAATAGGGAAAAATATTATCGAAAATTGTCCAATATACAAGGGAAGAAATAGATATTGAATTAAAAATAATGATAAACTAACTTTCCCATAATAGATAATCATTTTTATGAATTGATTAGATTTTTTCTTTATATCAATGAAATAAAAACTCACTGCAATGATGAGAAGTGCAGCACCAAGATTATAAAACATATTTGACGTTGTATTTCTTATCATGAAATCTGGCATTCCAATAAAATGATAATAATCTTGTTGATTGGCAATTCTTAATAAATCAACATGTAAATACTCTGATTTAAAATCTAAAAATTCTTTGGATTCATAATCCGAAAACGTATGTAACCAAAAGCCTAATGTAAGGCCTAGCACGACTAGGAAGACACCCCATCTTAAAAAAGTTTTAAATAGTTTTCTATATGATTCATCAGTTCCAATTATCATAGCATCATAAAGATATTCTCCGAATATTGTGGAGATAAAACATATTGCAAGCCAAGGTAGTAAAGGTACCTGGGGGAGTGGAGATGTTATTAGGAAATGTAATATCAATATACCTACATTATCATCCTTATAAGTAAATAGGAAATCTCTGATATAAGGTGAAATGAAAATAATTATAGTGCCTATCACAGCTCTTACAATTTTACCAAATTTTAACACATAATAAGAAAATATTTGTGAGAAACCTATGAATACAAGAAAATTCCAACCCCATAGATTCATAGGAAATGCAATATCTTCACCAGAAGTATATAACGACATTGGGTTAAAAAGTATACCTATTACAATAATTATGATTCCTCGAGTTAAAATACGATTACGGATAATTTTAGATGATGTTTTGCCCTTCTTTCGCTTAATACTGAAGATAACACTAAGGGCTGAAAGAAAAACGAATAAGGAGGGACCCAATATATCTAAAAAAGCAAAAACAAGACCATATATATACCTCCAATCATCATCGACCCATGCAAGTGCGGAATGTGCTAAAATTATAAAACACATAGCAAAACCCTTAACAAAATCTATTGAAGCAATTCGCTTAGGTGATGACACATCCTTAATATCTTCGATAGGAATCTCTTCTTTTAAATATTCCACTAGTGGTGGCGTTTCTACGCGTTGAACTTTTTCATTTGTAGATGACATTATGATTATCCTATTATAATTAAAACTCAATTAAATAAAGATTAAAAAGAATTAAGAAGATATTATTTTAATTCTTTATTATTGTTGCTTATAAAAAATAATTAGTGAAAAATAAAGTAGAAGTAATAAAATTAAACCACATAAATTGAATGGAAAGAATTCATAGGTAAGGTAAAAGATACCCCATGATATTACAACTAATATAGCCAACAAATGATGAACAAATCTAATTATATTATAATATTTAAAATTCTTATTAATTAAGGTAAAAAGAATTATGAATGGGGTTAATATAACTAGATAATGTGGCCAAGAATCATAATAGGTGATTAATATGACACTAATTCCAATTAAATATCCATCAATTAATCCATTTGTCTTATTCGATGAAAGTATAAAATATGTTAATATTGGAATCATAAATAATAAAATTGTTATTAGGAAAAGAATAAAATTGCTAACATTGAATTCAATCAATTGAAAAAGAGTTATAAGGTTTCGACTAAGACTAAAAGAAGCATTTATATCTAAGTTTCCAATAATTGTTGTGTAGTTTCCTGTAAAATTAACCTCAATAAAACCTTCTAGCAATCCAGGGGAAACTATAAAATAAATACTAGAGATTAGCATTAAAATTAATATACCAGAAAGCCTAATAAATGTAGTTTTAAATTGAAAGTCAATTTTCTTGGTGGTTTTTGAGTAATATACGGGTAAAATAAACGGTATTAAAAGGATAAGTGTGGGTTTAATTAGGATAGCAAATCCTAACATTAAACCTCCAATAAAGTTGCTTTTATCATCTCCTTTTAAAAAATAAAAGACTGAAGTAAGAATAAAAATAGAAACTAAAGTATTGATTTGCCCTAAAAAATAATTCATAAATTGAGGGAGCATTATTATCAATATAGCGTATTGATAAAGAATACTGTTATTCTCGGGTTTATTAAAGAGATCTTTAAAATTTTCTAATTCATAATTGAGATTGTTTAAATTTGAATATAATTGGATAATCTTATAAATGAGATAAATGATAATAATATTCAAAAGAAAATTGAAAATTTGAAAAACAAAATATCCTAATTCAAATCCTAATATTGAGAAAGGAGTAAAAAAATAAGCGGATATAGGGAAATATCTGAATGGAAAAAGATATTTTGAAGGATTGTATAAATTGGGTAAATCTTTTATTACTATTAAACCCGCGTTATAAAAAGTAAGGAAATCATTATTATCTTTATTCATTATAGGACTATTTAAAAAATAGAAGAAAAAAAAGGTTAAAATTAAGTAACCAAGATTTGTTACGCAAGCAGAAATAAAAAAAAATTGTGTAGGTTTCATTTAAGATATCATTTGAGTTAATTTTTAATTCTCTTTGTCTTTACTTAACTTTTTCATAAAATCTTCCATCTTTTTGACTCTTTCGCGCTTTTTGATTCTAGCATATACTTTTTTAGTAGTTTTCTTAACTGCTTCTCCTGATTTCTGTCCAATTCTCCCAAGCTGCACCATAAGATATTCGGGTGAACCCACTCCATTGGCATATTCCATCCAAATATACATTAAAATTCCTAAAAATCCTACATATGAAAGACCAATAACAAGATATAGCGCTACTCCAAATCGATCAATAAAAAGGGGTATAAATAAAAAATGTAATAGAAATAGGCTTAAGGAGACTTTACCATAATATATTAATACATTAGTGAAATCGTTTGATTTCTTCTTAATATCAAGAAAATAAAAAAATATAGCAATTATAGTCAATGCAGCACCTTGGTTATAAAACATATTAGCACTGGTTCCTCTTATCAGAAATAATGGCATTCCGAGAATTTCAAAAAAATCTTGGTTATTAGCGACTTCTAATAAATGTAAATGAGGATATTCAGCGATCCCTCCTATAATAGTATCAGCAGTCATTAATTCAAAACCAAAATTGGGAAGTGGTGCAAAAATTCCTATTATGATGAAGGCAATACCCCAAACTAAAAATATTCGGAATAGTCCTATATAAGCATCATCTGTTCCTTTATTCATTGCTTCAAAAATATATTCGCCAAAAATGGTAGAAATAAAACATATTGAAATCCATGGGACAAGTGTTAAATGAGGAGTGGGTGAAGTTATAATATAATGAAAGAAACTTATTAATAAATTTCCTGCTTCTTTACCTTCATAAAGAAATGCTCGAATATAAGGTGAACTAATAATAATTATTAAACCAATTACGATACGCCACTTCTTTTTAAGTTTTAATATATAGAAGGAAAATATTTGAGTGAATCCTATAAATGTAATAATATTCCAACCAAATATAATTACCACAACTTCTCCTGTTTCTGGATCAAGACCTACTAAATTAGTAATCATTCCAATAATTATCATTACTATTCCTCGTGTAAAAATACGATTTCGGATTATCTTATTCGGTAAGACACCTTCTTTTCTTTTAATACTAAATATTACACTAAGTGCAGAGAGAAACACAAACAATGAGGGTCCAAGAATATCTAATAAAGCAAATAAGAGTCCATAAATGTATCTAGATTCAGAATCAAGCCATCCTTGAGAAGTGTGTGCTAAAATTACAAAAATTATCGCAAATCCTTTAAGAAAATCTATAGAAGTTATACGTCTTGGAGAGGCATAATCTCTTATATCCTCAAGGGGAATCGCTTGCTGTAAATAATTAAAAAGAGGTGGAGATTCAGTTTTTACTTCTACTTCCATTTGTGATGACATTTTTACTCAAATTATTATTAGTCTTTTTTACTTAAAAATTTAAAAAAAAATAAATTTGTTAAATTTTATCTTTATAATATTCCTTTTGAATTTTTATAGTTTTTCAATATGGATAAAGTAAAATTTCAAATCAAGCTTAAAAAAAATCTGGATTTCATAATTTTCGGATTCACTGGCTCAATATTACTTATATTATCTGAATTTTTTTCTTGGTTTTCTAATTATACATTATTAGACAGGTATGTGATTGCTACAAGTGTTGCAATTGAAGATTCTTTTCTTTATTTGTTCCCGTTTTTAAGTGGCATCATTTGTTTTGCTGCAAGTATTATTGTTGTCTACGATTTTAAACTTAGAATTAAATCAGTAATATTATCATCTGTTGGTATAGGTTTCCTATTAATTTTTTTCATCGATTTTCTCTCTCAAGAAAGTGATTACATCTTGAGTTTAGGAGTTGGTTTTTATTTGTTTTTAACCGGTTTTCTTTTAATTGTAATTAATGTAATAAATATATTATTAACAAAAGAGAAAGGATCAGGATAAAATTTAACGATTAATATGGATAGTAATGAAAAGTCAAATCAAAATGATAGTCAGGATGTAGAAGGAAGTTTTTACTACGCATTAGGTCATGAATTACGTAGAAAAATTATAAAGATAATTGGAGATAATGAGTTTTCTTCATTTACCCTGCTTAAAAAAGAACTAGGAGTAAGTACAGGCACAATTTATCATCATTTGGATACTTTATCTGAATTAATCGCACAAAAAGAGGATAAAAAATATTATCTAAAAGAATTAGGTGTTCATGCTTATAATTCTTTAAAAGATGATATTGAATTAATTAGAGAGAAGGGTTTTGCAATTAGAGAGTTTAAATCGCCTTTTTTAAGAAGATTAATGGTGATAACATCTAAAAGATTTATTCAATTTAAAAAAGAAGATAGAATATATGCAATTTTAATCTCAATCGGAATATTAATAATTGGGACAATATTAAGCCGATTAAACCAATTTTACCCCCTATTACTATTTTTTATAGAGACTAATGAAAATAATTTAGAACTTAACTTTCAAATTTTATTAATTCTTAGTTTTCTGTTAAATTTTATAATATATTTTATCATTATTGAAGGAATTTCTCGTCTATTTTATAACAAAAATGAAAATACGTTAAATTTTTTTATATCTTTTGCGATTGTATTTTTCCCTATGATATTATACCTATTATCACACTATATTTTTGTATATTTTGGAATTATTCATATTGCTTTTATTAATTTTTTAGATAAAGTCTTAATGATCGTGCTTCAAGTATGGTCGTTATGGCTATTATCCTATAGTATGAGTATAAAGAAAGGGTTAAAAATCGAAACAACCTTGATTGTTTCTCTATTATTACACTATGGTGGTTTTACGATTATTTTACTAACCTTGATTTAAGAACTTTGAAATCAAATTGTTCTAAAGTACTTAATATAGCATTCAACCTATTTTTTGACGAACTTAAATCTTTTGTTTTTGTTGCGAGAAAACAAGAAAAGAATTTTGATTTATTAAATGAAATTGGAGGAGTAACAAGTTCAGAGATCATATTCAGTAATTTTGGAAATAAGGACTCTTTGATTTCATTAATTGATTTAGATCCAGTATAAATTAGCTCTATTCTAGAGAAATTTGAATGGCTATGGTATTTTAATTTTACAGGTTTCATTGAATTTAATTTTGAATTTATTATTAACTCAACTGGATTAATATCAATTACATTTCTAAGTCCTATATATGATGTTGTTAATCTTGGATTGATTTCTAAAAAATGAACGGTTTTATTTTTTTTTTGTATGAAATCAATACCATAATACCCGCTAAATTTTGATAGATTAATTTTATTTAATATTTTAGATAAATAATTTAGTATTTCCTTTTGATCTTCTACTGGTGTATATCCTCCAAAATATTCAGATTTAATTTTAAGGTTTGTTATTTCTACATCTTGTGAATTAATACTTAAAAAAATAGGTGTAGCGATTTGAGAATTTAAATTGGATGAACTACCAATTAAAGAAATACTTAAATCTCTTCCGTCAATAAATTCTTGAAGTATATAGGTTCTATTATATTCAAAACTATTATCCAAACTATGAAAGAACTCTCTTATTTGATTTTCACTTCCAAAATAATAAATTGATTCTGCACCAACCCCATCTTCAGGTTTAATAATAATAGGACGTTTTAATTCCTTAAATTTTTGGATAATGAATTCTAAATCAAATTTTTTATTCCTTAAAGGTATTAGATATGTTTTTGGAGTATTTATTTTATTTCTTTTGAAAAAACTATAAGTCATTATTTTTGAAGTACCTAATTTAATACCTTCTAAATCCACGCTTAATATTATCCTTTTATAATTTTTAGCAATTTCAGTTAACTCATATAAGATATTCGAAGATTCTGGAGCAATTATAAAAATATATTTACAATTTCTAACTTGATTCTTAAAAATATTAATGTAGTTATCTTTAGCATCAACTTTATGAATTATATCCGCTTCCAATAAATTTGATAAGAAGTAAATTCGGTAATCTAATATTGTACTAATAATAAAATCCATCGCCTTAAAATCTGCGATAATAGATCTTAACATACCAAATCCTTCACAAAATAAGGAAGAGGGTATATCAACTTGATTAAAACCACCACCGGATACAAATTCGAAAATAAAAACATAATTTTCATTCATTTTTTATGTACATTAATAATTTTTAGAGTTCTCTACATCATGTTTTCAATTATTCTAAAATTTTTCTTATTTATACACTTTCTACTTAGTTTTTTCTTTTAAATATATTCACTATTATTTTTTTATTTAAATAGACTGAGAAGAAAAAAGTTATAATTATGATAAATATAAAATTAAAGGTTAAAGATGCTTTTAAAGCCGATTTAAAATGGCAAAAATATTTCAATCATATCGAAAAAAATATTTGAAAAAATCAAAACCATAACGCCCATTTTTTTTAATTTTGGGGAGGCTGGCTTTTATTATAAAATATCAGTGGATTTAGAACTTATTTTTCATTTACGATTTGATGATAAAATATTTGAGTATGTTTTATTTTATCAAGGAGAACCAGAAGAATTTGGTGAGTCTTCCTATAATCAAACTGTTCAAGCAGATATCGAATATATTAAAGGAATTATAAATCTTTTTAGTCAATAATTTTTAAAAGATATTTTTAATCAGTAATAAATTTAAAGAAATCTTAAATTTAATAAAATCGATAAAGCAAACTCATTCATCAAAAAATATTAAAGGAAATAATAAATATTGTTATTTAACATAATTTTTAAAAAAAAAATTTTTCTTGGCGTTTTTTATATGATGTTTGATGAAGAAACCTTACGACGCATCAGATATCTTCACTTCTCAATTAAGAAAATAGAAGGGGCATTAGAAAAAGAAGATGAACACTTTAACTTAGATGATCTAAATTTCATTCTAGAATATACTAAAATATTGAATATTAATTATGAAAGTGAAAGTCATAGAAGAATTTTAAAGGAGCTAGATATAACCCCTATTTTTTATGATCCGATTGAGAATCGGGAAATTCAAATCCAAGATATAATGTTTGAGTGTGGAAGGGTATTATGGGTTATGGCAAGAGCTTATTCCCAACTTTCCGAAATTTTTGAAGAAGATGAAGAATGGGAAAATTCTATTGTTGCTATGACCGAATGTAGCAAAATTTATAAAACTGCGGCATATTTTACCGCAGCAGCTATTTATCAAAATGATAAAAGCATAACCTTATCTTCTGATAATCTTGAATTAAATTCTGAGGAAGCTAGAATTTTAGCTCAAAGTATCTCAGCCTTACAGGAAGAAAATAATAATAATATATATTTTGCTTCGAAATTGTATTCAGGACTTTCTGCTTTATCAAAACGTTTATTCTATTTAAAGAAGCATGAAGAAGAAAAAAAACAACAAATAAGAGCACAATTTCATTATGATATGGGGAAATCATGCTCTCTTAAAGCTAAAGCATCATTAGAATCCTCACTCACAGATATAAATCAAGAAAAAGTCAGAAAACTACAGCAAAAAGCACTATGGTATTTTATAAAAGCAAGAGATATTTGGGAAAATATGCTTCAAAATCTTCCACCTTCAAGTGAAGAAAAAGAAAATATAGATTTAAATTTATCAATAGTAAAGGAGAATCTTAAAGAGAGTAATGTGGAACAATTAGAGTATGAAGATATTAAAAAAATCCAAGATCCAGAACCTATAGTTATAATTCCAGAGAATTTAGCCCCGTTTGTGCCAAAATCAACAATTTATTTAACAAAATTCGTGCCAAAAGATTTGAATATAAAGAGGTTCAAATCTTTTCAAAGGAAAAAATTAGAACAAAAAATTCCATACAGTAAACGTGAAAAATTAGCAGATAAGAGAGCAGCAATAGTTAGAACAATAAACGAGTTAAAATTATTAAAAGAAAATAAAGAAATTGATGTTGATAAGTTCGCTGAACTTATGGAAAAATACTCAATTAAACTAAACATGATTGAATCTGCTATAGAAAAATTAACAAAAAAGTAGAACAATCTTATTATAAGTAATTAAAAATTATCTATTTCTCCGAGTATTGGTTTTTTTTCTTTTTCTATATATTTTTTCCGATTTTCTTCTATTTTAAAATCTCTCTGTGATTCTTCTAAGAATACAAGATCGAAAACTTCCTTTAACGCTACACAGATTAGCATTGCTTCTATAAGAGAAATCAGAAATGCCATCATTATTTCTAAATTATGTAAGTTTTTAAAGAAAATTGAAATAAAGAAAAAGAAATGAGGAGTATAAAGAATGGTAACTATTCCTAATCTTTTTCCAAATCTAATAATATTTTTATTCTCTAATTTAAAGACTTTTTCTAATCGAATAACTTCCATTAAGTAATATATACAAAACACTATATTTATAAAACATAGAATTACAATAAAATCTCTATCATGAGGATCCAATGCAATATAGGGTTTTAGAATAATTGATCCTATCATAAAAGTTAGTGAAAATAAAATTAAAACCAATCCTAAGGACAATAACCCATCATGAAAATCTTTATAATCTAAAGTATTATCACCTTAAATTAGAATGTAATCTTTCTCCAAATTGCTTAATACAATTAAAACTTTAATTTTGATTTATATTTAGATCAAACCTTAAATCAAATAAAACTGCTTCTAATTAATATCATTTAATGATTAATTATGGTAATTTTTATTTTAGGGAAACTTTATCTAATTATGTCTATCACAAAGGAGCAAATTGCACTATTGCTTTATATTAAAAATATGCTTGCAGATTTAATCTATATTAATGGTGTAATTGCAACAGAATTAATTAAAGTAACAGAAAATACAGCTGTAATTCGTCGTGGAGAAGAATTTTTAAGTACAACTAATTGTCTTGCAGAGCATAAAGAACTAAACGAAAAAATAATTGAGATAGTTAAGAAATATAAGAATCCTGAGGATTTCATAAGCCTAGAAAAACATGTATTAACGCATTTAGACAATTCTGAATAAATTAAAATAGATTTTTATCCAAAAATTCAAATATTAACAATAGAGGTATAATTAATTTATGTCTAAGGATGATTTTGATGAATTTGTTAATAAACTTCAAAAAGAGATTATTGACAAAGAGCTTAAGGAATTTAATGAGAGAATTATAGAATTGTTCCATAATCCGAGAAATTGGGGTAAACCACCCAATGATGAAATAACTGAAAGCCATATTTATGAGGGTTCTTGTGGAGATACTATGCAATTTTTTTTAAAAATCAAAAATAATAAAATTGAAAAAGCTAATTTTATTACTGATGGATGTGGTGCTACTGTTGCATGTGGAAGTCAAATAACTATGCTAATCGAGGGGAGATCGTTGGAATTTGCTGAAAATCTAAAATCAAAAGATATAGAAATGGCTCTAAATGGTCTTCCAGAAGATCATAAACATTGTGCTGAACTAGCTATAAGAACTTTAAGAAGGTTAATTGAAAAATATAAATATAAAAAAAATTAATCTTGTTTCATGATGGAAGATATTATAATTGAAAATATTGATATTCCTGTAAATTCAGGTAATATCAATCTTAAAGGTTCAATATATTATACCTTAGATACTCCATCAAAAGCTCCTTTTATTGTGATTTTAGGGGGTCTAAGGGATCATAGAGAAACTCCTTTTGTAAAATCTTATACTGAAAAATTTGCTAAAGCAGGATGTTATGTTCTATCCTATGATTATCGGGCTCATGGAGAAACTAAAAAACAGACAGGTTCAATATGGTATAAAATGGTTTTACAAATATTTTCAGATATTCACTTAGTAATTGACTGGATTATAGAGAAGCAATTCAATAGGCTTTTGGAAGAAAAAATATTTTTATTTGGCAGAAGCATGGGAGGCGCAATAATATTAACCCATGGGTATACTGATCATAGAGTGAAGAGGAACATAGCCCTCTGCACAAGATATGATTATAGCACGACTACAATAAAGTTTCAAGAAGATATTATCAAAAAAATAAGTCCTAAATATTTTTTAAAAAAAGATCCTTTAAATAAAAGAATATTGATCGCGCATTGCAAGGATGATCAAAGAATCCCATTTGAAAATTTTTTTCAAATAAAAAAACAACTTGGATTAAATGATGAAAATGCAATTGAGTTTGATACTGGAGGACATTCTTTTAAAGGTCATCGAGAAGAAATTTTTAAATATTCTATTGAATTTCTAAAAGAGTTAGAATAAAGAAAATTATAAATTAAAAAATGATAATATAATATTAAAAGGTGAAATTAGATGGAAAAGATCTTAATCGTAGGACCCGCATCTCAAATCCTTGGAGTAAAAATCGCAAAAGAGTTAGGAATTGAAGCAATAAATACTGAAGTTAAGAAATTTCCAGATGGGGAAAACTACCTAAGAATTAATATTGAGGATGAAACTATAATAGCTGGAAAAGAAGTTATTATTATTCAATCAACAGGACCTAGTTCGAATAATAATCAAAATGCCAGATTAATGGAACTTTTTATGATGATTAATTCTGTTAAGCGTATGGGCGCATCAAAAATCATTGTTGTTGTACCCTATCTTGCATATGCTCGCCAAGATAAAATATTTAGGCCAGGAGAAACTCAATTTGGTCATGTTATTATACATATTATTAATTCCTTAGGTATAGATGAATTTTATACTGTAGATGTTCACGCTCCAGTGATTTTAGAGAAATGTTCATGTAAAGCAATTAATATTGACTCAATGAAACTTCTAGCAGATAATATAAAAACTCTTGGAGCAGAAGATATCGTTGTAGTATCACCTGATAAGGGAGGAATTGAGAGATCAAAAGCTTTTGCAAAATATTTTGGAGAAAGTGTTCCTGTTGACGTGTTCGAGAAAAGTAGAGATGTAAAAACAGGTGAAATTAAGATGTCAGGAAAGTTGAGCCTTAAAGGTAAAGATGTTGTTATTGCAGATGATATTATTGCAACAGGAGGTACTATGGCGACAGCAATTAAATTAGCTAGAGAAAGCGGAGCAAAAAGAATTTATGCTGTAGCTACGCACGCATTATTGTTAGATCAAGCTAAATATCGAATATTGAAAGCAGGCGCAGATAAAATAATTGGTACTGACTCAATTGATAATGAAGTAAGTACAGTTTCTTTAGCAAAAATAATTGTTGATTATTTAAAATAGAGTATTTTTACCTTAATAGTTATGAATTAAATCTAAAACTAATTTTCTAATTCTTTCTTTAAGATCTTCCTTAGTTGAATCATTTTTAATTGTGTAATCTGCATTATTTAAAACCTCTTCAAGACCAAATTCGATTTCTCTCTTATCTCTATCTTTTAAATCATCAATACTTTTTGGATCATCACTTCGAGCTCTTTCAAAAAGTCTTTTAAACCTTCTTTTCTCTTCTAGAACTATAGCAATTATAGGAAATTTCCAGTGTTTTCGAAAAACCTTTACTTCAGCCATAGATCTCAATCCGTCAATAAAAATAATGTTATTATATTGCTTATTTATTAAGTCTACACATTTTTCAGCAATTATATTAGGACCGTTATTTAACCTCAATTCCTTAGCAATTTTGCCTAAATTTTCACTAGTAGGTTCAAGCTTTCTTTTCTTTGCCTCATTTCTAATAATATCACCCATTATAATGACAGATCCTAAATTTCTTATTGCATCTATCGCTGTACTTTTACCAGCACCGGGAAGACCGCAAATAGCTAGTACTTTCATTTTTAAAGAAATTGGACATTAAAACAATTTATATATTAAATCTTTATTTAAATTCTATATAGAATAAGAAATAAAGTTTTAAAAAAAAAAAGGAAATAATGAAAAAGAAAAAGATAGATCCTTATTATTCACCTGCTCATTTGACATATAAAGCATATAGAAAAATTTGTGGTTATGCTATAAGATATGCAAATGATCATTTAGATGAGAGTAAATGGCGTGAAGTATATGGTATCTTAATAGGATCAGTAGAAAATGAAGCTGAAGTTAAAATAAAAGATGCAATTCCAATGGTAGTTGGAGATAGAGCAGGTGTAAAATATGAAAATAAACAATACGTTGATATGGCACAAATTGATGCCTCAGTCTTTGAAAGATCTATCCAAGATAAAAGAAATGATTTTATAATTGGTTGGTGGCATACACATCCAGGTTTTGGTTTTTTTTATTCTCCAATTGATTGTATGACTCAATTAGGTTACCAAATCCCTAATCCTTACGCTCTTGGATTAGTCTTTGATCATTGTGAAAGAAAATCAGATTCACATTTTTTAGGAGTAGCTGGGTTAAGATTAAAAGATCCAAATAGAGGCATTTCTTCTACTTATAATCTTATCGAATTGAAATACGAGTTAAAGAAGGAAATAATGCTTAAAAATTCTGAAAAAGAAATAGATAAAATCAATAAAAATATGAAGAAAGTAATAGAAGAAGTTAATTATATTGATCAGACACTCCGTAAGAAAGCACTGGCTCAATTACAAAGAAATTTTGGATTAATTTTAGTACCTAAGGAAGATATTGTAGTGACTGATAATGAACAAGAAGCTGGGGAGGATGAACGATATCTATATGAGTGGGATCCTGCGTTTTTCAAAAAATCATATCGAATTCCTAAATTTAGGGAAAAGATAGAGAAGGTAATATCAGATATTTACGACGAGTTGGATGAATTAATCGAAAAGAATGAGCATGAAAAATATAAGTTAAGAAAAGAAAAACTGCAAAAAAAAGTCCAAAATATGTTAAAAAAACCTAATGAATGGTATGAACGATTAATGGAGGATTTTTCTAAAAGAATAGAAGTGATATTTCCCTATTACGATTACTTAGATACTAATGAGAGAAAAGTAATTGAATATTTTGAAGAAAGAAGTTCTGAGTATAATAAAATATTGGAAGAGCTAAATTCTCGAGTAGAACTAAATTTTCTCGCCTAATTTATTTAAATTAATTTCTTAAAATATCTTAATTAGATATTAAGAACATTCGACAGATTTAGAAATTTTTCAAATCTTATTTTAAAACTTAAATATTTCGAGATCATATATCAGTTTAAGAATTTAACAAAATTTTATATTAATTGGAGTATTAATTGATATATCATACTTCTTTTAAATTAATTAGAAAATATTTTTACCAATGATATTCTATCATGGCAAATGAGACAACACTCATCATAAAGAATAGAGCTGAAAAAGAAAAAACAATAAAAAATGCGATTTTTGCATTATCGGGTGGGAAAAAAGCCCTTTTGATAAAAGGAGAAGGAGAAGAAATCAGTACAGCTGTAGAAATTGCAGAAATTCTTAAGCATAGAATGTATCCTAGTGTAGAAATCGCCAATGTGTCTTTAGGGAGCCGTCCATTTTTTAACAAAGGACAAGGAGGAAACTACAATAGAAAAAATAGAAATAATAAAAACAAAAAAGATCTTATTTCTAAAATTGAAATTACGCTTAAAATGAAATCATATATTTAATTCCATGACTTCTAATTTTAAACACTTAGGTCCATTATTAGAAGAAACACGTACTCAAGCAGTTTGTGAGATATGTAAGAATTTTATTTATAAACGTGTTTATTTCGATGAAAATTCTAAGGAAAAAAGAAAAATTGTCTTTGTTTGCAAAAATTGCTTAAATAATAATGAGTAATAACTTAAAATCTTCTGTTTTAACGTTCTTTAGCTTTTATTTTACTTCTTTTATCAATAAACTTATTCCAATCAAATGCCAGAATGAAAAACATGATGGTAAGTGTAGCTATAAGCATTAAAGCTTCAGTTATCACGCTTGAAACATCATTAAGTTCGACTTCAGAAGCAGAAATTCCTAAATTAATCAAAATAGGAAGAAAAACATAAAATAAGGTTGTAAAATTTTTACCAATCCATCCAAAAAGAAGACACTTAAAAAAATTTATTTTTTCCTTTGACATTCCTAAAGCTATCCATAGCGGATCATCTGGAATTGGAAGAGCTGCTGCTATGAATATATATAGATACATACTTTTTGGATGTTCTAAAACTAATCTACCAAACCCTTGAACATTTTCTAAAGTTTTTGATTCTGATATTGAAGCCATTTTCTGAGCTCCTCTTCCCAATAAAAAACTTGTAAGTTCACCTAAAGCAGCACCTAGCCCACCAGCGATCCCAAGACCAAAGATTAGTATTAAACCACTATGCCCAAATTCTGTGATGATTGAATTTGAAAAGAAAAAGAGTATAAAGGGAAATGGCACAGGAAATCCGATACTAGCACTTCCAAGAAGACAAATAATAAGGGAGATAAATAGTGCCCAAAAATAATTTGTACCTTCTGTTATATACGCTAATTTTTGTCTTGAATTATTAATAGCATCTTGAAAATCAGGGACAAATAAATATAATAATAAGTAAATTATAACGCAAACATAAAATAGTAGAAATACAATTGAAAGTCTTCTCGAAACAGCCATGTTTAAAACTAAATTTTTTGTTTAATCTATACTCTAAGAATTTTAGTATTTAATCCATTCCTTGCTTTTAATAATAATTCGAGATTACTCATAACTTTTCCTACTATATTTACCTTATTTGACATTTCAAGAGCTTCTATAATTATTATTAATTCATCGGTTTTAGGATTATATACAATATCCCCCTCTTTCACTTCTGAAACTGATTTATTATTTAGTCCTTTATAAATTTTTATACCTGGTAGTGTCCAGTATTTTTTAGAACCAAAGCTAAATCGTCCACGAAGAATAATTGGCATTTTATTAATTATAGCGTCTGCAGAAAAAGGCGATAGGTGTCTTTTAATTTGTCCTTTTAGCGTTCCAATGCCGTATAATTCAATTTTAATAGGTATTTGTCCTTGATCTGTCATATTTTATAAATAAAGTAAATACAGATTTATATATTGTTTCAAAATGAAAATTATTTTAAACTTCAAAAATTGTGCTTTAAAGGTATGAATATGCTTTAAATTTTAATAAAAACATTTAAATAGTCAAATTGTTATATATTTAATTGGATGGATAATAGGTCTAATAATGCATTGGAGTAGTTACATAAAATCAAATCAAATAACAACAAATTTGTAACAATATTTCTAATGTAATCGTTATTTCCGACAATATTTTTTTATTTGATATCTCAAGGAGTAAATAAATACTCTGTATCTTTTCTAAAGTTATTTCATGATGTTCCTGTAGTATCTTATACAGTAGAACTAAATATAAACATCTAAGCGAGCAGTTTTAATGGATTTACGCTTATATTACTGATGAAAATAGAGATTCACACACTTTGTTACTCAAATTCTTGTCGAGCGTGTATTTTTTTTTTGAAACACGAGACATTAAAACAGAGTCTAACATTAAAAAATGTGTGCTAAAGAATAGGAGCTTTGATTACAGATTTGTTTCATATGGGTATAATATCGTTAATTCCTTACTTACTACAAATCTGAGTAATATCTGAGTTCCTATTGTCCATCTTTTTTTTTTTAATATTATAATTAGACAAATCCAATTTA
Source organism: Promethearchaeota archaeon (assembly GCA_016839585.1). Classification (GTDB taxonomy): domain Archaea; phylum Asgardarchaeota; class Lokiarchaeia; order Sigyniarchaeales; family SOKP01; genus Loki-b32. The sequence continues at coordinate 27,501 of JAEOTZ010000056.1, forward strand.
GAATCAATATCATAAAATTCAAATCTATTATCAATTTCAACGGCAATTATTTTTTCTCCATTATTAATCATATAATTAATAATTTCCCATATTGTGTTTACTGAGACTTTTCCTTTTAATTTTAAAAACTCACTCACTATTTTGAAATTAAATAAGAATACTGGTATTGCTTGCCTTATAAACTCTATATCTTGAAAAACTCTCAAATCTTCTTGTTGAATTGCTCTTAAAAAGGTTTTCGAATTTTTTCTTTCAATTTGGATAATTGATATGAACTTGGGGGATTTTTGAATAATCTTGTTATGTTTTTCTTTTAAAATATTAACTTTTATTTTTCTGTAAAAAATTATTGGATATTCTTGAATGAGATTAGAATTATTCATTAGTGTAATAATAAGTTCATTTAGAAGACTAAACTCAAATATTGTGTCTCCAGGAATTACGAGAAATAGATTACTTTTCTTAAAAATCATATTATTCTTAGTTATAGATAAGAATGAATATAAAGGACCTAACTTATAATCAATACCTGAATCAATAATTAATAATCTAGCTGTTAGGTATTTTTTTGTTTTTTTAAGTGAAGAAATAAATTCATCAATTTGATATCCTAAATGTCCTTTAATTACTGCTATTTGGTTTATTCCTAGCTTTATAAAATTATTTATGGTATGATGTAAAATCGTACTATTATTTAAAGATTTAATTTTCAATAATGGTTTTGGTATATTTTGAGTGATTTCCTTGAAGCGTGTTCCCTCTCCTGCGCATAAAATAATAATTGAGATTTTACTTCGAATTTCATTCTTCAGTGGTAACAATTGTATTCCCTTCCTTATCAATTACTATTGTGTGCTCTTGTTGAGCTACGGGTTCACGAGTTCTTTCTATTAAAATAGGATATTTATCAAGGATTTGTTTTCTTAGAAAATCATTAACAATTCTCATTATTCTATTCTTAGGTATTAAATTGTTATTTTCAATCCATCTTGGTGAAAATGGAAGTCGTCTAAAGTTTTTTTCAATTTTATTCATATAGTTTTGTAGCTCATAGGGCATATTTTTCTTTACTTTTTTAACAAATCGATATATATAGGCATGATCTCCATTTTCAACTAATCCTTCTCCTGAAGTTGCAAATGGTTCACATGCAAATGCATCTCCAGATTTTAATATATTGTTATGCCTTTTTTCCAAATAATTTGGTATAAATGGGCCTGCATGGAGATTATATTGCTTCAATTCATGACCGCCAAGATTTCTAATTGGTTTTAAGCCATAGCTTTTAATTTTATCTTCAATTGCACCTCCTAACTCATATAATTTAGTACCAGGCTTAAATAGAGCAATTGCAGCTTCAAGACCTTCTTCTGCCGCATCTATATAATTTTGTAGCTTTGGATCTCCATCAATATTTATTGTAAAAGCAGAATCTGCTATATAACCGTTAAAGTGAGACCCCAAATCAATTTTTAACAAACCTCTTTCTGGAACAATAGTATCATCATCAATTGGCGGACTATAGTGGGCAGCTATCTCATTTAAAGACATATTAATAGGAAAAGACAAATTTGCACCGTTTTTTATAATTTCAGCTTCACATTTATTAGCAATTTCTAAAAACAATGCACCAGGATGAATAATTTTTCTTGCTAACTTCTTGGCAGCTATTACTGCTTTTCCAGCCTTAATATAATCTTGAATATAATCTTCACTCATAATTTAAATATTAATAAGGTTATTTTTAGATTTTAAAAAACTAAGGAGTTAAGCGATCTGGAGTACGTGGATAAAATATTGATTCCCGAATATCATCTAATCCACATAAAAAAGTGATCCAACGGTCTATCCCTAAGCCAAATCCAGCATGAGGTGGCATTCCAAAATCAAATACTTTAAGGTGGGACTTAAAAGATATAGGATTTAAGCCTTTAGATTCAAGCGCAGCAATTAGGTGATCTTTATTATGGACTCGCGATCCACCTGAAGTTAATTCAAGCCATCCCATTTGTAAGTCGAAAGATTCACTATATTTTGGATTTTTGGAATGCATAATATAAAATGGTTTTATTATCATTGGCCAGTGAGTAATATAATAATATTCTGTTAATTCATTCCCTAATTTACGATAAGCTTCTGTTGATATATCTTCACCCCATTCTATATTTAGACTAAATTTGTTTTCTATTAGTTCAAGGATCTCATCATATTTATATCTGGGAAAAGGAATTTCAGGAATAATGGTTTTATTCTCCATATTTAGAAATCTTAAAGCAGTAATTTGATTTTCTCTGATATCCTTAATAACTTTATGAACTAGTTCTTCTAATACCGTAAGAACATCATACATATTTGAAAACGCCATCTCAACATCTAAAGTAAAAATTTCACATACATGTCGCCTGGTACGACTTTTCTCTGCCCTGAAAGCTGGGCTAATTTCATAAACCCGTTCGTAAACACCACTAAGTTGTTCTTTGTAAAGTTGAGCAGATTGTGTTAAAAAAGCTTCTTTATCAAAATACATTATCGGAAATAATTCTGTACCTCCTTCTGTGGCTGAACCAATTATTTTTGGAGTTGTTATTTCTGTGAAGTCTCTCTCAGTTAGAAATTTTCTAATAGAATTTAACACCTGACCTCTAATATCAAAAATTGCTTGATTTCTCTGTGATCTTAAATCTAAAGGTCGATTATTTAATCTCAAATCTAATTCAGATATAGTTTCCCCCGTCATATCAATAGGAAGTTTTTCAGGGGTTTTATTTAGGATTTTAATATCTGAGGGGATTATTTCGATTCCTCCTGGAGCTTTTTTGAACGTTTTGACTTTACCCTTAACCATAATGCAATATTGATATCCAAGCTTAGCTTTTTCAAACAGCTCATCGGAAATATCACCTTTTTTTAAAGTAATTTGACGTTCTCCGTACTTGTCCTGAAGATTTATAAACTTTAAACCACCCAAATCTCTATAATTTCTAACCCATCCACCTAATATAACTTCTTGGCCAACTAATTCAGGAGAGACATCTTTAGTATAATGTGTTTTTCTCCAATCACCCAACTCATCTAGCATTATTCTGTAGCCATTTGTATTTTTTTATAATTAATTTTGCAAAAAGTTGAATAAAAATTAAATTTTTGCCATCTTATTAAGTGGTAATATGATAAAATTTAATTGGGAAGGTAAAAGAAAAGCTATTGAATTTCTGAATTCACTGGAACATGAAAAAAAATACGAGTTTAAAGTAATTGAATCAATATTGGCTCCTAAAAATGAAAATATTGAGCGTGACTCTAATTTAATTTATCAAAATGGTAAAAAAGAATTAAGAAATCTTAAAAAAGAGCAAAGTTGGGAAAACCAGCTTTATTGGGGAGATAATTATGTAGTAATGAAATTTTTAATACAAAAATTTAGAGAAAAAATTAACCTAATTTATTTTGATCCACCTTTTGCTACTGGTGGAGATTTCAATTACATAATACAAATAGGTGAAAGTGAAGCTTCTAAAAGTTCGAGTAAATGGTTAAGAAAAACTGCTTATAGTGATACTTGGAAAGAAGGTTTTGAATCATATCTTAATTTTATGTATGAAAGGTTATTGCTAATGAAAGAACTCCTAAGCCAAGAAGGAAGCATCTACGTACATCTTGATTGGCATATGGGGCATTATATAAAGATACTTATGGATGAAATTTTTGGAGTTGATAATTTTGGAAATGAAATAATATGGGCATATCCAGCCGCTTCTGTCCAGACTAGACGATTCTTTATACGTTCCTTTGATATTCTATTATTTTATACTAAATCAAATAATTACACTTTTAATGACGATCCTAATATTTATATGGAATATTCAGATCGAGTCAAGAAAGCATTAAAGAAAGATGATAAAGGGACTTACTATTATCGGGGTGGAAGCCATAATGGTAAGAAATTATCACAGAAAGTGTATATCAAAGAAAAAGGAATATTTCCACGAGATGTATGGAATGATATTCCCTATGTAAGAGCAAATACTATAGAATACCAAGGATTTTCTACTCAAAAGCCAGAACGCCTATTAAAAAGGATTATATTAGCATCTACAAATAAGAATGACCTTATTGCAGATTTTTTTTGCGGTTCAGGTACGACTTTAACAGTTGCAGAAAAACTTGATAGACGTTGGATTGGGTGCGATATTGCCAAGCACGCCATTCATATATCAAAGAAAAGACTGCTCGATATTTATAATAGTAATGATATGTTCAATTGGAAAAATATTTATGGAAAAGATATTGGTCCATTTAAGATTCTACAAATTAATGAACCCAAAAAAGTACAATTAATCCCTACAGAATTCTTGGCGAAAGGGATTAACCATGAAATTAAGTTAAATACTTTCGAAAAGCCTAGTTTTAATGTAAAAATTGAAAAAAAAGATAATAAAGCATTTTGTGAATTGACTGATTATTCTTTTCCATATGAAAATTTAATTTCTGATAATCTTAAAAAAAATATCAAAAAATGGACGGATTGGATCGATTATTGGGCAATAGATTTTGATAATAAGAGTGATATTTTCATTGTCATGTGGGTTTCTTATAGAACTCGTAAAAATCGAGGTTTAAAATTAATCTCAACACCTTATAATTTTTCTAAAAAAAAATCCTATAAGGTTTTAATAAAAGTTATTGATATTTTTGGTATAGAAACTGTCCAAAAATACAATATCGCACTTTAATTTTCTCTTAATCGATGGAATTATTTAATAATTTCCCTAAGAAGCATAGTAGCATAAGATCCTTTTTGAATAGAAAATTCAATTTTTACTTTTCTCTTGTTCTGATAGAAATCATCCTCTGTAAATTCTATTAACTTTAGATCAATTGGTTTTATCATCATCGCTCTAGTAGATCCTTTAAATTCGAATGTATCTAAGAGTTTTTGTTTAAAAATTTTTTGATTTATGTTTTCTTGTTCTATAATTACATCATAAATGGTTTTCATTAGTGGGAATTTGTTCATATCAGTATCATAACCAATAATTGGAGCTATTATAGACGCTCGATTGAGATTCAGTGCCTGTTTTAGATATTCATCATAATCTCCACCATATATATAATTAACTTGAGTTATGTTACCATTATCATCATCAAGTATGCTAATAACATCACCTTTTAAAGGTTCAAATAAAGAGAAACCTTTATGATATCTTAAAGAAATCATCTTATTAAATAGATAAGATTGGAAAGAACTTATTAACAATCTCTTTAAACTAAAAGATAAAGATGATATACACCCTTCATAATCTCCAGGGTTCTCTATTAAATACTTTATCATTTTTCTTTCATAGAATAGACTATGTGGAAAATTCACATATGCATTTTGATAATTTTTGTTTTTCTCCAGGTCTTTTCTTACTTTTATTGATTCCTGAGATTCTGTAGAATAAGTTGATGTTACAAATTCATTAAAAGCGTTTTTATAATCATTTTCTAATAGATATCGACCAATTAAGTGAGAATTCGGTCTAAAGGTACCAAATCTCTGGAGACCAAAATAATTAGGAAATCCATATTTAATTAAGAAATTTAATATTTCTTTAATCTTGTTTTCTAAATTTTCCTTGCTTTCTATATTTCTAATTATTATAGTAAAATAATTACCCCAATGACTTCCTAATTTAACAGATTTTTTAGAAGAAGTTATATCTCTGAAATATAAATCATTAAATTTTAAATTTCTTAGTTTTTCTATATAATCTCCTTTTATGGAAACTTTTTGAGCACTAATAGAACATTTATCTTTTAATCCAGAATATTGGATTAATTCTGAAGGGATTTTTAAGGTATTACTAATTTCTCTTATGGCTTCAAATGTATCCTTATTAAATTTAATTAAATTGAATGTAGTATATTTATTATTCGATTCTTCTGAAAAAGAGAAATTCTTCTTACCCTTATTTATTTTAAGAATTTTTCCCTTATTGGTTATTTCTTGTACAATAAAATCCTTGTAAGTTTTTTTATATTCTCCACCAATACCATCTATTCTAGATGTAGCATAAGCTTCAATTCCTACAAATTTTTCTAATTCTTTATTATCATTTTCAGCAAATAAGTAAGTTACATCCTCTTTTTCTAACAATTTTATAGCCTATTAATCTGATTATAATAATTTTAAATCTCCTGTAATCTTATCAATTTCTGTAGATAATACAGGTCCAATACCTACTGCTGTTGTTGTTCCTGGAGGTAATTGAGTAAGACCAGCATCTTTTACGATAAAATATGGTAATTTATGTTTCTCAAGTTTAATAATCATATTATTCAATTCTTCCTTACTCTTTATTTTGAGAACTATCTTTTTCTGTCCAGAATTTTTCCAATTTTTCCAAACACTTTTATTTTGAAATCGAACTAAATCTGAAGCTGAAACACTAGCATGGCACGACTGGGCACACTTTTTACCAGTTCCCATTTCAAGATCTGTTCTTATTAAAATAACTTGCTTATATTCTTCCACGATATCTTAAACCTATTATATTTTAAGAAATTAGTAAATTAAATTCTAACTATTGAAACTCAATCCTAGTAATATTTCCTGTTAGTTCTAAAATCAATTCTTCTAGTTCTTCTTTAGTAAATAGAATTTTATCTTTATCTTCCTCTCGAAGAACTGCCCTAAATTGAACATCACCAGTAGCTAAGAAGATTTCATTTAACGAGACCAATTTGCTAGGTGCAATTAATGCTTCTACTACTGGTCTAGGATTACTTGTTTTTTCAATTAATATAGTTTCATCTATTTGATATGTTTCTTTTACCCAAGCTATTAATTCTGATGATATTTTAAGTTTATCTTTATTTCCAATCACCAATATTACAACATCTTCGTAATCAATTGCTTTATGAAAAGAAACATTTTTTAGAAATTCAAATTTCTCAGAATCTTCCAATTCATTCAAATTTTTGGCTAAATCTAGCTCAAATTCCGTAATTTCTCCAGTATCTAATTTTTCCTGACAACTAGTGCATAAAAATCCCGAGTTTACACATGTCTTACAAGCTGGAAGAACTTTCATTCAATTTTGACCTAAAATTAAATTTCTATAATCTCACAACCAATATTCCTTAATATACGTTCTGCTGATGTTGGATCTGTTTTATATGTATAAAGATGTCTCTTGGTCCTAAGTTTGAGCTTAACTATATCTTTAATCCTCTTTACCCTACAATGAAATGCATACTCAGATAATTCTAAAAACTTATTCTCATCAAATATTTCTTTTGGCAAATTTCCTCAGCTAAGTTTCAGTATTGTAATGATGTGTAGATCTATAATCTATAGAATTTTAATTTTATCATATTATTCAATAATTTTAAACAAAAATTTTATTTTGAATCATATTTTTTAAAAATTATTCCTATCTTAGTAATTTCTAAGTTAAATTTAAAATCAAAATAAAAAAGAAGAACTGAGTAAATTGCCAATTGATGACCCAGTTAAGAGGAAAATTGCCAGGTATCATTTACTGGAAAAATCAGTATGTAGACGTTGCGGTGCTTTGAATCCTATCAGAGCCAAAAAATGTCGAAGATGTCACGGTAAAGACTTACGTTTAAAAAAAAGAGACCTTACAAAGTAGTTTTGTTTGATTTTTTCTACTTATTTTAAGAATTTTAATCTTGACCTAAGATTATTGAATAACTTTTCAAAAATTTTTTAATGAAAACCTTAATACTCTTTTTCTTTAAATAGGTAGAAAATGAAAAGGTAATATGACAGAGAATCGTAAATTGTTATGTGAGGTTGTTTTTTCTGATCATAATTTAGGGTTATTAACAAGCTTAATAGGACATATAGATGAGAGTCAGTTAGATCAATTTTCAAACGGAGGAGGCAAGTTTATTACTTTAAAAGAAAAGCATCACCCACCCATTTATAAACCTGACATAAAAGAGATAATTATTTATCGGGTAGATAAACATTCCACTATTGGTAAGGAAAAAATAGACTTGAATAATTATATCAAAAGCAACTTTAAAGTAAAAATTAGTTAAAGATTTTTTTATACTCCCTCAACTATTTATATTCTTCTTAGATTGTACCTTCTAATATTGAACTAATTTCAATATTTTATACTCTCAGCTTTATATTTAAAAAAAACAAAAAATTCGTAAACTTTTTTAATTTTATGACTTAGAGATCATTATATATATAATCATTAAAAATCAAAATTAAATCAAAATAAAATTTACAGAACGTGAAAAATAATGGCACAATTAGGTGGAACTCCTGTATTAATAATGAGGGAAGGCACAGAGAGAACACGCGGTAGGGATGCATTGGAAAACAATATTGCTGCCGCCATAGTAATTGCAGAAGCAGTTAGAACATCATTAGGACCACGGGGAATGGACAAAATGCTTGTAGATCAATTCGGAGATGTAGTCATTACGAATGATGGTGCAACAATTCTTAAAGAAATAGATGTTCAACATCCAGCAGCTAAAATGATGGTCGAGGTTGCAAAAACTCAGGATTCTGAAGTTGGAGATGGGACAACAACATCTGTAATTCTTGCTGGAGAGCTTCTAAAGCGCGCTAAGAAACTTTTAGAACAAAAAATACATCCTACAGTGATTACAGAAGGTTTTAGGAAGGCATCAGAAAAAGCTATAGAAATTTTAGATAAGATGTCAATCAAAAGTGGCATTGACGATAAAATAGGGCTAAAAAACGCGGCTATGACATGTATGTCATCAAAACTTGTTTCAGAAAGTAAAGAACAATTAGCCCAAATCTGTATGAATGCTATTGAGGCTATTGCTGAAAAAGATGATAATGGTAATTGGGTTGCTGATATTGAAAAGGTTCAAATTCAAAAGAAAGCAGGAGAAAGCATAGATGATACTAGTTTAATTAAGGGTATCATTCTTGATAAAGAAGTCGTAAGTCCAGGCATGCCAAAAATCATTAAAGATGCAAAAATCTTACTCTTACAAAGTGCAATAGAAATTGAAAAGACAGAATTTGACACTAAACTCCAAATTACCAGCCCTGAACAAATTCAACAATTCCTTGATGAAGAAGAGAAAATGTTAAGGACTATGGTTGAGAAGGTCGTTAATTCCGGAGCTAATGTAGTTATCTGTCAGAAAGGAATAGATGATATGGCTCAACATTTCTTATCTAAAGCTGGAATTATGGCTGTTAGAAGAGTAAAAAAATCAGACCTTGAAAAACTATCAAAAGCTACTGGTGGTATGATCTTCACCAATCTTGATGATATAACTGAAAATACACTAGGTTGGGCAGGACTAGTAGAAGAACGTAAGATTATGAACGATAGCTGGATTTTTATTGAAGAATGTAAAGATCCTAAATCTGTTGTAATTTTGATCAGAGGTGGTACTGAACTTGTTGTCGATGAGGCTGAAAGAGCCATTCATGATGCCCTTTGCGTAGTGAGAGATGTCGTAGAAGATCAAAAACTCGTTGGTGGTGGAGGCGCTCCAGAATTAGAAACTGCTATTCAATTGAGACAATATGCCTCTACCTTAGGAGGTCGTGAGCAATTAGCAGTAGAAATTTTTGCTGATAGCCTTGATATAATCCCAAAAACCTTAGCTGAAAATGCTGGCCTAGATCAAATTGATTCCTTAATGAAATTGAGAGCATCACATCAAAAAGGCAATAAATTTGCGGGTCTTGATCTAGATACTGGCAATGTAATTGATGACATGGCTAAAGTGGGTGTCGTTGAACCAACCGTAGTTAAAGTTCAAGCTATTAAAAGCTCGACCGAAGCAACTTCCATGATCCTTCGCATTGACGATGTAATTGCTGGTGCAAAAAGCGCGATGCCACCTGGAATGCCTCCTGGAGGTCCTGGCGGTATGCCGCCTGGGATGGGGGGTATGGGAGGTATGGGTGGAGGATATCCTCCAGATATGTATTAGATCTAATCATTTTTTTTAATTTATTTTTTCTTTCTATTTTTCTTATAGCTTTTAAACTATTTTTTGAGCAACTTTATATTCGATTAGATCTATTCCATCAATTTAATGAATAATCTCGATAAGTAATAACCAGAAGTATATAATAATTTCCCAGAGACCTCTCGTTTTTATTCACTTTTTTTAAGGTTAAAACTATGTCTAAACTGTGCCATCATTTCCTCGAAAGTCTCCATCCATTTCTTAATGGCGCTTATTGTATTATCATATTCTATAATTTCAATACCATCAGGTAAATTAAATACGTCAATCGAGTCAGAATCGACTACCGCTTGGTTATACAGTATAGGAGATATATCCCTATATATTACTCGATTATTATAGCTCTCTGCCTTCTTGATTATATCCTGTGCCAAGTCATGAAGAGGTTCCCACATGTAATCTTCACAGGGGACTACCACCTGTCTAAAAAGAGTAGCTGCCTGTACCCAGTTTGGATCTTGATATTCATTCATCTCTTCTTCCAAAAGCTTTCTTATTTCATGCTCAATATACCCTTGGATATCAACACGAGTATCATACATCCTGTCTAATCCTGCCAATTTCCTCACCTTTTAGATTTATAGTTTCTACTTCTCTGAATATTAATTAAATTTATAATTAGAATCATTTTCTTTTCATTATATTTAAAGAAAAATCTAATCACTCTTGACGAAAATCAAAACAAATTCAAAGCTTAATCTAATAGTGGAGAAAGGTATATTTTTATAATACTTAGTGATTATTTATTCTAACAATCCATAAAATTATAAATTAAGGTGATTAAAAATTACATTAAAATTTCCAAGTTCTATAATTTGTCCTAGTTGCAAAAAGGAAATTAGGATCGAACGCGATGAAAAGGGTATGCTAATTACTGATGAACTTCTCACAATGCGAATAAGGACTCCACTTTATACAGTTCCCGGAAAAATAACAGATGCCCGTGTAGATATAAGTATATGCTCTCAATGTCGCACGATAGTTGGAATCGGTAGAAAAATGTAAGTTCTTTTATTCATCCATAATCTAATTTATTCTTTTTGTAGTTCTCTCATAATGGCTATAATGCTTGTAGGTAAAGTGATTCCAGCAATGACTAAAGCAATAATAAGTCCATATTTTTGTAAATTTTCGCGACTCATAAGTAGTATTGTGTATGGTTTGTTTATAAATTCATTTTTATTTTTATTCAATCCATTATAAAAAAACAGCTGTTATTATTGCGACAGCAATCCCCGCAAGTGTTACTATTATTGTTGGAACTTTTACCTTTTTCTCCCATTTTTTCTTAAATGCAACAATAGTAAGAACACATGCTATTGCTGATATTGAGATTGAAGTCCTATATCAAAATTAAATTTTTTATTTAATAAAAAAAAAGTTGTTTTATTATTTTTTTGCTGATAATTTAGGTTAGGTATCACAAATTACAAGGAAAGATTTAAATAAATCAGCTACTGCTAATTCCCTTCAAATAATTACGCTTCTGGAGTAAAATTTGAATTTGCTCATCTACACGAGCTAAATCCATTCGTTCAGATATTTTTCCTCCAGATGTTCTTAATTTTTCCCATTTGAGAAAATTTTTTGATAATTCAGTTTGCTCCTCTTCGATTCGTTTAGTTAATAAATTTAAACCATGTAAATGAGCAATATCTAAAGCTTGTGTTAATAACTCTTGAGCTTCCTTAAATTCAAAAGTCACTAACCTTAATTTAGCTTGGATTAAGTGCATTTCGGCAAGGAGCGAAAAAAGTTCTTCATTTTCGGCGATAAACCGAATTTTTTCAATGTAAGGTTGGACATTATCTAATTCTTTTAAATTGCTAGATTTCTTTAGGCGTATTAAATAAAGATCGCATAAATTTATTAAAGCATATAATTGAAACTCTAGAAATTTAGTATCCTTATTAGCAACTTCCTTAAAGATTTTTTCTGCTTTTGATTGAGAAATCTCGCGAGAATCTTTTTTTAACAATGCAGCTTCTTGAAGTCGATAAATTAACTCATTAAATTTGAAAGTCCCTTGTTTAACAAGTTCTCCCATTCGATCGTGACATTGTTGAGCTTTTTCAAGAGAATTTGATTTTAAATAAGTATCAAAAAGAGAGGAAATTAAAAGAAAAGTTTTCCAACTATTAATTTTGTAACACAACGATAGTCCTCTTTCTAAATGTTCTATTGCTTGCTTAATTTCTCCCTTTTCAGTAAGTTCCATTCCTAAAGAGTTATAAGCCCCAATAATTTCTTGTTTATCGTTAAGTTCGATGGCTAGTGCTAAGTATCGTCTTTTATATTCTAAAGCACGATCACTTTCACCCTTAATACTATATATGATAGATAACCATTTAGTTGTTTGCAGAATTAGCTTTTTATCATTTATCTCTTTAGCAAGTTGAGAAGCTTCACAAAAAAACATTAAACAATGGGAAATATCACCCCAACTAAAATAACAACAGCCCTTACGTAATAAAACATATCCCTTCATCATTTTGAATTCATGCGAGGATTTTTGATTGTTCCTTGCAAGCAATTCTTCTGCTTCATTAATCACTTCTAAAGAGTTACTTGGTTCAAGCATACTTCCAAAAATTCGACTCTTCAACATAAGAGAACTAATGATTTCGTAATCTGATTTCAATTCTTTACTTTCTTTGTAGGCGAGTTCAGCGTAATTCAAAGCTTCTTTAGTAGATAAAAGATCAAAAAGAATAGAACTCTTCAAAAAAGAATAATGAAATCTTTCATGAGTAGTTAGATTTCTATTAACATCAAAATTATTTAAAATTTTGAGAGCTTCTTTGAGTTTCCAATTATTTTTCAGATTTTCTGCCTGTTCTAATTCTTGATTATTAATAATCGGCATCATGGTCAACTCTAACCTCAATTTTGGAGTAAAATTCTTATTAAGCTTCTCTAAATAAAGACACCTCTTAATCATTTCTTCATTATTATCTTTTTTTTTAGTTCAAAGAGAGCAGCGAGAGGTAAAGAGATGTCAAAATAAACAAAAGCCTCCTCTGTATTTAAATCTTCTTCCATTGCCAACTTTTGCAACTTCAAAATGTATTCGGCATGGATATCCATTAGAGCTTCAGCGCGCTTTTTATCAAAATAGAACACAACAGGTGCAGGGATAAAGGATAAATATTCATCGTAGATATCTTTAACTTTTTCAGGATCATCCAACTTGCTTTCAAGAAGATTCAGCAGTGGATCTAAATAACTCAACAATTTACTGATGTTATAACCTGTTTTTCGATAATGATTAATTACTTTTTTGTAAAAATTCTCCTCTTCTTCCTCTGCTTTTTTAAATTTTGGGTTAATTCTATAAATTTTTGGAGGAATTCTTCCTTTTATGACATTTTCAGGTGTTCTGCAGAGAAGAAGCCCCTCATTCTTCATTAGTTTTAGGTGCCTAGCGACCGTTGTTTTCCCTTGTTCTACATAATGAGTAATTTGAGTGACATTCAATTCATTATGTAGTTCAAGGAGAGCCCATATATCAGATCTTATTCTGTGTTTAGCTATTAATTGGTCCCATTCTTCTTCAATTACATAAGTATTTTCTACATCTGACGAAATTTTCATACCCTCTTTATAAATTTATTTTGGATATTAATATTACTCTTATTTTATTTTAATGTATAGAATTTTTCACATTTTTCATGATAATTTTACAATATATATACTATGGAATGTTATTAATTTTTACTTTTATATAATATATATTGATCTTAAATATAAAAATCTGATCGAAATATTTATATGCAATACGTTCTGTTTAATATAATAATGGCACGATATTAGGATCAAGTCACAAAAATTTGTATAATCGAACGAAATTAATATAAATTAGTTTCTAAAAAAAAGGCAATTATAATGATTTTAGGAAAAGGATTCAAAAAAAAATAAAGAGTTAAATACAGAAAATAAGTAAATGGTGTTTTAATGAATAAAAAAAAAATACTGATTACTACTATAGTAATCCTGACTTTAAGCACTTTTGTGGATGTTATATTTTGTTCCTCGAATAGTAAAATTGATTTTCACAACAGACAATTGAAAATAGACAAAGATGATATCACAAATCTAAAATCCTCAACTGTTACTGTTAATACGACCGAAACTGACTTCTGGTATGATGGAGGAACAGCTTTTGGTGTTGATGTATCAGGGGGAAAAGCATATATAGCAGATGGGTTTGATGGATTAGAGATTATTGCTGTCTCAGATCCATCAGATATTTATGAAGTGAACCAATATCATGATGGGGAGGGAGAAGCTAGGAAGGTCTTAGTTAGCGGGGATATGGCATACGTCGTAGAAAGATATTATGGAGTTCCGTTTGTTTGGCAAGCTATAGAGTATGTTGATCTTACATATGGAATTTTAGACTACCACCTCCAGGCTACTGAAACACGAAATATAGCACTCTCTGGTGACCTCTATGTGGCGAGTTGGCTTTATGGTGTAGAGGTATTTAGGCCCCCTCATCCAATATCTTTACCATACCCCCCGTACACGGAGTACCCAAGTATAATTGGTGCTTACTATAACGGTAATAATGCGTCGAGAGATGTAACAATTTCAGATCAATACGTCTATGTTGCAGATGGTTTTTATGGTTTAGAAATCTATAATAGAACTGATCAGTCTCTAGTTGGATATTATAATGATGGTGGTGATGCACTTGATATTTTTATTGTAGGAGATTATGCGTATGTTGGAGAAGGTTCTGATGGATTTGAGATAATTGATATTTCAGATCCTGCCCATCCAGAGGAACTAGGAAATTACAGTGATGGTGGTTATACATATGATATTTTTGTTGTAGGAGATTATGCGTATGTAGCTGATGGATCTGATGGTTTGGAGATTATTGATATCTCAGTTCCTGCCCATCCAGTGGAAGTGGGAGGATATTATGACGGCAGTGGAACTGCCTATGAAGTTTTTGTTGTAGGAAATTATGCTTATGTAGCTGATGGGGATGATGGATTAGAGGTCATATATATTGATATTGTTGAACATTTTTTAGATGTCACTTCACCTACTGATTCATCATATTGGCAGACAGGTGATAAATATCATATAAATTGGTATTGGGAAGGTGAAATCAATAATGTAAGGATTACATTACTTAAGGATGGTGCCTATGACCAAACTATCAATGCAAACACTTCTAACGATGGAGATTACGAGTGGTCTGTACCTGGGGGGTTAGCTTATTCAAAACAGTATCAAATAAAAATAGAAGACGTTTTAGATCCGAGTGTGTTTGATTTAAGTAGTACCTTTGAAATATATACCAATACCATTACTGTATTAACACCAGATAGTACCACGTCCTGGGAAGCAGGAAAATCCCAATACATTTACTGGGATTATACCGGCCGTATATCTACTGTTGATATCGTTCTGTATGAAGAAGGTAATTATGTGGATACAATTGAAACTTATATTCCGAATGAGGGTTCTTATTATTGGACAATCGATTCAAGTTTGGATGGTTCTACACGATACCAAATCAAAATCATGGAATCTGGAGATCCTAATATTTATAGCCTAAGCGATTATTTTACTATTGTAGAACCTCCCATTCAGAAGACGCCAATCTGGAAAGAAGGGTGGTTTTGGGCTATGATAGGGGCACTAGGCGGGTTAGTTCCCATTACTGCGATTATAGGGTATATAAGAAAGCGATTAAGGAGAAAAAAAAAGATTAAAAAAGAAATGTGAATTATTTTTTTTACTTTTATTTTATTTATTTTTTTCTTTCTATTTTTCTTGCAGTTTTTTAGCTATGTTTTGGGCAAGTTCACATCCAACTATCTCTATTCCGTTAATTTCCCACTTAAGCTGTTTTAATTATGAATACTATGAATATTGTTCTGCTAATTTAGAAGAAGAAGAAAGTTTTGAGAGGTTACGAGCCTACAATAAAAGACTATATGAAGAAGAACAAAAACAGAAAAGTTAAATAATGAACTTATTTTTAATTTCATTTTTGTTATTATTTCTGCTAAAGATCCTTTAAGAGATTGGAATTTATTCCCATTAAGGATCCAAAAACGTTTCACATTTTAGAGTCGCTCGTAGGAGGATCTATTTCTACCTTGTTCCGGTTGTATATCTCTGATATGATTTTAAAGAATGATGCTTTTCTTTCTCTAAAATGATCTTTTGTCTCACCCTTATGTTTATTTATAGTGAATTTACACTTTTTTGTCTTGTAGTTACCTTTTTTATCCAAAACGAGAGCACGCTTTTTTCTTGCTTTTAGTACTACTTGTACTTGACCCGGTTTTTTCGGGATAATATTAGCTACGTCGTGCCATCTTACCCATTTATCTTTTATGCCACTAGCTTCACGAATTTTATCTAAAGCAATGGTGTGAAGAACCCCAGGAGCTACCGTGAACATACTCCAGGCAAAACCGTTTTCACTTACTATTAAGAAGCCAGTAACTGGGCTGCGGGCAGCACCGCTTTTAGCACGCTGGCATGCTGAGGTGATGATTGGATCGCCTATGGGGACATTATTCATTAAGCCTTCATACCTTTTAACTTTATTAGGAGGAACTTCCCAACCTTTTATTATTGGAGGAGTCATCTTTTTTATGTTCTTTTCGCCAAGAAAGTATATATTATAATATAAAAAGATTTTTACTAATTATTTAAGATTTTATGTTTTCTGTTCTTCTCTTTTAAACAAAGAAGTAAAATATATTATACTCTTTATTTTTTTCAATATAAATTCAAAATTAAATTAAAAAAAAAAAGAGAAAATTTTATTATTTTTTTATTTTCCTGTAAAAGATTATTGATGCAAAACCGATAACCAGGAACGCTGTACTTATTAATACATATAAATCATATCCTGGTATAACTTCATCCTTATCTGCTTTAGCAGATATTAGATTATATTCAAAGATTACGGTATTTTCATCATTAAGTAGCTGAACGGTCTTATAAATACCGAGAATTTCATCATATGTGCATTTTATTTGAAAATCTTCAATAGCTGTGCCATTTTGAGTAACAGTTAACCCAGATAATTCAGTTCCGGCGGGATATGAACGTCCTACTAAATAATAATAAGCGGGAACTGGTACAAACCACATCCAACTTCCCCAACTTCCATCTTCAGGATCGCAATATAATCCCGTGCCTGTGGTATAACTTGGTTCTGCACTAAAACTAATAGTAGTCCAATCCCATACATCATAATACACATACCATAAGTTACCATCTAAGGTGATGTCATTGATTTTTCTTTTCATTTTAGCATCAAGCTGATTACAATCTGTTCCAAAAAGGGATTGTATATCAATTTCCCAAGAACCTCCAAATACATTTTCCAATTCACCAGTATTCAATTTTGTCACTTTCCATTCGAATTCACTTCCAACAGGAATTTTAAACTCGAGGAGAATCACTTCAAAGATAGTGTCACCTGCTGAATTTTTAATTTGGAAGAGGTCTGTAACACCAAGATTTTCATCATAAGTCCATATAGCTTCATAAGCTTCAACATCAGCATTGGTTTCGGTTACTATATTTCCTGAAGCACTAGTTCCAGCAGAATATGAAAGTTCCTCTAAAAATGTTACCACAGGGGTAGCAATTAGCCAAACAGATGGATTCCAAAAAAGTCCAGTTGGATCCATAGGCAAACCATAAGTTACATCATCTCTATCTGGTAATAGTCCGTGCAATAATTCTTTATCCTTCCAATTCCATCCATCCACAATAATTTGATACCAATCATCGAGACTAGGATAATTTAAAACAGAAACTATTTCAAATTTTGATTTATTACCCACTTCAGACGGAGCATTTAACGCCCACCAGCAATAATAGTCTAAAGCTAAATCCCAATCCGATCCAAAAACATCTTCTAATTCTGCTGTATTTAATTCAGTAACAATCCAGTTATAAGTTTCAATGGGTTGAATTTTTAGCTCAAATCCCCATAATTCGAAAATAACAGTATCAACATCGTTTTTAATCACAAAATTCTTGACTATACCAGTATTTTCATCATAAATCCAATTCACTTCGAAATTTCCTATATCAGTTCCAGTGTAATAAACAATATTATCATAAATGGAGTATCCCGTGTCATATGATACATTTGCAAGATATATACTTACTGGTCTTCCTATTATCCACACACTGGGATTCCAGAGCTCTCCCGAGGGATTCATAGGCAGGCTATAACCTTGATCATCTCTTACTGGAGTAGCTCCGAAAGTATTAATTTTGTCTATCCATCCCCATCCATCATAAGTAATTCGCCACCAATCAGGATAAGAAGGATGATCCGTAATATTAACAATTGCAAATTTGGATTTCTGACCAAGAGCACTCGGTGCTACATCCCCACACCACCACATATAATCTCCTACATCAGTTGCCCAATCTCCACCAAACACACTATTTAATTCAGTAGTATCTAATTCTGTACACACGAATTCAAAATAATCATCAATTTCAAATCCAAGACTGTAATCACCTACAGCATTGGTTTTAGGTGTAGGTGATGCTACTCCTTGGAAGATCACACTAGAAACAAGAAGGTTTAAGAGTACTACATAAATTATCCATTTTTTTGATTTCATAAAAATCGCTTTTTTATTTTATATTATTTAATTTCTTTCAAAAAGTAATTAAATATATATTAGATCTTCAAACGTATATATTAATATTAATGTTTTTTTTTTTTCTTGAAATAGGTTATTTTTAACTAATGATCGATAACTACACTACTTCAATTTATAAGCTTCGAGTAACTCCCCGATGATAAGGAGTAATTTGAAATATTGTGAATCTTGTTCTGCTAACTTGGTAGAATAAAATGGTTTTGAGAGCTTGCGAGCCTATATTAATAAAACTCTTGATATTTTGAAATTAGGCTAATTCAATGCTTAATTTATTAGTGGAGAATTGTATATTTTTATAATATTTAGTGATTATTTATTCTAGCAATCCATAAAATTATAAATGAAGGTGATTAAAAATTACATTAAAATTTCCAAGTTCTATAATTTGTCCTAGCTGCAACAAGGAAATTAGGTTCGAAAGCGATGAAAAGGGTTTGCTAAAGACTGCTGATCTTCTTACAATGAGAATAAGGACTCCACTTTATACAGTTCCTGGAAAAATAACAGATGCCCGTGTAGATATAACTATATGCACTCAATGTAGCACGATAGTTGGACTTGGTAGAAAAATATAAGTTCTGCTTAAATTTTATTCAGCTATAATCTAATTTTTTCTTTTTTAATTTCTATTTCTTCTCCTTCCATTATGGAAAATGGAAATACGCAACTGTAAAATAAAAATTATAAATATAATGTTATTTAGGAGGGTTTAAAAAGCTTTTATTATTTAATAGGTATATCTATTATATGAAAAAGAAAAGAATGGTTTTTTTCTAGTTTTATAGGGTTTCTAGAGAAAAAAGAATAACACTAAGATTTCTAGAGAAGGTTGAGATGAAGAATTTACTTGAATTAAAAAAAATTTATCATTATTATGGGAGTGCAAGGGTGCTTGAAGAACTCAATTTAAAAATTGAAGAGAAATCTCTAAATGCTGTTATTGGCCCAAACGGTGTTGGAAAATCAACACTCCTTAAATTAATAATTGGTTTAGAAAAACCTAACAGAGGAAAAATAGAATTTATAGGTAAAAGAATAGATGGCTTAAAAGCTCATGAAATCACTAAAAAAGGAATCTCACTTTGTCCAGAACGTCGCAGATTATTCTATGATATGACTGTTTTTGAAAATCTTAAAGTAGGAGGGAAACTAGTAAAAAAAGAAAGCAGGAAAATCTTTAAAGATCAATTAAACTTTGTTTATGAGATATTCCCTCGTCTTAAAGAAAGAAAAAAACAACGAGCAGGAACCTTAAGCGGGGGTGAACAACAAATGCTTGCGATAAGCCGTACATTAATGTCAAATCCAAAACTACTCTTGTTGGATGAACCTTCAGTAGGGTTAGCTCCAATTGTAAAAAAAAAGATATATGGTGCAGTTAAAAAAATAAAACAAGAAGGAACAACCACTTTATTGGTTACACAGGATATAATTTTTGCAATGCATGTTGCAGATATGATTCATGTACTAGAAGACGGCAAAATTGGAATAAGAGGAACAAAAGAACAATTGGAAAAAGAACCTCGAATAAGAAAAGTATATCTAGGAATTTAAGTGATTTAAAATTTTAAAAATTCTACTATGAAGCTATTAAGCTTCAAAAACAGCGTTATATCTAGGAAGACAATTCCCTTTAAGAAAATATTTAGGGTAAAAATGTCAAACTCAAAATCATTTGATGTTTTAAGCTATCAATAAGGGAAACGGAATATACTCCATGGACCAAAAAGAGACAAGAAGAGTCCTATAAAATTTATAATAATCCCAAGAACTCCAAGAATGCTTCCAGTTTTCTCAACGTCATTATAAGGTTCGAAAAGCTCTGCTTTTGAACTATTAACTTTAGCAAAAATGCCCATGATTAGACCCCCCACACGAAATAACAAGATCACGATTGCAATCACTACCATTCTTAAAGTATTATAAGAAGACCAATATAAGACCCTATAATAATTATAGCCAATAATCAAGGTTATTATTCCGATGAGGAGTGAGAATATACCCAATCCAAGGCACCATTTTGAATAAGTCCCTGGGATTCCTATTTGTCTTTGTTGTTTAACTGGTACATAAACTATTTTAGGTACAGTTACATTTGGAATTCTTTCAGTTTTGTAATCAGTTGCTTTAGAAGTGGTTCGAACTTCAGTTCCACAATTATGACAAAACTTTTGATCTGCTGCTATTTTTTCACCACAATAAGAACAAAACATATTTTTTTTTCTATTTGAGATTTCTAATGTATAACGCACTTAGTATTAGTTAATAATATTGAACAGCTAGCCTTTTAAACTTTCTCTATCTGTTCATTATATATTTAGAAAACCAATTCTTTCTACTTGACATCAATAAAAAAATAAAGAAAAAAGAAACTCATTCTAAGAATCTTTATTTAAAGTAAAAGTATAGCCTTCGTCTCTTAATATAATCAAAATTCCCTCTTTTCTAAATTTATGCATTAGCGGTTTAACTTCTTTTAGAGGGATGCCATAATTTTCAGCCATGACTTCAATCATGAATTTAGGAAATTTTTTATAAGTAAGTTGAAGAAACTGGAGCATTTCTAAAAAGGATTCTGAATAATCCATTCGAGTACCTTCACCTCATAGATTCTTGAGTTATCATTGAAATTTATGTACTATTAAAAGTATATAAAGAAAAAACATTGAATCTGGATATAGGTCATATGTCAAATAAAGATGTTAAAATGATTACCCAAGAATAATAAGTAAATAATTAACTAAGGCATTTCTAGAACAGATTTCCAAGCAGATATTTCCTTTTCCTTATCAATGTGAAAGGTTTTATCAATTTTTTCCCAGTTGATTTGGTTTAAAACCCCGCCCACAAAATTATCATTTATGGCATGAGCGATTCCTTTAATATATTCATCATTATCACTATAAATGTTAATTCTAAGGACATGATTAGTTCCTTTCCTTGCATTAAATGCTGACACTCTAGCATCGACTTCTACAAATACCCATATTTCAGGTGCTAAATAATATATTTGCTTTTTGCGGGATGGTTTTGATTTGCCCATTTTTGTGGAATCATCTACGGAACTAAGATAGTCCCATATTTCATCAACAGTATCGGGAATAAAAGTATCGGTCATAAGATCCATTGAATGCCGAGCTTTATTAGCACCGGCATATAACACAGTTTTAGGAAAATTAAGAAGATTATTTTTTTCTGCAATTTTACGTAGTTTTTTTCCTATGTTCAACACCTCTAATATTTATTTATTTTAAGTTGATATAATTTTAATTTCTCATATATTTAAGCATTTTATCTATTCATATTTCATATCCATAATTTTTAATAGATTAACATTTAATAATAATCTCAACTTAATTTAGCATATACC
Source organism: Promethearchaeota archaeon (assembly GCA_016839585.1). Lineage (GTDB taxonomy): Archaea > Asgardarchaeota > Lokiarchaeia > Sigyniarchaeales > SOKP01 > Loki-b32. Next base: position 49,539 of record JAEOTZ010000056.1, read on the forward strand.
TAGAAAGCTAGAGGGTTTTAAAATGAAATTTATTGATTTGTCTATACCCATCTACAATGAAACTTTAGGCGAAATGCCTATAATGGCACCTCACATAGAATATAGCGATCATGATACTGGCGCTGAACAGATGTCTTTTATATATCCAAAAATAAAACCAGATCAGCATTTACCTCTCGGGAAAGGTTGGGCAACAGAAACAGTTACATTAGGTACACATAGTGGAACGCATATGGATGCGCCGTGGCATTATGCCCCAATTCAAGATAGAGAAATTGGAGAAAAAAAAGTAATGACAATTGATGAGATTCCCCTAGAATGGTGCATTGGTCCGCTCATTGTGTTAGATTTAAAAGACAAAGAAGACGGATATGTTATGACACCTGAAGATATAGACCAAAAGTTAGATGATATAGGGCATAAATTACAGGAGGGAGATATTTTGTGCCTTAATACTAATGCCGCTAAATATTTTGGAACTCCAAAATACATGTATTATGGAGCGGGAGTAGGAAAAGAGGGAACTTTGCATATAGTAAGGCATGGAGTTCATGTCGTAGGAACAGACGCGTGGTCGTGGGATCCACCACTACCATTAACAGCAAAAAAATGGAAGACAACAGTAAAAGCTAAAAATCCTGATCCTTCTATAATTTGGGAAGGTCACTTTGCCGGGATTGAATTAGGATATTTTCAAATGGAAAAATTGACCAATTTAGATAAAGTGCCTCCCGTTGGGGCAATAATTTATTGTTTTCCCATTAAAATTGCGAAAGCTAGTGCTGGTTGGGTTAGGGCTGTTGCTACAATTCCCGAATAAATATTGAATTAAATTAGAAAAAAAAAATTTTATTCTTCTTCTTTAAATATATCTTCTACTAATTTGGCATCATCTTTAAAGTAAATGAGGGCACCACTCCATTCTTTCAGCACTTCTGAGTATTTTTCTTCAAAGGTTTTGACAAATTCTTTTAAGTGTCCTCTTACTTCCGCACTTTCATTTCCTTTTATAAAGAGAGCGCCAAAAATACGTTGACCATACTCTAAAAGAATTGTAATGTCGCCATGGTCAATTTTTTTCAATACTTCGGTAGATTTAGTCATTTCTTTAATAAACGAAGTAATTGCTGAAAACATTCCTGATACTAGTCCCGGATCTTGGGTAGATTCTCTAACAAAAGGATAATTAAATATTCCCCGACCATCATCATAAATTATATATAATCCTTGTTTTTCTACTCTTTCATAAGTGAAAGAAAATTCAGGTTTCCAGATACTTATTAGATTATTAAAAAAGAGATATTTAAGAGTAAAGAACAGTCTCTTTTTTTCATTTTCATCTATTGGTTTAAGCTGCTCTAATAATGTATCCTTTTCCAAAATACTCAATAAAACCTTAATTTCTTCTCGTTCTTGTTCAATATCCTTTAAATCTATATCTGGTTTTTTCGCAATTAGGTATTGAATTTCTCCTTCAGAATAATCTTTGTATGTGATATAATCGCCAACTGAGGCAAATATTGTACTTTCTATTCGGCTTTCATCAATTGGGAATTTAATACTTCTAAAATCCTTTTTAAGATAAAAAATTATCAAACCCCAAATGATTATATTGAACACATACCTTGTAAATAGATAAGGAACTGCCAAAAAACCTAATAAGCCAGAGAGATTAGCATCTAAGGCAGCGGTTCTAAAGGTATAAAAGTTGAATCCAAATATAGTAAAAAAACTTGTTTGACCTGTTATCCAGTATTCTTCTGGAGCAAAGTTAATCAGAGCTGGTGCTTGTAGAAACCCAAATAATATGGAAACTAGGATTATTACTGGCAAAAATGATGTAAAGCTTAAGAATAGACTTTTTAAATATTTTAAGGTATAAACCAAAAATATAATTATTATAATTAAAGGCACAACTTGTAAAGCAAAAAAATTGAAAATTACCATCGAATCAAATAGAATTGAGTAGTTAAGAGTTGGATCCACAATATCAGGAATGAATTTTCCTGAATCAATAATAGAATCAGGATCTTCGAATGAAATAAGGTACATGGGATTAAATGCGATCATATTTAAAAGTAGAAATATGAATACTGCCAAAAAACTAAATACTATTCCATAATAAAAGTTTGTAAAATTTGTTTTTCTAATTTTTTCTTTTTTATGTTTCCACCAATCTAATATTTTAATAAAGATGAGAAGAGCTATTGGTTCAAAGATATTAAGGAACAAAACGAAAATTATTGAAGCCATTATAAAATATGCGAAGAAATAAAGCATTATTGGAATTGAATCTGTATATTGGACAATAAATAATAAGATAGATAAAATCGATATCGGTGCTCCTACTGAATAAAGACTTTTGTATGTATCTCTTCTCATATCCTCTCCAATATATCGACCCTTTAATGTAATTTGTGAGATATAAATTAACTCTATGCTTAAGATGAAGATTGCAAGATATACAAACAGAATTTCAAGAAACCACCCTAATGGTGTTTCACTGGTAAGCACTGGATCACTTTCTTTTCCTGTCACAGTTAAAATCACTTGTAAGAGATAAAGTGATATAGGCAAAAGTACAATCATTAGCTTTAGTATCTCTTTTTCCCTAGCCCAATTATTTTTTATTAATTCTTCTCGAATAAGTTTATAAGGACTGTCACTTAACTGGTAAGTTAATAGTGTTAAATTGAATTTAATAGGTCCTTCTTCTTTTCTTAACCGATTCCAAACATAAAAAATTGATAAAAAAGGGGCAACAAAAAAAATGAACGGTAATGTAACTAAGGGGTAATAGGCAAATAAAGAAACTAACGACCCTAAATGAGAAAACATATATCCTAATCCAACTACATCATTTTGGCTTTCTAATTCTTCAGGATCTAGTTTTACTTGATAAATTATTGGAAGAACCCAGTATATCAAATAAAAAACTAAAATTCCAACATAAATTCTAAGATATAGGTTTCTTATAGCTTTTTTTCGAATAAAGAAGTAGGGTATTAATAAAATTAAAATTGGAATTGCATTTACATATGTAGTAAATAAAATTTCAGGAGCATTCATCATTATTCACATGTATTTTTTTATTAAATAAAATGTATTTAAAATAAAGTATGCAAATTTTAATATAATAATTTAGTTATTTTTGAATATTTTTAATTTTAATATGCCAAAGAATAATAAAATTGGAATTGTTGTTGATGATGACTTTGCTTCGAAGAATATTCCCCCATATCCACATCCAATCTTTCTTTCTTACGAAACTCCTCTTAGGATTAAATCTATTTTGACTCACTTTGAAAATAGAAAAATTTTCGATAATGAAAATATAATTAAACTAAAACCTAAACTAATAGATGAATCAATAATTAACTTGGCTCATACAAAATATCATATTGATTCTATTAAAAATCTCTCAAATTTAGGTAGTGGCTTTCTTGGCGAAGAAATCTACATCACAAAAGACACCTTTTTACTAGCAAAAAAAGCAATTGGAGGTACTATACAAGCAATTGAGAGTGTAATAAATCAAGATGTAAATCAATCGTTTGCTCTTATAAGACCACCAGGACACCATGCTTTGAGAGAAAAGGCTTCTGGATTTTGTATATTTAATAATATAGCAAATTCAATTATATTTTTACGGGAAAAACTCAATTATAAAAAAAAAATTGCAATTATTGATATTGATAGTCATTTTGGTGATGGATTAGTACAATATTTTTATGATGATCCAAATGTGCTTTATTTTTCTATTCATGAATTTGATTTTGTAGAGGGAGAAATAGGTTTTATAAATGAATTAGGTGAGGGTGATGGTCTAGGCAAAAGTATTAACTTTCCAATACCAATGCACTGTACAGATGATATATTTTTAGAATTTATGGACATACTTGAACCATTATTAAATGAATTTTGCCCTGATCTAATAATTATTGCTGCTGGATTTGATATGCATTTCTCAGATCCAATAGGAAACTGTAGTTTAACATCTAATTCTTATTTCAAATTCACTAAGAGAATTTTAAAAATATCAAATGATATATGCATGGGCAAATTAGTATTTGTTTTAGAAGGTGGCTATAATTTAATAGCATTACCATTCTGTGTCCATGCTGTCATAAATGCACTTTTAAATGAAGAATATGAACCACCCACTTTTGAGAATATTGAATTCTTAGAAAAGTGTAAAATTGAAGATATAACTAAAATAAAAAATTCTTTAAAAAACTTATTAGCTAATTACTGGATTTCAATACAATAAGAAAAAATTAAGAAATTAAACAAATCTAGTTAGTTTTTGGGCGTACTCTTGCGAAATAAAAAGTGTATCCCTAGGTCCCACTTTTGGATTTATATAGCAAATTAATGCTCCTGTTCCCCCGATAGGGATGGGACAAATAATAATATGCCCTTTTCCTGTTATATTCGTTCCTATTTTTCTTTCTTCTGTGTTTTCTACGATCATATATTTTATAGCCTGAATAGTAATATTTGTCATTCCTTTTTGACCAAGCTCTAGTTTAGTATTAAGCAACTCGTTAATCTGATCTAGATCGTTAGAAACATCCCAGTTTTCAGTTTGAGTGAGTAGAATACCATCTTTATTTAAAATTGCTATCCCAAAAATATTTTGCTCTTCATTTAATAACTCATCAATAATTACTTCTATTTCAGACATTATAATTACCAAAATATTATATTATCAAATTATTATTTAATAAATAAATTATAAATTTAAATATACGTTTAAAAATAATTTCAAATTTATGACGGTGAAATTGATTGGCATTCAGAATGTGGAAAAAGGCAATACTTCTCTCTTTACGTGAAAAAAAGATATTCACAGTTTTTGCATTGATATATACTATTTTAATATTTTTATCAAGTTTATTCATAGAATTGGGAATTGGGGGTCAATTAGGAGAATCTGCTCTATTTTTTATCTTGATCTTTTTTACTACTAGTTTAATTCTTTCTCTACTCTATGCTTGGATTTTGGTGTCTAGAAGAAGACGAGTTTGGGCTACATTCAAATGTATTGGTTATACAAATAAAAATATAATTATATTGGTATCAGGAATTATATTATTTACTACATTGATGGGATTTTTTATTGTAATTGAAGTTCTATTTCATTATGCTGCTATTGTCGCTTATCTAAATTCAGCAGAAATTAATTTAGATATTAAAATTTTAATAGGATTAGTCCCAGTTATTGTAACTAGTGGAATGTTCATATTTGTTCAACTAATTGCCCTTATTGTTGTTTATAGAAAAGTGTTAAAAGTAAGACCAATAATTGCATTAAAAAGAGTAGGAGGGTAAGGAGGAAAAAGAAATGGTATTTGCAAAAGATATTATGATTGAGGCAATTGATATAAATAAGGAATATAGACGGGCAGGAGCCATTATCAGAGCATTAGTAGATATAAATTTAAGAGTAAAGTCTGGGGAGTTTGTAATAGTACAAGGACCAACCGGGTGTGGAAAAAGTACTCTCCTTAATGTATTATCAGGTTTAGATTTGCCAGATTCGGGTAGAGTTATTTTTGATGGGGAAAATATAGCACGAGCAACAGAAGATAGATTAAGTAAAATTCGGCGTCAAAAAATTGGTTTTGTATTCCAAGATTATAACCTTGTTAATTCATTAACAGCAATCGAAAATATAGAAGCATTATTATGGCCGACAGTCTTAAGTAATAAAGAAATAGAAAATAGATCAATTGCAGCATTAAGAGATGTTAATCTTCTTGAACGTAAAGACCACCATCCTGTTCAACTAAGTGGTGGTGAAAAACAAAGGGTTGGATTAGCGAGGGCAATTATTCATAGACCTAGGGTTATCTTAGCAGATGAACCAACTGGAAATTTAGATCCTGAATCAGAAACACATGTAATGGAGTTATTAAAGAAAATTAATAAGGACACAGAAACAACAGTTATAGTAGTTACTCATCGTACGCACTTGAATAAATATGCTGATAAAATTATTAAAATGGATAAGGGAAGAATTATTAAAATTGAATAATATCTAATTCTGTTTTATTATCATTTTTTTTGCTTGAATTTCTCAATCTATATATTTATCTATCAAATTTTTATAATCTGAAAATAGATAAAGATTTTTTTCTTAAATTATTGTATGTTCAATAAGATAGATGGATTTTCAAAACAAAAATATAAATATATTAAGAGTTTTTGAAATACTATTAACTAAACTAAAATCAAAGTTTAAATTAAAAATTAGGTAGGGTGTTAAAAATCGGAAAAAAGCGTGTGATTCTATCAGGTTGTGCTGGAATGTGTTGTCTATTACCAATGGCATATATAAGTTTTCGGTTTCTAAATTTGACAGAAGGAGTTACTGGTGGATTATTGGAGAATTTTGAGGATGCTTTGGGTACATTGACGGGACTTATAGGTTTTGGTGGACCTTTTTTAGAAATTGTAGCTGGAGGTTTTATTGGAATGGCTATGATTTTTTTATTTCCTATTCATTGGTGTATATATTACCGCCCTGAAGATGTAGGGTTAATTATTGCGGTTACTGTTCCTTGGATTTTATCTTGTGCCATCACGAGTGGCTTATTTGCCCATTCTCCTCGAGGTGGTATTAACACTAGTCTTGCTATTGGTTTTGGATATATGATTCCACTATCGATTATTTATCTAGTATTAGCTGTTGCATTTCCAATAGGTTCAGCAGTTTTAGATGGGTTATTATTGGGATTGGCAGACTTACCATTTTTACTTGCTATACTTACGTCAATCTTTGAGGGCTGTTTGGTGGGGGCTGTTTTTGGAGCATTTATTGGTAGTTTGAAATATAAACCCGGGAAAGCAAAACCAAAGGTTAAAAAAGTTAGAGACAAAGAAGCCGAAATTTCAGAACCTACTTTTGAAAAATTAGGAAAAGTAGAAGAGGCAGAAACTATTTCACCTTTTTGTACGAACTGCGGAGCTAAACTTGCTCCAGACGATGATTTTTGCACTAATTGTGGAAAAAAATCTAAAAAATAATTTTTTTTAAATTACTTAATCTATTTTTATCCACCTATTTTATTTATTATTAGATTTGATTTCCATAAATTAGATACTTATATTTTAATTCCAAGAAAAATATTATATTAAGTTATACCATTATATTAATAATGAAAATTCAAACAATAAGATGATATTATGCCGAAAGAGGTAAAAGGGGTATTATTTAGCCGTTTGGTTGTTTTAATTTCTATTGTTCTTATCCCTATAATCACATTTTTAATCTATAATTTTGCTGGTTTTGAATTATGGTTTTCAAATGATCCAGATTTGGAGTTTTTGATTATTAACCTTTTATGTCCCTTAGTTTTTAGTATTTCATGGTTATTTTTCATAATTTTATTTGCTAACCGTTTTGCTGAAACTATCGATTCTACAGATAGAGTGGTGGGGGTAATTCCCTTAAGATTGAAATTGTTTTATGGTATAAATGCCGTTTATATACTTCTTATTTTTGTATTTCCGTTAATCACACCTGTTGTTTCAGTTTTAACCTTTGCTTCCTTTGGGTGGCAATTAACAACCTTTAGAAAAGAACGATGGGAGGAGGACACGAAAGTTTCTTTATTAACTAAAATTATTATGATTATAGCTTCAATCATCCCTGTCTTCTGTGGAATCGTTATTATTCCAGAATATATTAAGTTATCAATATTTTTATTATGGGATATTTGGATTCCATTACTTGATCCGATTTACATAATCTCATATTGTTTATGTACAGCTCTAGCAATTGGATCATTATTTATCTTATTTGCTAATTCAGGCATAAGTGAATATGAGCAAATATTTGTAGATACTTCAAAAACAAAAAAAATGATACAGATTAAAATTTTGGAAGTAGCTTTATTCGTTTTCTTCTTATTTTTGGCTTTTTATGAATTTGCTGTGATAGATCTATTCTATAATGCTGGATTTATAATTGTTCTTATAGTCTCAATAGTCAACTATTTTAGTGGGAAACAGAAAACAAGTAAATTTCGAGGTCATGTGATGGGATATATTCTAGCTGCAATTTTTATGGGCTCCAATTTAATATTCATTTCGGATACAGCATTCTCAGATTTTATGAAAGTCTCGAGTCTTATCATCTCTGGAATATTGTTTATTTTAGTATTTTTATATACATTCATTCACCTAGAGGAACCTGAACTAAAATATAATCACTAATTTTTTTTTATTTTTAATTTTAAGTTAATCCTGATATATTCATGTTAAAAATTAAGCTGATTTCCTGAATATATTAAATTAGATTAAAAAAATATCATTTTAAAATAAGCGAGATTAATAAAAATATTTATTCTATTAAATTTCGCCTCAATCGATAAGAATTTGTTGATTAAATATTTTACTTTAATATGAGTTAAATTATCCTAAAATTTTCTACTATATTAGAATATAAATTATTAAAAAGCTAAATTTTATTTATAATTTTAAGATTAAAATTAAAATTTATTTAAAAAAAATAAGGGTTAGAAAAAAATGAAAATAATAAATGCTAAATCCTTAATGGTTCTTTCTTTGTTTCTTACCTCGATGATAGCAATGCCAGTTATGGTATCTGCTGACGATGATAACAAGTTTGATTTTGATCAGTGGGGAGGTAATGAGGATTTTTTTAATAGTTTTCAGGGAGGTTTTGGAAGTATGTTAGGAGGATTAGGTTATGCTGGAAATCTATTAGGACATGTGTTCCTGATGTTGTTTCATCAAGCATATGAGAATTTTTCTGCCAGTGAGATGATGTCAGGGGTCTATGTATTAAGTGCATTTAATGAAACTTCAACCCCAGTAAGAATTAATGATTTTGGACCTGTTGGCGAAACGGAGATCCATCTTTTACCAGAACATTATGCTAATCATTCAGGCATTTCTGGAACAGCTTACTGCGTAGTAAATAAGAGTGGTTCATATGAATATAGTATGACTGTGGGAGCAGGAGTCACACTAATAATTTGGGATAACGACCATTCATTCATAAATGCTGTCAAAAAATTATTTAATTTCTTTAAAACATTAGAAGAGAGCGATTTAGATGGAGAAGAAATTCCTGAGGATCTTATTAGAGAAGGAGTAGAACTAATTGTTTGGTTTTTAATCCATATAAATGACATTTTCACTGGTGATGAACTTTTTATATTGAATCCCATTACCTGGCAGAAATTAGAAATTACTCCAATAAATTTTCAAATAACAAAAACATGGTACCATTCAGGTAATACAATAATTGGAGACGGTGATGATGTTGAGCTTGAAGTAGCCTATCCATCAATACTAAGTCCTTTGAATATGGAAGCCGATGCCAGAAAAGATATTTATATGCAATGGTTATTGAGAGATACAGAAATTATAAATTCCGGTAAAAAATTATACTGGACAGCATTTACCTTCGATTTAATTGAATTTTGGATGAAAAATTTTGAAATTCATATTGATATAGCAGAACTTATTGACATTGGAAGTGGAGAGGGGGGAGATCCTGCGAAAGCGTTTCAGGGATGTGATATTGAATTTTACCTATTTTCCCATCATTTAGCTGGTGCTTTCCTCTATAATGATTTAAATTTTGATCGTGAACTTACTGTGAACTATACAGATACAACAGTAACAATTGACGGTGAGGATAAAGATATATCATATCCAGTGAGTTCTGAACTTACTCATAGAATAGTTTTAAGAAGTGTAGACAAGTACAATTTTACACTTCCAACTAAGAATGATGATAATACTATTTCATGGGGATTACGATTACAAGATGTTAATATCTCTGCTGTTCCTGTTGGGATTGATTTAGATTCCTATCTAGCCGCACCTCAAGAAAATCTAGATTATATGCAATTTGGATTTACTTTTGATCCAGAAAAGAATGTAGAAGGGGCAGATGCCGTAGGGAAAATAAAACTAGACCAAAACTTTACTCCATGGAATAATAATACTGATCCCTACGCAAATGCTGATATTATAGATTTGGATATGGCAATAATTTATGTGTCAACTATATTACATTTCCACTTAAATGTAGCAACTTCTGGCGACGTTACGCCTCCTGATGCAAACTTAGATGATTTTTATGATGATGATCCTAATGATGACGATTATGTTAAAGAGACTCATGAATTAAAGGTTGGAAATTACCTTGGCGGCTCAGAGCCACTAGATTTCGTTGATATTGCAGGACCCTATTATGATTATGGTAATGTAACCCTCCCTAGACGTGATAATGCAAGTACTTCTATCATCCCTCTTGCTGTATGGACTGGTGAAATGGAAAGACATGATACATTTGTACCACCAAGTGAAACAGATGTAAAACCTTTTGCCACTGATATTAGGGTTAATATAAGTTTCACTGTAGTAGCTTACGCCGTTTGTTATCCTGAATTTGAGGATGGTACTGGCATCTGGCATGATCCAACCTTCAGTGTTTTTATGACTTTTCAAACCCCAGAGTTCTGGGCATTAATAGTATTGATTGCTGGCATTGGATTAGTCGGTGTTGCTACTATCCTAATAAAAAGAAGAAAGGACATGAGAGTCTAAAAAATATTTTTTTAATATATTTTATTTTTTTTTTATTTTTATTTTCTTGAAACTTTATCCTACAAAGTTTTAAATTTTGATATATCTAAATGATATAAAGAGAAAAAAATTTTACAAGTATCAGTGAGAAGAAGAAATGCCAATTAAGTTAGATGATACTTATCAAGTAGATGAAAATAAACAATGGTTTAAGAAATGGTGGCCTGAGGGAGTCCCTTTTAATACTACATTTGAAGAAAAAACTACAAATGAATTTTTAGACAAACAAGTGGTGAAGCATTCTAATGAAAATTTAATTTGGTTTTTAGATACATGGATTTCTTATAAACAATTTCAAGAGTATGTAAAATCATTCGCTACCGCATTAGCTAATTTGGGTATTAAAAAAGGGGATGTTGTAGCAATACACTTACCTAACTGTCCTCAATACATAGTAGGGTATTATGCTATTACTAGAATAGGAGCTATTGCTAGTGGAATTAATCCCACTTACCAACCTATGGAAATATTACATCAGCTTGACATTATTAAGCCTAAACTTTTAATTGTATTAGATGCTTTATATAAAACTTACATAAAACCTATAGTTGAGGAATCAAGTTTGGAAATAATTGTTTATACTAATCTAGCAGATCTTACGGATATAATTAGTGTAAAAAAGATAGTTGGCAAATTTGTAAAGAAGATTCCTACAGGGAAAGTTGATTATCCTAATGCATATAGATTTAAAGATCTTTTAAAAACTAAGTCAAATGTTCCAGAAATTAAGATTAATGTTAAGACCCATCCTGCAACTTATATAATGACCGGTGGAACCACAGGTTTGCCAAAAGCAGCAGTTTTAACGCATTTTAATGTAGTATCAAATGCTAATCAATGTAAATTATGGTTAGGTGGAGAAAGACCATGTATAGGAAATATTGGAATACTTCCATTATTTCACAGTTTTGCTCATACAGTAGTTATGAATACAACTATAGCAGTTGGAGGTTGGATCATGCTCTTTCCAAGTCCTCCTTCACAAACAGAATTATGTGAAGAAATCGAAAAATTACCATGTACAGAAGGTTTAATTTATGCGGGTACTGAAATGTTATTTAAAAGGCTAGCCGAACTTAAAAGGTTAAAAAAAAGATACCCGGGAGTTATGGGAAAATTAATATTATGTGTTTCAAGTGCCGGTCCATTGCATAAAGCGGTACATGATGCTTTTATTGAAAACACAGGTGGTAGAATTGTTGAAGGTTATGGACTATCAGAGGCTAGTCCTGCAGTAAGCGCTGGTAATTTATTTGGTGAAAGTCCAATTGGCAGCATAGGTATGCCATTCCCAGGAACAGAATGGGGTATCTGGCCTACGGAAGATTTCAATTCAGGTCCTATATGTGTAGGAAATACAGATGAAAAAAATTTTGGTATTGAACATTCAGGAGAAATTTGTGTCGCAGGTCCTCAAGTTATGTTAGAGTATTTAAACGAACCAGATGAGACTGCTGAAGCAATTTTAGAATACAAAGGTAAATTATGGTTATTAACAGGAGATATTGGTTTTATGAATGAAGATGGTACAATAGTAATTAGAGATCGAAAGAAACAGCTTATTAAACATAAGGGTTATTCTGTATTTCCTAAAGAAGTAGAAGAACTCCTAATGAAACATCCAGATATTACAGAAGCTGCTGTAGCAGGACTGCCCCATGAAGAATATGGAGAAGTTATAAAAGCATGGGTTTCAATAAAAGAAGATTGTCATTTATCACCTCAGATAATAAAAGAATGGGCTACTGAAAATATGACACTTTATAAAGTCCCTTATTCTATTGCTATTGTTGGAGAATTACCAAAAAACGTCATAGGAAAGGTTCAGCGTAGAGCACTACAAATTAAAGATCCGTTATACATTGAAAAATATGGAAATTCTCAATGAGGTTTTATTAAAAACAAGCATTATAATGAACAACCCCAAAAACATTATTTTTTTTTTTATTTTTCAAGATATCTTAAAATATCAAAAAATAATAAATAATTTTAAAAATAATATAAAGATAAAGAAGTGCATAGATTCTAGTGTATAATTTCTAGTACACTAGAATAGTAATTAATAAAAATATAAGTTTTTTTTAATAAAATAAGAAATAAATAAAACTTAGAGAGACAATATTTTGTCAGAAAAACCAGAAATAGAAAAACTTGAAATAGAGGCTGCGAAACTAGAAGGAGTAAAAGTAAAAGATAACGAGCTTTTATTAGTTGATGAATTTGTTCAAGATTATGCTCCAGAAATTGCTCACATTTATGATTTTAGAGAGGATGAATCAGAAGAACAACAAATTAAAACAGGACGACTTCATGAAAACCGTATCTTAGGTATTATCTTAAAATTTTACCTAGCAGGTAAAAAGAAAATTACTACAACTGAAGTTGAGCAAGAGTATAAAAGATATTATAAAGAAATTGCTCGTTCTACAATTTCGACTTACTTAAATATGCTAAAAAAAGAATCCACATTATATAAAGAAAGAGATGGTAGAGTAGTTTATTACATTTTTTATGAAGATCCTCCAAAAAATATTAAGCCATTTTGGTTTACTAGAATTTTTTGTATTGTTCCAGCTTACTTTGATAGAGCAATATATTTTTCGAAATTTTATCTAGAGTCTGAATTATATACTCAAGAATACATTAAACGAACCAGCAATGGAAATAAACAACTATTAAACAAGAATTTCAAATTTCTGACTGGTTTAATTGTTTTAAATATTTTAAAAAATAGAAGTTCAAAATGTGTACTTTGTCAATTTAGTAAACGAGAAATTTATAATACTTTACAGGAGGTAATATCGGTTGCAATTAAAGACCGATCTGATGTTTTACCTGAAGAATTGTTAGATATTCTAATCCATGAGTATTCAGAAATCCCTATATTTAATGGGATCAATATTGAATGTCAAGAAACAGAAAAACTAATACTTGAAAAGATCTTTAAATTTGCTGACAATTATAAAAAAGATTTAGAATTTCAGATAATGGTTTCAAGTAGAAGACAAGATATAAGATTACAACAAAAAGAAATTATGGAACAAGAATAAATACAATCCATAAGATAAATTATAATTTATTTCCTTACTTATAAAATAAGATTTTAAGTGTTCTTTGATAAACACTAAAGCAGATTAGATTTTTGCATCATTAAACTTGTTAGTGCTTGAAATGTTTCTTCAACATTTTCTCCTGTTTTAGAACTACACTCTATAAAACCGTCTACTCCTCTTGATTTTGAAATATTAATTCCTTCCTCTCCAGAGATTTCACGATCATCAATTAAATCTGCCTTCCCGCCAACTACAATAACAGGAAATTGATCTTCTGATCTAATTTCTTTTTTAACAACTAATAACCAATCATCTATGTGAGCCAAACTCGAGTAATTTGTGACATCGTACATGAAGAGCGCCCCATTTGCACCCCTAACATATGTTGGCAACAGGAATCTAAACCTTTCTTCTCCTCCAAAATCCCAGATCTGAAGTTTCACTTTCTTTTCATTAATTTCCAAACTTTTTACTTCAAAATCCACTCCTATTGTCATCTTAGAATCTGATTTAAACAAATTAGTAAGGAACCTTTGGGTTAAAGTAGTTTTTCCGGTTCCAGCATCACCGAATATGACAACTTTATATGTTGCGTCGTACATTAACTTTCTCTTCCGAATCTTTATTTTGGTTAAATTTTTATAATTGAGGGAGGTATTTTTTATCTTTTTTAATTATATAGATATTTTACATTTAAATTTTATTTTTAAGGATTAATGTTTTAATAGATGGTTATTCTTTTAAGATTTCTATGTTTAATATGTAATTCATATATATAAATGTTTTAAAGCATTATAAATAAAATATCGAATTATAATTTATAATTTTAATGTAATAATTTTAAAACTTATGTCGTAAGTAATACTTATTTCCTATTTTCAATTTATTATATAAGTTAATAATTCTGTTTTTTCTATAATTTGTATAAATTTTGGTCATGAAAATATGGTAAGAAAAGTAGATTGGATAAAATATTTCAAAATCGATCTGGAAGAAAACAAAAAATTCATTAATTTACTTGGAGCTAAAAAGGTATATGCTATGGGCCTGATGCCAATCCGAGGTCCAATGAGTTTCAGGAAGTTAGAGTTTTAGTTTTCATTGAAACTGTAACTGCAGCATTACATACAATAATATTATCTGATGTATCACCTAATTCCTTAATCATGATTCCTTGAGCAATTAAACCACCTTTCACAACTTCAATTGATTTTTCACCAAATGGAATGGCCTTTAAAACTTTCTTTTTATCGATATTATCCGGATATGGAGCACCAATCTTTACATGAACCTTCATTTTCAATAAATCTTTTGGCTCTTTTAATCCGCAAATTTCACTTAATCCTGTTAGACAATTATTAGAAATTGCATTCTTGACTGCTTTTACAGCAGCATTAGTGCAATCATCATTATGTCCGTGCTGGTCTACACCACTACCAAGCTGCAAAATAAACCTATTCTCACTGGGCAAATTTGCATCACTCCTAACAGATAATCTATAATTAAATAATTATATAATAAGAAAGATCAAATAATATTATTAATAAAATATAATGAAAAATCAAAAGAAATTGGTAGGTGATTATGAATTCTAAAAGTTCTTATGAAATTGATGAGACAATTTACCAGCGATTTGAAGAGAAAAACAATATGATTTATCGCCGTTTATGGGATAAATCTTTACCAACCTATGGTCAAATGTTTTTTACTAATATTCAAAAGCATATTGATTCTAAAAAAGAAGGATATTCCCGAATTGATTTTAATCTTGTTAAATCAGGGTGGACTGTTTATGAAAAATTTCCATTTGCATTTGCATGGAGAAGAAAAGATCATTATACTGGAGATTATGGGCGCAAATGGACAAAATCACAATTTAAAGTTGAAAATCTTGATGATTTTACCAAATTAGTAAAAAAAACTGTATCTTTTTATGGTGCATCGTTGGTAGGATTTGCTGATATTGATGAGAGATGGATTTACAAAACAGGATTTATCAGACCAGAAAATAAAAGTGAAGAGGATTCTAAAGGGAAAGTAAGAGATGGTGTACAAAGTGTTTCTATTCTTGAGCAGTCAATTAATTTGCCAAAAGGTATAAATAAAGCTATTGTAATGGCAATTGAAATGGATAAAGACGCTATCTCAACGGCACCTGCTCAACCTGCAGCCGCAGCCTCAGCTCTAGCCTACTCCAAGATGGCTTTTACAATAGCATGTGTAGGTGAATTTATAAGGAACTTAGGATATAGAGCTGTACAATGTGGAAATGATACTGCGTTAAGTATACCCCTAGCTATTGATGCAGGATTAGGTGCATTAGGGAGATTAGGTTTGTTAATAACCCCTGAGTTTGGTCCAAGAGTAAGAATTTGCAAAGTATTTACGGATTTACCATTAAGATCTGACAGCCCTAATCTTGAATTTATAAGAAAAGTTGAAGACTTTTGTAAGGATTGTTATAAATGTGCTGAAGCATGCGAAACTGAAGCAATCACTAAAGATAAAGAACCTAAATTTAAAAGTGAATCAATAAGTAACAATTCTGGTGTAAAGAAATATTATGTTAATGCTGAAAAATGCTTTGAGTTTTGGATTGAAAATAGTAGTGACTGTGGGGCATGTATTGCAGTTTGCCCATTTTCAAAGATTATTAATTATCTAACCCCTAATGAGTTCTGGAAATTAGATTAAATAGAATAATCAAAAATTTTATGAGCTATTTTTGATATATTTAACAAAACAGATAAAGTTTCAATCCTTTATTATTAGATAATTTGATTATTTTATTTTTGAAAAATGAATATTGTTGATAAAAAAACAATCGCAGAATTTTTAGGTGAATATGTAACCTATATCTCAGTAGAAGAACTTGAGAGTATAATTGAAATTCCTCCTCCTGAAATTAGTTATACATATGCATTTCCATGCTTCCAATTAGCTAAGTGGGAAAAAAAAGCTCCAAATATTATTGCAGAAAACTTACAGAAGAAATTATCTTTAACAGATTACTTAGAAAGTATTGAAGCAATAGGTCCTTATCTCAACTTTAAAATTAAATCTTCAATAATTTTGCAGAGTATTTATGATCTTGAGGGAGATTATGGTAGAATTTATGAAGAAGCAAAGAAAGAGAAATCTAAACCGTCAAAAATTGTAATAGAATATCCTGCTCCTAATACAAATAAACCTCTTCATTTTGGTCATATTCGAAATATACTTTTAGGTCGTTCTATTTCAAATCTTTTGAGATATAAAGGGGATAACGTGTTTGAAGTTAATTTATATAATAATAGAGGGATTCATATCTGCAAATCTATGCTTGCATATAAGAAATGGGGTAAAAAAGAAGAACCAAATGTAAAAAGTGATCACTTTGTAGGAGACTATTACGTTAAATATGTTCAAACGGAAAAGAAAGATAAACATTTAATAGATGAAGTTTATGATTTGCTAAAATTATGGGAGAGTGGAGATAAGGAGACCAGAGAGTTATGGACAAAAATGAATAAATGGGCGATTGATGGCTTTAAAGAAACCTTCAAAAAATTCAATATAAATTTCGATAAAGAGTATTTTGAATCGGAAATATATGAAAAAGGTAAAGAAATTGTTCTTTCGAACCTTGAGAAAGGTATCTTTGAAAAAACCGAAGACGGAGCTGTTTTTGCTAATTTAAAGGAAAAATATAATTTACCTAATAAAATTTTACTTAGAAGAGATGGAACTTCAGTCTATATTACACAAGATATTTATCTAGCATTCCTTAAAAAACAAGATTTTGATTATGATAAGTCAATTTATGTTGTTGGAAATGAGCAGGATCTATATTTTAAACAACTTTTTGCTGTTTTAGATTTGATTGGATTTAAAGAAGATAAATATCATCTTTCTTATGGAATGGTTTCTTTACCAGAAGGAAAAATGAAAAGTAGAGAAGGTATTGTTGTAGATGCAGACGAGATAGTAGAAAAAATGGAAATGCTTGCTTATGAAGAAGTCAATGAAAGATATCCTGAACTATCAGAAGAAGAAAAAATAAAAAGAGCTAATGTTATAGGTATGGCAGCTTTAGCATTTTTCATTTTGAAATTTAATCCAAAATCAGAATTCATATTTAATCCAAAAGAAAGTATATCATTTGAAGGAGAAACAGGACCATATATTCAATATTGCTATGCAAGAATAGAATCCATAATCTCTAAATCAAAAGAGAGGATTAGCTCTGAGATTAATTGGGCTTTATTAAACCATAATTTAGAGCAAAATTTAATTAAACAGTTAAGTTACTTCCCCGAGATTGTGGATACTACAGCTAAAAATTATAGTATACATTTAATACCTCAATATCTTCTAAACTTATGCCAAATTTTTAATTCTTTTTACAGTGTTTGTCCTGTTATCTCAGATAATAAAGAATTAGAGAAAGCAAGATTATTATTAATAAAATGTGTACAGATTGTAATAAAGATTGGATTAGATATTATGGGAATAGAAATACTCAATAAAATGTAAGACTTAAATTAATAAAAAAGATTTATTATGAATTTTTTTGATTTCGGAGAATTGATAGATAAAGACACTGAATTTGTCATTTTTGGAATACCTTGGGATTACCTAACTTCAATAAAGGGGCCAAACTCTGCCATTGCGCCTCAAAAAATACGAAATGTGACTGAGAATTTAGCTCTTACATCTGAAATGGGCTATAAGATTCCTAATTTAAAAGTTATTGATATTGGAGATGTTAATATCGAACCCAAAAACGTAGAGAGGAATCTCAAAGAAATTGAAAATTTTGTCAGAAAGATATTTGAAGAGAAAAAAGACATAGTCTCTGTAATGATTGGAGGAGATCATTTCTGTACTTACCCTGTAATTAAAGTAATCGGGAACAATTTTGATAATAAAGATAAATTTGGAGTTTTAGTTTTTGATTCTCACTTAGATCTTTACGAAGAATGGGATAAAGGCATTTACTCACATGCAACAATCTCCCATCGAATTTATGATATGAAATTTATTAATAATAAAAATCTTTTAATCGTAGGAACGAGAGATATTGATATTCCTGAGTTAGATATAGCAAATGAAGAGAAAATTGCATATTTAGATGCCTATAAGTTAACTGAAATTGGTTTAAGTGAATATATTAAACAAATAATTGATTTTTTTAATGATTCAGATATTAAAAACCTCTACGTCTCTATCGATATTGATGCTTTAGACCCTTCTATTGCCCCTGGTACGGGTTTTGCTATCCCTGGAGGATTTTCTTACCGTGAGATATGGATTATTTTAAGAGAATTAACTAAAAATTTTAATATTAGAGCATTCGACTTGGTTGAGGTTGCTCCAAATTTGGATAATGCTAATAATATGACTTGTAATTTAGCAGCTAAGTTAATTATAGAATTTATATCATTTATAGCTGAAAAAAATGGTAAGATTTGAATAATGGATAAAAATTTTAAAGATAAATTGAAGAAAGTAAACCAATTTAAAGTAACAGACGAAATAGATATAATCAGCCTTATTAATTCTTTAAAAGAGACCGGTTTTAATGCTAAAAGATTAGCTTTAGCTTGTCACATCTATAAAGAGATGATTAACGATAAAGAATGTACGAAATTTTTTGGCTTGGCTGGTGCTATGGTTCCTGCTGGAATGCAAGGAATTATTCATGATTTTGTTAAAGAGGGATTTATTGATGTGTTAGTTTCTACTGGAGCAAATTTAACGCATGATCTTGCTGAGTGTTTAGGTTTTCATCATTTACAAGGTGATATTAATCCTAATAATATTGACGATGCTAACTTACTTAGCGAAGAGATGAATAGAATTTATGATGTTTTTTTGCCAAATAAAGTCTATGAGGGAATAGAGGATTTTATATCTCAGCTGAAAATCCCAGACAATACCATGTCAGTAAGCTCATTTTTAAAATTTTTAGGAGAGCATTTACCTAAAAGTTCAAATTCAATTTTAAGAACCTGCGCAGATAAGGATGTCAAGATCTTTTGCCCTGCTTTTACTGACTCTGGATTAGCGATGCAGTTAGGCTTTCATCATAAAAATTTAAATTTAAACCACTTCAAAGATATGCTAGAAATGGTTGATATTGCGTGGGATGCTAAAAAAGCCGGAGTTTGCATAGTTGGAGGGGGAGTTCCTAAAAATTTTATAATGCAATCATTACAAATTTGCCCAAATTCGGCTAGCTATGCAATTCAAATAACTATGGATAGACCAGAACCAGGTGGATTAAGTGGTGCTACATTAAGAGAAGCAATATCTTGGGGGAAAGTTAATAAAAATGCAAAATATACAACACTTATATCAGATGCCACAATTGCTTTACCACTAATATTTTGGTTTTTGAAAAAATCAAAAAATAACAAGTAATTATTTAAATTGTCTTAATTATAGAAATCTTTATTATAATATCCCTTTTAGTTTTTGATCAATAGTTTTTGTATCAGTTCCAAAAACTTTATCAAGATTTTGCTTAAAATTCCTAAATTGAGAAACTTGTGATAAATTCTTACCAGTATTAAGCGATTTAAATTCTTTTAAGATTTTATGTAATGATGGTTGAACTATTTTCTGAATATACTTGTCAATCTTCTTCTCTTTATCTAATATGGCGTAAGAAATCAGAAGTTCAGGTTCATTACTATTATCAGATAATATTTTATCCCCAATAAAAGCTATAGTAAATTTTTTTCCTTCAAAATATTCAACTAAACCCTGTGAAAAGGCACTTTCTGCAAAATTTAGGAAAGCAGTTAACAATCCACTTCTTAAATCTACATCGATTTTTCCAAGACTAGTTTTATGATAACTTTTCTTTACTACAGTAAATCCTCTAAACAATAATCCAGCTTCTCGGACGACCATATTGAGATTTAAATCTATTGATTTTTTTAACTAATTGAAGAATTTCCAAAAAGTAATTTATTTAATAATTTAAATATAACAATCCAATTTAATAAAATCTTTCCTCATTAAAAAGAATTAGAGATTCATTATGTTTACCTACTAAAAAATACATAATCGTATAAATTAATCTATTTCCAGTCAATTCCAATTTTTAAGAGGTTAAACAACAAGAATTTTTATATTTTATATATTTCTTAAAACTATGATTACCAAAGATAAAGTTAAGTTATGTGCTGAAAATATTGCCAGAAGCATAAATATAAAAAAAGATGGCGAATTCATTCTTATAAGAGGAGGTGCTTATTCCCAAGAATTATTAGAAGAGATAGGATTAACCGTTTTAAGAAAAGGAGGGATTCCTCATATCTCATATACATCAGATTACTATACAGAAACTATTTTTCAAGATGATCAAATCAAAGTTGAGACACTAGAAAAAACTCCCTTACATTATCTAAAAATGATTGAAAATATAGATGCTTATATCGTTATCGAGCCTTTAGGGGATCCTTCAATTACTACTAAAGCACCAAGAGAAAAAGTAGATGCTGCTGCTAAATCTAGAGCTCCTATTCGAGAGATTCTTTATGGTTTTAAGGAAGAATATGCCCCTGGTAAAAAATGGTGCTATGCTGCCTGGCCCTCAAAAAAAGCCGCAGAATTCTATAATATAGATTATGATTTATATGAAAAGTTTATTGTCGGAGGAATGAGTGTTCCTTATGATGAAATGAATAAACTTACAAAAAATTTAGGAAGATTTTTCGATAGAGCTAAGAAAGTGTATGTAAAGGATGAATTTGGAACTGATTTTTGGGTTTCAATAGAAAACAGAAAAAAAATTCTTGATGATGGAATCATTTCAGATGAACAAATTGAATTAGGAGATTTAGGGGGTAATTTACCGGCTGGAGAAGTATTTTTCCCACCTAATGAAAAACAAGGTGAGGGTAAACTCTTTTGTCCTTTAACTAAAGATAGATTCACAGATAAAATCATAAGAAATGTTGAATTAAGTTTTAAAGAGGGAAAATTGTTAATAGATAAAACAACTGCCGATACTAACTTAGAAGATTTAATTGCTTCTTTTAAAAAATGTGAAGAAATGGATAAAGAGAATAAAGTACCTGAACTTAGAACTTATAATGTTGCTGAACTTGGAATAGGGTGTAATCCGGAAATTACACGAGCAATTGGATATATCCTTACTGATGAAAAGATAATTGGGAGTGTACATTTAGCATTTGGATTTAATAAAAGTTTTGGGGGAACCTCCGCATCCCAAATGCACTGGGACTTTGTAACTGCTCCTAAAGCTAATATTACTGTTGAATATCAGGATGGGTCCAAAAAATTAATAATGGAAAATGGCAAATTAACTGAAAAATAAGGGTATTAGTGAAAAACTAAGTTAATTTTTCAATATATTGGAGTACTTTTTCTAATACTTTTTTTTTAAATGTTATTCGGTCTGTCTTGAAATTGTATTTCTCCACAATACATTCTTTTTCATTTGAAAAACCAATAAAAACCAGCCCTATTGGCTTTTCTGGTGTCCCACCAGTTGGACCTGCAATACCACTAATACCAATACCAATATCTACATTTGATTGTATTCTAATATTTTCTGCTAACTCTCTTACAATTTCTTCGGATACTGCACCATTTTCTTCAAGAGTATTTGGATCTACATTTAATAGGTCTATTTTTGCTTGATTATTATAGCATACAATACCCCTTTCAAATACATTCGAAGCACCTGAAACATTGGTAAACATATTCGAAATATAACCTCCTGTACATGATTCTGCTACAGCAATTCGAATATTTTTTTCTGAAAAATTTTTAATTATCTTCTCGATTCTTCTTAAAATAGCCAATTTACATCATTACCTTTTTATCTCAAATTTTTTACCACATGAATTGCAATATTGCCCCTTTTTGCTCATAGGATTTCCACAGTAAGGACAAAACAATTTTGGAGAATTTTTTTTAATAGGGGCAAGTGATTTATAGATATCTGGTTCTTTTTCTCCAAAAGGTTGGTATAACAAATTTTTTTCAACAACTTTCTGAAAACATCTAGGACAATACTGCTTTTTCTTAATAGCATAATAGAAGACATAGGGATTGATTACCATAAAAAACCACATAAAATATAAAAAGAGAATAATCCCAGAAAAAATAAAAGAAGTTATAACGGTAATAGTGGTTAAAATAATTAATATCATAACAGAAAAAATACCAAATATTTTGATATTAAATTTTGGTCTTGTTGGAAAGACGTTCATTTTACAACTTTCACAGAACTTCATTTCGTTTATATCTTGACTCATATTTCTCTATGGAAACATTTAAAACAATTTGCTATTATTATAAAAAATACCATAAATATAAATTAATAACAAATAAAAATAAATAATTAAATAATATCTTATACTTTTGAAATTTTAAAGCAATAGTATAGATTTATTCGGAAAAAAAATTTTACAGAGTGATTTAAATGAGAAATAATGAAGATAAAAAAGGCTTCGTCTTCAAAATCACAGATCTATTGAAAAAATTCAGTAGAGTGAACTTATTGGCGACGGAGCAGTAGGGAAAACCTCATTAATCAAAAAATACACTCAAGGGAGTTTTCAAAGGGACTACATTAAAACATTAGGAGCACAATTTTCAAAATATGATGAGGAGATTGAAGGAGATAATTGTAAATTATTTTTCTGGGATATTGCTGGTCAGGATGAATTCAATTTCATGCGTCCTACCTTTTATAAAGGCTCAAAAGCTGCTATAATAGTTTTTTCATACACTGATGATGATAGTTTTGACCATATCCCCCAATGGCATGATGATATTATAAAATATTGTGGTGATCTCCCAATAGTTTTATTTGGAAACAAAATTGATTTAATCAAAAAAGAGGATTTAGATGATGCGAAGGCTAAAGAAATTGTAAAAGAAAGAAGTTTTCTTGGATATTATAGAACAAGTGCTAAAACAGGAAGTGGAGTATATAAAGCATTTCAGGCAATAATTAAAGAATTATATTATAGATATAAAGAAGATTAATAAAATGCATGAAGATTTTGGGCAAGATTATCCTAAGATATTATTTTTTTCATCGAATCATTGCGCTCCTTGTAGACCAGTTGAAGAAATGCTGAAAAAAATAAACATTTCATTGTTTGGAAAAAAATTAAGAATAGAAAAAATATTGATTGATCTTGAAGAAAACCGAGGATTTACACAAGAATATCGAATCACCTCTGTGCCAACATTAGTTATAGCAGAAAAAAAATTAGCAGTAAACATTCAAGAAGAAGATATAATTGACGCAATTTTATATGCGTTTATAGCATCTGTAAAAATATAATTTTAAATAAAAAATATTAAAAAGATTTGAATAAAGTAAGGAATAAAATTTTAAGTGAATTTGTATGGATCGACCACTATTATCTAAAATTTTGGCTCAAATGAAAAAGAATTTAAAAGAAGGAAAATCAATAGGAGATATGAAGGTTGGGGCTTTATTAGCTTTAGGACACCAACTAGAAGCGATTTTCTATTATTTAGGACACGAATTAGGGACAATTCTAAAAGTCAAACAAATTACTGATGTAAACAAAATACCTGATGAATTAAAAAAGACGATCTCTGAATATAATCTAGGAGATGTTGAAATTACAGATAGTTCAGATGAAATAGTACAATTAAAGTTGAAAGGGCATTCATCCATCAAGGATTTAATTAATAAAGGAATCAAAACAACTGGTAGTTTTTGTTCATTCGAAGCGGGATTGCTAGCTGGAGTTGTAGAAAAAATAAGCGATCATCATTGCTTTGCCCAGGAATTAGAATGTAGTTTGCAATCAGATAAGGGATACTGTGAATTTATGATAGTTTTTCAAAAAGAATAAGTTCAATTTATTCGAATATTTAACAAGAAACTTGAGTCGAAAATTATTAATAAGTATAAACTATATTGTGAATATAAAATAAAACTGTAAGTTTTGATCAACAATGAGCGAACCAGCATATATATTAAAAATAGTTCTTCTTGGAGAGGCTAATGTAGGTAAAACTTCGTTACTTTACAGGTGGATCGAAAATAAATTTAGAGAAAATTACAAATCAACCTTAGGAGTTAATCTTCTAAAAAAAGATATGAATATAACTGGATATGGTGAGGTTTCTGCTCAAATTTGGGATTTAGGAGGTCAAGAATCTTTTAAATCTCTCAGAAGATTATACCTAGAGGGAGCTAATGGAGCATTATTGTTATATGATGTGACAAATAAAGAATCATATGAAAAACTTGATGAATGGATACAAAGCTTTAAAGAAGATAGAGAAAATGAACCTATCATTTTAATTGGGAATAAATCAGATTTAAAAGATAAAATTAAAATTACTGATAAAGACGCTAATGAATTCGCAAAAAGAAATAAAGTGGATATAATTATTACATCAGCTAAAACAGGGAAAAATGTGGAAAAATCATTTATTGAATTGACTACAAAAATCTTAAAGAAGATTTCAAAAGAATAAAAGTCTAAGAATATAACCAAACTAAATTATTTACATCTTTAATTTTTACAAGGATATTTCAAAGTGAAAATGTAAATATCAAAATTTGGTGATTTTAGCACATATCTTTTTTAAATCAACTATGTCTTTTTAAATAAATTTAAATAAAAACCTTTATTTAAATAAAATTATAAAAAATACCATGAAAGAAAGAATATATTTTTTTATTAAATTTCAAATCACAATTATCTTACCTAATTATTATGTCAGAAGAAAATAATGAATTTAATGAGGATTCTGAAGAAAAATTCGAAGAAAAAATTGAAGAGGAAGAGGAGGGATTCGAAGGGGAGTATGATTATGAAACTAATTTAGATTATAAAATAGAGAATGTTGTAGCAACAGTAGTTGTTGAAATTACAGAAAAGATTGATCTAAACCAGATTGCACGGCGCCATGCAGAGGTCGAATATAATCCAGAACGGTTTCCTGGTCTTGTAATGCGGATTGAAAAACCACGTGCGACTATTTTAATATTTTCTACTGGAAAAATGGTTGTAACGGGACTTAGACAAGCATCCGAAGCTGAACGAGTCGTTGATAAAGTTGTAAAAAACATAAGAAAAGCTGGAATTAGACTAGCTAATCCAGAAATAACGATTCAAAACATTGTGGCCTCAGGTGATCTACATACAAATATAGATCTCAATATGGCCGCTATTGTGATGGAATACGCAATGTATGAACCAGAGGTATTTCCTGGGTTAATTTATCGTATGCAGGACCCAAAAACTGTTTTCCTAATCTTTTCAACTGGTAGAATTGTTTGTACAGGAGCAAAACGAAAAGAGGTTGTTAGAGAAGCAGTTTTAAAATTAAATCAACAAGTTCGAGATTTAGGTGTTGCTAAAAAAGATATAGGAGAATCAGAATATCAAGATATAACTTTCATCTAAATCTCTTATCTTTTTTGATTTTTTAATCCATTTATTGTAATATTCAAGTTGTATTATTTAGATTCTTATAAACTTTCAGAGAATATATTTAAACTTATATTTAGATGACTTTCTTTTCATTAATAGCATTAATAGAAACAATATATTCATCATATAATGCATGTAATAACTTGGATTCTTTAGCTTTATTAAATGTTAAAAGAAAAAGTCGGTTTAATGATTTCTCATTATTGATTTCATAAATATCATCATTAATTCCTAAGTGATCACTATTTTGATCAAGAAAATTACACAAAATGTATCTGTTTTCTCTTCTCAAATTCACTTTATTCAAGGCTCCAAACATTTTTAAGATTAAAGGTCCTTGATATTTAATTTTCTTATGATTGATTGATTGAAAGAATTTAAGGTATTCATTTCTTTTTATAGGAACCGACATAAATAATGAATTTTTAAAATAGTTATTGAAAAGAAGTAATATTAGGATAATATAATATAGAAATAGTTACAAGATTACTTACTTAGCTTTAAGCTATTCAATTAAAAACAAGTATTAAATTAAAAAAATATTTTAAAATGCATATTCAAATCCTTTAAATTCATTTTTAGACCCTTGCAATTCATAGTCAACTTTTTCTACTTGAGCATATTTAGGTCCTTTCTTTGAAAATTCTAATAATTCAAATAATTCATTTTCAGGGCCTTCTGCTTCAATAAGTACACTCCCATTGGGCATATTTTTAACATATCCAGTTATACCTAATTTCCGAGCAATTTTTCGAGTGGTATATCGAAAAAAAACGCCTTGAACAAGCCCATATACTTTAATTTTAATTCTTTTCATATAATAAGTAAAAAGATATTTAATTTTTTAATTTGGATACCTCAATTATAATTCTAAGTAATATATATCCTTATTTGGGTTGTATCCTATAACTTTATTTTTAAGCAGAGTTTCAATAACACTCATTAACCACTTGTTACTCGTATGAATGTTTTTTTTTAATTCATTTAACCTAATTTCTTCATTTATAGCTAAAAGAAACAAGACTTTGCTTTTAACATTTAATTGATTAGAATTTGTAATTTTATTAAATTTCACTTCAAAATCATATTCTCTTGTTTTTAGATATGCTACTTCATTGCTTAGTTTAGAGATAACTTCCTCAGTAGTTCGAAAGACATCTAAACTTATATGAAACATACTTTCTAATCTCTTCTTTAAATTTTCTCCTTTCTTCTCTTTATCAAGCTCTTTGTTAAATTCTTCGAGGAGTTCTAAATAGTCGTTACCATCATCATATTTGGTCAAAACTAAAACAATTATCATTTCTTTGTTTTCATTATAATATGAAACAGAATTCCACCCTCTTTCTTCAGTGATAATATAAGATTCTGTAAAATTATGCGAAATTTGTAATTGTTGGACAATAGAAATTGGAATTTCTAGGTCATCTGGATATTTCATATAAACAGTGCCGCCTTCAACCTCATCCCATTTAATTAAGCAGATCCCTATAGGCATCCTTGTTAGCAACCTAGTCTTTAATTTTAAAACAAAGTCTTTTACTATAATAATTTAAATTTTCATTTATTTAATTAAGCAAATATGATATCCTAATATTTATATTTGACTGCAAACCAATATCATGGAATAATATACAAAGAATATATCTAAAAAAATAAATATAACAAAACCAATGTGTTATATAATAAAGATGCCTGTTTATTACGTGTATATTCTGGAGACCATTGGAAAAAACAAGAAGAAAAGATTTTATACCGGATATAGTAATGATCTTTATAGGAGATTATCTGAACATAAAAAAGGAACTGGAGCTAAATTTTGTCGTGGTAAAAATCAAATTGAATTAAAATATTTTGAAACATTTACCAATAGAAAAGAAGCAATGAGAAGGGAAATAGAAATTAAGTCATTATCTAGACAAAAGAAAAAGGAATTAATTAGTACTATTAATATTAATTTGGTTTAGTTGAATAATTTGTCAAACGAGCAAAACTTTTTAATCTGCTTGGCTGGATTACCAGCTTCGGGAAAGTCTATTTTTGCTAATGAATTAAGGGAGATTCTTGAAGAGAAATTTACTAATTTTAAGGTTAAAATTATTGATCCAGATAAGATAAGGCAAACAATAACCCAAAATAAATTTGATCATAAAAAAGAACACTTAGTCAAAGAAAAGAATCTTCAGATAATAAAAAGAGAATTAAAAAAAAGATCTGTAGTTATTAGTGATGATTTAAATTATTATTCGAGCATGAGACATGATTTAAAAAAAATTGCAGATGAGTTAGATCTTAATTTTTTTATAATTCACATCTCTACTCCACTTGAAGTTTGCCTAAAGTGGAATGAAAAGAGAGGAAAACCTATTCCAAATAAAATAATTAAGAGAATTAGTAAAAAATTCGACGATTTTAATAAATATAAATGGGATACGCCATATGCTGTATATAATATGAACCAAACACTAGATTTAAATGATAGCCTTATAGATTTTGCTAATCGCTTACATTTAAATGTAAAACAGTCTAAAAAAATATTAGAAAGAGAAGCAGAATTTAGACATGATTCCACTCTTTATAAAGAAAAATTGGATAAAATCACTCGTAATTATGTAGGAATACTATTACTTAATTCCAACTATATTCCTCTAAAAAATAAAATTATTAAATTAAGAAAGGAATTTTTAAAAACCAAAAAGAATGAATTTTTAAGCGAATCAGAAATTCAAAATTCATTTCAGACATTTTTAGAGGAATCCTTAAACATCAAAATATTATAAGAACTGGTTTATTTGATTTTTATTTAAAATAAAGAAAAAGAAAATAAACCATAATTCCTTTAATAACTTGAAAAAAGATATTTTTATTTCTATAATTAAGATATTACTTGAAATTATGAACCAAGAAAATAATAATAATAGCATCGCTAAATTGAGAATTGAGCGATTGGAAAAAAGCAGAAGTGGACGTTCTTTATGTTATATTGACCAACAAATAATGAGCGAATTAGCATTAAATACTGGTGATATAATTGAGATAAGAGGGAAAAAGAAAACTACAGGTATTGCTGTTGCGAGTGCTACAGATAGGGGAAAAAATATCATTAGATTAGATGGGCTTCAAAGGCTAAACGCAGGTGCTACTATTGGAGAATTTGTATCCATTCAACATGCAGAAGTGTATCCCGCCATTGAGATTGTTCTAACTCCTACTAGACCAAATATTGATTTAAAAAGGCAAGCAGAAGCAATTAAAGGTAAACTCATTGATAAACCGGTAGTTATTGGTGATATTGTTGATGTCTTAGGATCTTTTGTGCAAAAAGGTAGCTCTGATAACCCGATGGAGGATATTATGAAGATGCTTCCATGGGGTAGCAAAAAAAGAACAACATTAGGAATATTAAGATTGATAGTAGAAAATTTAAAACCCTCAGATAAAGTTGTAAAAATTACTCGTGACACTTTAATAAAGGTTAATAAAAGAGTTGCCGTTTTAAATGTTTCAGGTGGAGTTGTTACTTATGATGATGTTGGAGGGTTAACTGATGAAATTCAGAGAATAAGAGAAATGGTTGAGTTACCTTTGAAACATCCTGAACTTTTTCATCGATTAAATATTGACCCTCCTAAAGGTGTTTTATTTTATGGACCTTCTGGAACAGGAAAAACATTGATGGCAAAAGCAGTATCTCAAGAATCTAATGCTTATTTTATCACGATTAATGGTCCAGAAATTATGAGCAAATTTTATGGAGCAAGCGAAGGGCGTCTTAGAGAAAAATTTAGAGAAGCAGAAGATAATGCACCTTCTATCATTTTTATTGATGAAATTGATTCAATTGCTCCAAAAAGAGTAGATACTTCTGGAGAAGTAGAAAGACGAGTTGTTTCCCAATTACTCGCTTTAATGGATGGTTTACAAGGAAGAGGTGAAGTAATTTGTGTAGGTGCCTCAAATAGAATCAACTCTATTGATGAAGCATTGAGACGCCCAGGACGATTTGATAGAGAAATTGAATTTGGAGTTCCTAATGTAAATGGTAGGAAAGAAATCCTTCAAATTCATACAAGAGGAATGCCACTCCTCGAAGATGTCAATCTCGATAACTATGCTGAGATAACTCATGGGTTTGTTGGTGCTGATATAATGGCAGTATGTAGAGAAGCTGCAATGTTTTCTTTAAGGAGAATCTTGCCAAAAATTAATTTGGATGAACCAATTCCAAGTGAAATTATTCAAGAATTGAAAATTAAGGATACAGATTTTGTAAAAGCAATTAATATGATAGAACCATCAGCCATGCGAGAAGTTATGGTTGAGATCCCTAATATAGCTTGGGAAGATGTAGGTGGTTTAGAAGATATTAAACAAGAGTTAAGAGAAGCAGTAGAATGGCCATTGAAATATCCAAAATTGTTTGAAAGAGCAGGAATACGCCCCTTAAATGGAATCCTTTTATTTGGACCACCTGGATGTGGAAAAACACTATTAGCTAAAGCAGTTGCAACTGAAAGTAAGTCAAATTTTATCGCAATAAAAGGACCTGAGATCTATTCTAAATGGGTTGGAGAAAGTGAACGAGCTGTTAGAGAGATATTTAGAAAAGCGCGTCAAGCAGCTCCTTCAATTATATATTTTGATGAAATTGATGCAATAACTTCTGGTAGAGGAAATTTTGAAGGAACTCATACATTTGCTTCAATTGTAAATCAAATCCTGGTAGAAATGGATGGTGTGGAAAATCGAAAAGGAATCATAGTCATTGCTAGCACTAATCGTCCAGATATAGTAGATCCTGCATTTCTAAGACCAGGACGATTTGATCGTTTAATATATGTAGAATCTCCTGATTACGAAGCAAGATTAAAAATCTTAAAAGTCCATACTAAATATATGCCATTAGGAAAAGATATTTCTTTAGAGAGAATCGCCCAAACTACTGAAGGATATAGTGGGGCAGATTTAGAAAATGTATGTCGTGAAGCAGGAATGCAAGCAATTAGAGAAGAATTAGATAAATTAAAAGAAATAAAACAGAAATATTTTGATTTTGCACTCTCTAAAATTAAATCTACTTTACCAAAGGAAGTAATAGAGAGATATGAGAATATGGCAAAACAAATAACAGAATCTCGGAATATAACAGAGTCTAAATCCGATTTATATAGATAACTAAAATTTCTTTATTTAGCTTTTTATTTGTTTTTTGTTAGTAAAATCCTAAATTAATTTTGTAAAATTTTATTAACGAAATTTTCCATTTTTGTCCCTTGATCTTTGCTTTGTTTTTTTCTTCATCAGTTTTGAATGATTTTCTATAGCACATTGGGGACACCATGTACCTTTAGGCTTTGATGGTTTACCCCTTATATCATTTGGAGGTGCATACCATGAATAATGATGTTTATTACAATACCATTTTAATTTAATTAATTCTCCAAAATAATGTGTAGATATTAATTTACCATTCCTACTCTCAGCCAATTCCTGTAATTCTTTAACTTTATCAGGTTCGCTTAAATTAAATTTTCTCCAATTAATCTTTTTATCATTTTTAGGAAGTGAAACTCCTTTTTCTTCACACTTTTTTCGGATATAATCTTCCATCTCATCAATAGGAATTTTGTAAAGCTTACCATTACGCCATTCATATCCAACTTCAATTAATATAATTCCATGCTTTTTACACATGTTCCTTTTATATTCGTCTATTGCTAATCTCTTTTTAAATTCCTTTAGATCACTTCGATGAAAAAAGGATTGATATTTATAATGTTGAATTCCATGTCGTTCAAAAGCTATTTTTAATTCTCTATTATACCCATCAAGGTGAAGTCCATATTTCTTTAACCATTCTAAATTAATTTCTGTTTTAAATGGTACTTCAAAAAGTTCCTCAAAAAATGCTCTACATATTCGCTCTGCTCTTTCTTTGAACTAAAATTATAACTCTTTAAAAAATTCTTCAATTCTATCCATAGCTTCTTTAATTTTATCTATAGCAGTCGCATAAGATATCCTTACCATATAATTTGAGAAAGAACCAAAGGTTTCACCTGGTATAATCGCAACACCCTTTTTTTTCATGATTTCACTTGAAAACTCTGATCCTGTCATATTAAACTTTTTTAATGAAGGCATTATGTAAAAAGCACCACGAGGTTTAACAACATCAAATCCCATATTTTTTAATCTATCATAAACAAGATTTCGCCTTTCGTCAAAACTTTTTAAAATCTTCTCAAAAAATTTTATATCCATCTTTAAAGCTTCTATAAAACCGTATTGAGCAGCATGATTTGTACCAGCAACAGTGTATTGATGAAATTTTTCCATCAAATCAATTATCTCTTTTGAAGCTACAGCATAGCCTAACCTAAATCCAGTGGCAGAAAATAATTTTGACATTGCATTGGTTGTAATAGTGCGATTAATCATTCCATTAAAAGAAGCAGGACTTAAATGTTTCAAACCATCATATAGATAATTTTCGTAAACTTCATCTGATATTATAAACATATCATTTTCATTAACTATATCGACAATTTCATTAAGCTCTTTAGAACTAAATGCATATCCTGTGGGATTATTTGGTGAATTGATAATAATTGCTTTAGTTTTCTCTGTAATTGCCTTTTTCAATTTTTCTAAATTTGGACTAAAATCAGAATTTCTTTCAATTTCTACTATTTTTACACCAAAAAAAGACGCGATGTAGAAATATGAAAGGAAGTTAGGAGAGAATAAAATTAACTCATCTCCAGGATTGAATAGTGAGGCATATGCAAGGCAAAGAGCTTGGCTTCCACCATTAGTAACGATAATGCTTTCTTTCCAATTAGTCTCAATATTATTAACTTTTCTTAATTTGTTTTCAATTAATTCTAATAATTCAGGAAGGCCTCTCGTTGGCGCATAAGCAGTAACTCCTTTTCTTAAAGCTTCAATTGTTCCTCGAATTGCTGGTTCGGGAGTTGGAAAATCAGGTTGACCAATTCCAAGGCTTATTACATCCGATCTTCCTAATGCTATATCAAATAATTCTCTTATCTTAGATTTTGGAGCTTTAGATAGATTTTGAGATAGTTCTTTCATAATTTATTCACTTATTTAATCTTTTTTAAATAGTTCGCTTTTTATAAGAATGCTTAATAATAAGAAAATAAGACTGAACTATTGGAGTTCTTTAAACATTTATGCCAAAATTCTTCAAAATTCGATTGACCAAAAGTGAGAATGCTTCTTCAATATTTTCTCCGAGTTTTGCACTAGTCTCTATAAAATTACTTGCTTTAATTTTTTCTGATAATTCTTTTCCATTTTCAGCTGGTACAGCCCTCTGTTTTTTTAAGTCACTCTTATTACCAATTAAAATATAAGCGCCTTCTTTTTTTACATATCTTTTAAAATCTTTTAACCATTTTGAATTTATACTGTCAAACGTATGATATCGTGTAATATCATAAACTAAAAATGCACCAACACATCCCTGAAAATACATACTCCTTATCACGCTGTATTTCTCTTGTCCAGCTAAATCCCACATTATTAATCTAACTTTCGTGTTTATATCTTCTAAATTCACATCTTTACGAATTATATTCGCACCTAATGTTGGTTTGTAATCTTCTTCAAAGAAACTTTCACAATATCGTGTAATAAGGCTTGTTTTACCCACAGCAGCATCACCGAGTAAAACAATCTTAAATACATATTCTTTTACGAAGCTTTCTTTAATTTCTTCTGTTGTCATTCTGCAATTTATATATTTAGTTATAACATTATTTAATACTTTCAATTTTTAATTTTAAAACAAAATTATTATGTTGAGGATCATTTACATTTTCGCTTTTTCCATAGCAATTTATTCGATAATCAGTTGTTAATGCTTTTTCTAAGGAATGCATAATAAATCCTTTAAATAATTCACATGATACACCTATTTCAGAACAGAAAATACATTTTTCGACTTTAACTGCAAACAAATTATTAGATTTTTCTATAATTTCAACTTTCCAATCTGTTAAGATTAATTCATTTATTTCATGTATTATCTCTTCAAAACTTTTTCCGAATGGAAATAAATAAAATGAAAATTTCTTTCCAATTTCAAAAAGTAATTTGTTAGAATCAAATAATAGACAATTTTGAGCAGCAATAATTTTTTTAAAAGAAAAGAAATCGATAGTACCATTAGGATCGACATCTCTCATATCCTTCAGATGTATCAAACCTGCTTCTTTTAGAATAGATTTCATTCCATCATAATCAAGATTGTCTAAATA
>JAEOTZ010000009.1 GCA_016839585.1 Promethearchaeota archaeon
ATCGATGATTCTGCTGTTAATTGTAATTTTAGAAATCCTTCATTTGAACATATAATTGGATATATAAATGCTGCTACTGGATTTAACTATAATAATAAATCTCTAATGCGTGTTGGAGAACGAATTAATAATATTAAAAGATTAATTAATTGTAACCTTGGTATAACTCGAGAAGATGATAAATTGCCAGGGCACTTCTATAAAGTCTTAAAAAAAGGGAAAATAGCGGGAGTAAAACTTGATTTAGAACAAAATTTAAAAAAGTATTATCAAATACGAGATTGGGATTGGGAAACTGGTAGACCTAATGAAAAGAAATTAAAAGAACTTGGAATATTTTAAAATTTTTATATTAAATCAACAATTTCTTCAGGAAATTCTTCCCCTTTATTTTTCATGCGATTCAACATATCTTTAACTTCTGAAATTGTATTTCCATATATATGAAGGGAATTACTAAAATCTAAATAATGTCCCATATCTACACCTAGTTGTTCTGCTACTTTCTTTTGTATTCTTATCATTCCATTAACATTTGCTTCCCACGCTCGAAATAAATCTCGACTTCTCCAGGTTGTTTGCATTATTAATTTGCTATCTTTAATCCGCATATAAATTCTTTGTAAACATGGAGGATCCACATGATATGGGTCAACTAGGGGTCTCCAAGTTATAGCTTGAGCCCTACGACTGTATGGTTTATCTTTTAATTTTTGAATGATATACTCTATTTGGTTTATTCTTGGAAAGTTAAAGATACTAATAGGTAATTTGTCTATTCCAATCTGTTCTGAAATAGTTTTATCTAAATCAAATTCTACTCCTTCTTTAAGCTTCCAAATATTTGATTCAGTAATTTTTTTAGCTTTTTTTAATTTTTGGTGGTTTTTTACAAATTCATTGTCAACAAACCTTAAATCATAATTCTTATGTATTGTATCTTCTAAAGAAAATGGACTATAATTAAAAATTCTGTCATGGTAAGAATAGGGAAAACTAACACCTGATTCCCATAAATAATGATCATTAACTCCGTCCATGATTTCTTCGATATACCCACTTTGAATAGAGCCAATTAAATAAGTATCTGCCATACACCCAAAAACTTCATAGGAATTGTTATATTTAGACTTAATTTTCATAACTTTATCTTTTCGCATTATTGGATTGCTTAAAGGTTCCTTGATTTCAATTAATACAGTAGCATCCTTAGAGGGGGGGTCTTCAGGTTTGTCATATTCTGTTTTGATGTCATCACCATTATATAGAACTTGCCCTATAGCCGATAACCATGCATCTCTAACATTATTTTTTGAAATATAAAAAACTTTTGCCATTTTTAAACAATCTCATAAAAATTATTTTTATTATACTATTATGGAAAATTGTAATTATCTCCATTATAATCTATTTGTTAAAAATTTAATAAAATTCCATTGAGTATAAGAAATTTTTAATTCAAGTCTTCAGATATTATCACAAGATTTAAAATAACTACCCCTACATTGTAATTATAAGAATATAACATTTAATCAACAACATATATATAAAAAAATCAATTAAAAAAGTGTGAAGATATGGGTGGACTAGGCAAAAAGTTGAAAAAAGGATTTGCTAAGGTGGCAGGTGGAGTCGTGGAGAATGTAACTGGATCAGAGGCTGCCGGTAAAGGTGTGAAAAAGGGTATAAAGAAAGGAAGTGTAAAGAAGGGTTTCGAAAAGGCAGTAAAAGAAGCTAGTGACGACGATTAAAAGTATTTTTAAATCTATTTTTTTTTATTTTTTATTATCATCAAATTTTTAATACTAAATTACTTTAGAATTCTTAGGTTAAATAAATAGAAGATTTTTATAGAAATGAAGCTGCACCTTGAATTTTCTCCTCCATTCAATGAAGTGACTAAAGAAATTTATACAATATTTGAATTTGATAAAGAATTAAAATTAAAAGAACTATTAGAATTCTTTAAAAAGAAGTATGGAAAGGAATTCATTGATTTAGTCTGGGAAAAAGGAAAGGAGGGAGAATTTAACAAACTTCTATCTCTAATTATAAATGGACATAGTTATCGTCATGATAAATTTTTAGATACTATATTAAAAGATGGAGATCAGGTAGTATTTATTTACATCTATTTTGGCGGTTAAGCTCATATTATTAATATTAACCACATTCCAAATCCAGTTAAAAAAGGATTTAAAATATTATCTGAAATATTTTTCGCATATGCATCAACTAATAAAAATAATATTGTTGCCACAGTAGCCATTAAAAGAATTTTCACAATACTTACTGGCATCCAAACATGATATAAGATTGTAATTATAAAAACAATCAAAAATGTTGTGAAACCACCAGCAATAAAGCCTTCAATTGTTTTATTAGAATTTTTTCTAAGGGTATGCTTTCCATACTTTTTTCCTATTATGCAGGCTGCTGCATCTGCTCCAGTAGTTATTAAAGCTACAGAAGCAAATATGGGAAATGGAGTAAAAAGAAAAGGAATAAAAGACAAAACTAAAGGTGTTGAAGCTATAAATGTATGTAATTCATTTTGTTTCATATCTAAGTACCATCTCTTAGCCCAATTGGGAATCATATAAAATCTATTTAATCGTGCTAGATCTGCAATCTGAAACATAATTATAAATCCATAACCAACGTTTATTATCAACCAATATGCAAAACTATAATTATCTAAACCGAATTTATTTAAGATTCCCAGATCTTCGAGTATGACTCCCAGTGTCCAAAAAAAGAAGATTATAAAAGTAGTAAATAAATGTAAAAATTTTCTTCCTAATTCGCTTTTCAAATCATCAACCCAATTTTTATTAAATTCTTCACAATATTTACTATAATCTCTTTCTTCCATAATCTCAGGATTTCTTTTTGAGATTATAGTATTATAAATTAGAATAGCAAATAAAATTCCTATTTCTACTAGGAAAATGGTAGACGTAAAAAACCACATGAAATTTAACGACTCTGATGACAAATCAGGGGAATGAAATTGAAACATAAAAGGAAATAAAATTCCTGCTATTAAAAGCAATGCTACTATTAGAAGTTCATTTATGAATAAGTGATTTTCAATCTTTTCTTTTTTGTTTCTGATAACATAAATAAATGTAATGATTGTATACCCAAAAAAGATTAAAGTAGTAGGTAAATACAACATGATGTTAACCAATAAAGTCGAATAATTTAAAAATTTTTATTAATCTCATACTTATTTATTCTTTTCTATTAAATCCATGCCAAAATAATTGAGGAATAATTAAAACTAAAAATGAATCGTAATATCACGTATACAAGGCTAGATCCAATCGGGATTAATAAATTATCTGACAAATTTAGTGGTTTATTTGTTACTACATCAAAAACTAAAAAAACAAACGAAAAAATTAATGACCAGTAAAATCCCATGAAAAAGCTACAAATTATAAATGATACAATTGTCCCAGCAATAGTTCCCTCCCACGTTTTGTTTTGATTCCATGAAATATGTCTCTTACCATATCTAATTCCAATTTGACTGGTCATTAAATCACTAATTGAGCTCATTCCTAAGATTGCAAAAAAGACCATTGGAGGGCACAGAAACGCAGCAAACATATGCCCTATCGTAAAATAAAGGTAAGTACCATAACTTTTTTTTTCCTCTTCAGTGAGATAAAATTTAGAAAAAATATTAAATGGAAATGAGAGATTTTTAGATTTTCGCGTAAATTCATTTGCTAGTATAAACAAGCAAATCGTGTAAAAAAAGAAAAATAATGCGTAATAAAACCATCCAAAATTAAACAGAACCTGTTTAATTGAATTTGGTTTAATTAAAATTTTAAAATATAGCAATAATATATTATTTTCTTCAGGAATCATACCTTCTGTTGTCCCGGTATAGAATTTTACAATATACACGCCAAGACTCCAAACACTTAATAATACAACAAATATTAAAACATGGTTAATTTTTCGATAAACATCTTTCCTAACTTTACTCCTGTTTTTTATTTTTTTTTCAATTTTCTTTCCCATATCTGAAAGATCTTTTTTAGAAATCCTTTTATAAAAATAAGCGAATCCAGTGGATAGTAAAATTAAAATACTTATTAACAAAAAGGGTCCATTAAGAGTTAAAAGCATAATGGGAAGAATAATTTCATGAAGTTCTACTTCTAGACTCAATAAAAGGAGAAATAGGAGGATATGGATGAAAATAGAATACATAGCACTTAAACTAACAAAATTATTTAAAAAGTCAGGTTTATAAGAGAAATGTACGTATATATATAGAATGTAAAAATAAGAAACTAGTAATGCAATAAACCAAGGAAAAAAATATTCCGTCATGATTTTGAATTTGACACTAAATTCTCTCTAATAAATTATGTTGTTTAGCACCATTAATTAAATGTATGTGTTTTTCATTCAATTGTAATTATTAAGTTCAAAATAATCTTCTTAATAAAATTTACAAAAAATTGAATCTTATAAGAATATAGGTAAGAATTTAATAAATTAAGGCGATGATTGTTGAAAAATATTATTTTAGCCTCAAAATCGATCGATCGAAGCAAACTGTTCAAGGATGCTAAAATTCCAATTGAAATTTTAGGTCCGGATATTGATGAGGAGGAATTTAAAAAAAAAATAGGGGATCCTATTAAACTTGTAAGGGAATTAGCCAAAGCTAAAGCTTTATACATAAAAAATATTATATTAGAAAGTAAAAGAGATGCATTTATAGTAGCAGCAGATACTATTATAGAATTCAATGGAGATATGATTGGGAAAGCAAAAGATGAGCAAACTGCTTTCCAAATCTTAAAAAGATTAACAGGTAATGTTCATAATTTATTAACAGGGATTGCTATCACAAGATCTATTGATTCTAAGATTGTTGTTGACTATGAAAGTACTGTTGTAAAATTTCTTGAATTGTCAGATAAAGAAATTAGGTGTTATCTCAAATCTGGGGATTGGAAGGGGAGAGCGGGAGCATATGCAATTACCGAAAAAGCAAGTCTATTTATAGAATATATTCAAGGATCTTTTTCAAATGTAATTGGGTTACCTATGCATAAGATCTTTCTGATATTGAAAAATCAATTTAATTTGAATTTATTAGAAATTAAAGAAATTTAAGTTTAAAGATGAGAAAGATTAAAATTTGTGTCGGATCCTTAAATCCTACAAAAATTAATGCTGTAGAAATAGGTTTTGGGAAATATTTTAAAAAAATTGAAGTTTTTAAGATAAAAGGAAACTCAAAAGTCTCAAATCAACCTATTGGAATGGAAAAAATCTTAAAAGGAGCCATTAATAGAGCTAAAGCCGCTTTAGATTATCTTTTGAATGAAACAAATGAAAAAAGTAATATTTTTGGAATAGGAATTGAAGCAGGATTAGTTCCAGTTCCCCATACTAGAACTGGATATATGGACTTTCAATTTTGTGCTATAATTGATGAAAAACGTAAAATTTCCTTAGGTTCGGGTATCGCTTTTGAATATCCTCAGTTTGTTATCAATCGAATTCTAGAAAAAAATGATTTAGAAATTGGTCAAATTATAGGAGAACTTGCTGGTAATCTGAATTTAAAAAATGAATTAGGTGCTATTAGTTTCTTAAGCAAAAATAGGATAAAAAGGCCCGAAATTTTAACTCAAGCAGTAATTTGTGCATTGTTACCATGGATTAATAAGAAATTGTATAAAGAATTAAATTAAGATTAAACGTTAATCCACAGTTATTTCTTTCCAAACCTTTAGATCTTCATAGAAGCTTAAAATCTTTTCTAGTTTGACTGCTAAATTCTCATAATGATTTTGATCTGCATATTTTTTCTTAGCTAAGGTTTTAGCAAGTTTTAATTCAGTTCTATATCTCATAATTTTATCTTCAATCACATAGGGTTTACAAAAATTCGTGATAATATAATACTATATTATCGTGATAATATATCTTTAAATTAGAATAACACTATATTATCCACTCTTTCTTAAGTCTAAAATATATCTATATAAACTACCCCACATGAAATCATCATCTCTTTCTCTGACTTCAAAATTATTTGTCCCTAACCAATCCTTCAGTGCTTTTTTTGTTACATCGTCATATTTATCATCAATTGCTCCTTCATAAAATCCATCAAGCTTCAACCTTTCCTTAACGATTTTTACTTTATCGCCTTTTAACTTAACAAGATCTTTAGGATCATCTCTAAGAAGTAAACACATATCATAAATTTCAAACACTTTCTTTAACTCTTTAATTGGTGTCGGATGTTCATCTACTCGAATATTTATATAGTTATCAGTGCCTCCATCATATGCCCCTTTTTCTTTTACTATAAGAATAGCTGCTGATTCCCTTCCTCTTCTATCTCCACCCGCTTCTTGTCCGGCGTCTAAGACAGCAAAGAATTTTTTTATTAAATCTCCTCGAGTGTTTTCGAAAGCTTTAGCCATCGCTTTAACTACCTCTTCCGATGCTAAAATATTCCCTTGACAAGAAAAATTTTTTCCTACAATATGACCAGCCCAATCAAAACACTCTGAACCTGTGAATGAGGCTGCATTTCCAAATGAATCAACTATTCCCACTTGCCTTTCTTCTTTTTTCTCATCATCTTTTATCAATCTTTGAATAGTTTCTTCAGCTGTTAGACCCTTTTCTAATAATGCTAACCCATTTGGGCCATAACTAGTATTAGCATAGGCTTGTGTGGCTATCGCTCCTATCCCTGCTTTAGCAAAAGGAACTATTGAGCCCACAGCTACGAATTTTGATTGGACAGCCACGCCCCATTCATTAGTTTTTGGATCGAAGGCAACAATTGAAAATGTCATATTAATAACCTTATTCTCTTAATTTAATAATTTATAGATTTGATTATAATAATAATTATTTCAAATAACTTAAGAGAAAAATAAGTCAATAAAAAAAATATTAAATGCTTATATAATTTAAAATCTTTATACAAATTATTACTTCTAAAAAGATGATATATTATGGCAAGAAAACATTACAAAAACGAAGGTATAATGAAATTTTTGACTGTGATTGGAGGCCTAGTAGCTCTAGCAAGTCAAATTATCATAATAGCAAATAAAATTGCTGATTTAGATGTATACTTTCCTAGATATGTAGGTTTTAATACAATAGTTTATGCAATTATTGGAATTGTTATTTCGATTATTACAATATATACCGCAATCAAACCTGATAATCCCTTTCCTTTTCACTGGTTATTCTTATTCGTATTGGGGATATTACTTGTCATTTTTGCTGGTGGTATAATAGCCTGTGTACTATTGATTATCGCTGCTCTAATTGGCTTAATTGAAGTTCTCTAATTTATTCTAAGTGAAAAGATCTTTTAGGTTCTATTAAAATTTTTTATCTTTTTTTAATTAAAGGCTCTAAATTTTTGCACTTTCTAGAAAATATGAAATAATTTCTTTGGCTATATTTACCTCTGTTACTTTCTGTAGCCCTATAAATCCTGGAATTGAATTCACTTCCAGAACAAGAAGTCCTTTTTCACTTTCTACTATATCTACGCCAGCAATTTCTGTTTTAACTGCTTTTGCTGCTTTTATAGCAAGGTTTTCTAGTTCATCAGTAATCTCTAATGGTTCTGGTTTAGCACCTGTATAAAGATTTGTTTTCCAACTATCACCAACCCTATACATACCTGCAACCACTTTATCGCCTAAAACTAGGATTCTAATATCTCGATTATAGTGTTCAATGAACTCTTGTAAGTAAAAGACTTCATTGAGTTGACCAAGAGAATATATGACATTTTCTGCAAAACCTTTATCATTTAATCGTGTTATTCCTATTCCCTTAGACCCATAAAGAGGTTTTAGCACGCAATCATTCCCTAATTCTTCATATGCCTCTAATGCCATATGAGGTTCTTCACAAATTATTGTCTTAGGTGTTGGGATTTTATGTTTTTCTAAAGACACTGAAGTTAGAAATTTATCACTTGCTATCTCTAAAGATTCTCTTGAATTTATTAATTTAACATTGTGTTCTTCTATTGCTCTTAGTATATCAAGCCTAAAAAAGATCCTCTGAGTAGCTGCGGCTCCAAATCCTCTTACAAGGGCCGCTCTAGGAGTTAGACTTTCAAATCTTTTTTCAAATTTACTTTGGAATCCAATATTGACTTTAATTGTTGATGGAATAAAATATTGGACATTGTATCCTTGGTTTTTAAACTCATTAGACAAAATCTTAACTTCAGGATCAGAAGGATTAGGAGTAATTATCATTGTTTGCATTTTAATTTCACATTAAAAAAATTACTTAATTAAACAATAGGACTAATTTTTAAATAAATTTAATTTCTTATAAAATATATATGAATTCTATGGATCATAGAAAAGAAGAAACTGATATCCAGAAATTATCGTCAATGCTCAGTAAAATTCAAGATCTATATTATAAAAAGAAAGAACAACTAGAAGAATTACAGTTAGAAATATCTGAATTGAGAGATATTATAAATTACTTAAATTCACTTATATCAAACAAGTCATTTTATAGTGCAGATGAGATTTATACACAAACACTAAATAAAAGAAAACAATTAAGTGAAGATGATTATTTTATAGAAGAAATTCCTGGGGAAAAAGTCAAGGGTACAAATATTAAGAGAAAAATATTCTCTAAAGAAGGTGAAAAAGAAACAAACCTGTTATGTATTTTAAATTTTTATGATTTTAATGAAGTGGAAATTAAATTTATCGAACCTGAGACAAGATTTATAAAAGAATCCTCAGAAGATTTTGTACGCATTTTCTTAAAAGGAGCATTAATCAAAATTAAAGAAAGCAACCCTAATTTAAGTGTGAGTTATAATTATTACAAAAATACTGACATGATTGGAAGTATGAATATCTCTAATTTAAATTCGATTAAAGAATATGACTTAATTACCTCAAAAATAAGAGAATTAATGGCAACAGAGATTTCTTCTAATAAATGATTTGAAAAACTAATATCTTTTGTGAATGGCACTGTTTTTCCTTATTATCTCCAATATTAGTAAAAAGTTTTAAATAAAATAGTTGATTAAATTATCTTTAAAGTTATTTATTAGAATCCAAGATAATAAAACTATATTTATTAGTGAAAAGTATTATGAAAAGAAAGTTTTATTTTATAACTATATTAAGCATTCTTCTATTTCTCTTAACATTTCAATCAATGGGAATAGTAACTGCTAGAACAGAATCTTTTACTGATCCTGAAGATGATGTATATCGCATTGATGTTCAGCAAATGGATATCAAGAAAGGGGATTACCATGATGAAATAGACATTACGAGTATAGCAATGGTTGATAACTATTTTAATGCCACATTTGCGGCAAATTTTGAGGGTCCTGATATTGAATGTACGTTTTATCTTTTTGAGCATTACGATCCTGATAACAAAACACATTTGGAATATGGGGTTTCTGCTGTAAATTCTTCAGCTGGATTTAGTGGTGTATATTTTGAGCATTATGTTCCTTCTGGAATAATATACTTTGTAGAAGTTTGGACTGGAACGGGCTGGACGTTTAATATTCCTGATGGTTTAAATATTGGAAGTATGACAGGTAATTTAGTTGAGGGAACTGTTCCCCCTGCGGCATGGACCGTTCCAGATAACGTCACATGGTATGTTCATAGTACAGCCGGTAATCCTTTGGTAGATGTAATCCTTTACGCGGATTATGCTCCTAATGAATTCGATCCATATCCTACAGGTGGCGATGATGCAA
The DNA here is from genome assembly GCA_016839585.1 of Promethearchaeota archaeon. Classification (GTDB taxonomy): domain Archaea; phylum Asgardarchaeota; class Lokiarchaeia; order Sigyniarchaeales; family SOKP01; genus Loki-b32. The sequence goes on from JAEOTZ010000009.1 coordinate 9,794, forward strand.
TTCCGGGATATGATTTGTTCATTTTTATAGGTGTTTTATTTGGAATTTCTATATATGTAGTAATAAAGAGAATAAAAAGAAAGTAGAAGAACCCAAATTCCCCTTTTTTTTTTTAGTTATTTTATGCTCAATGAATAGCTCCTATTGCTCAAAATTAATTAAAATCTAAAAATTTGAGATAATAAAACAACTATAATTAGTTTTAAATATAACATTGGAATAACTTTATTTATATTTTATAATATTGTTCTATTAATCTAATAAATAAAAATATATTAAGAAAGGAAGAAAAATGTCCAAAAGAATTCATTATTTATTTGCTGTTTTAAGTATTCTTTTACTCTCTTTGACACTTCAGACTTTTACACCTGTAGTAGGCATTTATATGTCTGTAGATGACCCTGAGGATGATGTTTATTATATACATATAACAAGCTCAGGTTATGATATGACAAAAGGAGATTTTCATGATGAAATTGATATTGTCAAATTAAACATAACTGGACAATTTTTTAATTTAACATTTGCTGGTAATATGGCTGATTGGGTGGTGGGTACAGGACCTTATATGGTAGCTCTAATTATATTACATCCAGATTTTCAAGGATTGGACCAAGAACCGACATATCCTTATTATAGCATTTTATACGAGAATCATAGTGTTACAGGGCAGTACGACGAGTATTTAGGCTATCATGTTTTTTTTACTTATGTTATAGATGAGTACACTGAGCAATATTGGAATGCAACTACAGGATGGGTTTCAACTACTGCTTTAGCTTCAGACATTGGTTCCGCTTCTGATAAATCAATTATAGCAGATGTGCCTACAAACGCTTATACTATACCAGATGATATCGACATTATCGCAACATCGGTTCATTCCGAACTTTTATTTTTTACAGATGAAATATTTGAATATATAGACATCGCCCCCAATAAATATGATCCTTTTGCATCATCTGAAGATAAGATCCCGAGCTATAACTTATTCATAGTTGTGGGTCTCTTATTTGGAATTTCTCTGATTATAATAAAAAAGCAAATCGGGAAAAAATAAAAAAAAATTATTAACTTTTTTTTTCATTATTTTTAATTAAATAAGAGCTATTATTGAATTAAAGTACCTTAAATATTAAGATATAAAATTAAATTAACTAGTTCATAATAGTTAGAAAATATTATATTAAGATAATATATAGTTTAATTAAAATACGAAAAATTAATTATTCAGTAATTTTTATTTATTTTAACTAAATTAATATTGGAGTGAAAGAATTATGGCAAAAAAGCAAAAATCATGGTTACAAATGCCAATAGTTCATTCGAAATTTCATGATACAAAATTGGAAGATGTTTTACTTAATAAAGCCTTAGAATTATTAACTGGTGAAAAAGGAGATGCGCCGTCCTTCTTATTCCTTTCAGGGGCTTTTTTTGATGTGAAGTCTTTTGCATATTCAGGATTAAGAGCTTGGAAAGGTGCTGCAAAACCTTCTGAATCGAATGGTGGTAGAAGACCTGTCTTAGAAGCTACTTTTGCATCTATATCTGTGTATTTAAGCTCCCTTTTAGCACTTCAATCAGATTTCTATTTTGCATATGATGAGATAAAAGATATATTGCTAGAGAAAAAACGGGAAGATCTATGGACAATAGTATCAGAAAAGTTGCCATTTATTTCATTGCCACCAAGAGAAATGTATGGTTCTCAAGCTTCTCCAATCTCTCCATATTTTGTGATTAAACAAGATGAGGAAATAATCTTAGGAGAAATATATCCCTCAGCTTACTTAACTAAAGTCATAACAAATATCAAGACAAGATTTTTTGTATTTTTCCAATATCAAGGTTATTCTGCTTTTGGATTTTTCAACTCATTACCCCAGCTCTCTAAATTTGGCTTTGAAGAAGAAGTAAAGGATTTTACTACTGAACCTACACCTGAAAACTTGATAAAATATATTAAAAATGCAAAAACAATAAAAGAAGTGTTAATAGCGCTTATTTATGCTCATAACAATGCATACCTTGAACAATTTTTAATACCGGATTATGAATTATTATTAAACAAGTTATTGGAGGGAGAATCATAATGGTAAATATAGGTTTATTAGGTGATGTAAGTGTTGGCAAAACTAGTATACTTAGGCTTTTTGTGAGATATATCAATAAAGGAGATATTGAAAAAGTTGAAGGTGGAGTAAAATGCTCTGTGGTGAAAACTGATTTTTCTGGAGAAGCAACTGTTCCTGGAGGTGAAAAAGAGGATGTACTTGATGAAAAGGCAACAAAAACGATTCATCCAAATAGAATTGTGTTTAGAGAAGATGCTACTAAGAAAGCTCATACGCTCTTCGGACCTGGTGGGGACCGGCGGCGAGCGGTAGTTCGTATGGGCATCATCACAATCTCGCGTATATCGTCCCAAGTAATCACTGTCTTCTCATGTGATAGAGATTTGGATACTCAATTTGAATTCTTTAATGATGTCCGCTTTTTTCCAGAAAGGATTTCCGTGTGCATAAATAAAGTCGACTTACTTGAAGGTGACAGAGAAAAAAAGCTTGAGGATATGAAAAAGAAAATCAGCGAATTTTTTAAAACCAGAAAAATTAATGTGACAGATACTTTTATAACTTGCGGAGAAACAGTAGAAGGTTTCGAAGAAATTGAGAAATACAATGATCAAGTAGCAGAAATGATCCTAAAAATTGCTATCCAACATTAATAGGCTAATTTTTTAATTTTAAAGCTAATTTTAAGAAAAGTTTATTTATATCCAATTGATAAGCTATTAAAGATGTTAAACGTACCTCTCCAGTATCTTTTTGAATAATGATGTATCCTCGTTTTTCTAATTCCCTCAAATCATCCAGTATACCTTTTTTATTTCTCATTTTTTTAATTTGTTCTACTTTTCCAACTCCAGAATTTTTGAGACAATTAACAAGAGTATAAAATAAACTCGCAGCTAACCTTGATTTCCCCTCAAAAGGATTTGCAGAAATAATATCTGAAGTGTCTATATCAAAGGAAATAAACCAGTGAGAATTTAAGGGATTATATCTGACTTGAAGTCCTAGCGGTTCTATATAATTCGATAAATTGGTAATTAAATCTTGAAAATAAATTGATTTGTTTTTATTTTTCAAATTAAGGTTTTCAAGAATTTCTTTTTTAGTTGCCCCTATTTGAGATACAGTGGATTTTCTACTTAATAAATACATTAATAATGTAACTTCATTCAATTTTTTTATCACCTGATTATAAATACAAAAAGTTTGTATCTTTTTGGTATTTGATTTTGCCTAATTGAAGAAGATGGAGTAAATATATAAAATTTTCATAAATTTTAATTTGATCTTGATCATCTTCAAATATTTCATCATAAGCACATGGGAGTTTCCTTTTAATGTTATTGAAGAATCTCATCATCTTTTCAGTAAATTTTTCTTTAGGTAATTCCAGATAAAATTCTTCATTAATTTTTTCTTTTTCTAAAGGTTCAAGAGAGAATACTGTCCCTTTTCTATTAAGCAGTTTATCCTTAGAGAATTCAAGAAAATTTAAGGAGAGATTATCAATATTAAATAGATTTCTCCAACATCCTTCAAGTAATTTATAAATTTCTGTGTCTTTAGGATTTGATTCCAAATATTTTAAAATTTTATTTTCACTATCTAATGAACTAATCAAAATTTGCAATTCTTGAAATTTTTGATTAAGTAATCTGCAAGCTTCAGAATATGTTTCAGAACCATCATAAATATTATCAATTGTAAGGAAATCTTTTATATCATTGAAGATTGGAACAAGTTCCAAATCTAATAAATTTATTTCACCTAAAAGAACTTTATTTTGTATATCTTCAATTTTTTTATTTAAAGCATTATATAGGTCTTTATGTTCAACCATTAGTTATTGTTCCTTTTTTTTTTAATAATTTTTGGTTTAAAAACTGATGATACTTCATTTTTGCCGACTCTAGCAATTCCTATTAACCTTTCAGCCAGATTAAATAAAGGAGTTGAAGATTTGGGTAGAAACATAAGCAACTGAATTGGATTTCCTTCTAAAGTAGACTTAATCAACTGGTAAGCAATTTCTGAATTTTTTTCATCTAAAAACATTCCTGCCTCATCAAACATACAAAGCGGAGATGGTTTAATTTCTTGAAGAGATAAAATTAAGCAAATTGATATCATTGACATTTGACCTCCGCTTAATGCTGAAAATGATTTTAATTGTTCTTTAGAGGTTGCTGCTTTAATATTAACCCCTAAATTTTCAAAATCTCCTGTTAATCCAAGAGAACAATAAGATTTAATTTGAGAAGATTCAAATTTTTGGTTGATTTTAGATTGTAGATCTTCAATTAATAATCCAAATTTGTTATAATATGTCTTTTCCATCTTGTTTTCAGTTTTAATTGCTGCTTTAATATCATTTTCTATATCTCTTTGGTTTTTAACGATTTCTTTAAGAGATGATATAATTTGATCTCTTTCAATCAGAATTGTGTCATCAATGTCTAAAAATTTAAGTAACTCTTTTTCTATTTTCAAGAGATCTTTTTCAATTTCCTCTATTGGTCGAATTTCTATTTTTTCTTCTAAAATCAATGGAGCTATTTCAGAATTAATCCTTTTCAAATCTTTTTTCTTTAATTCAAATTCCTGTTTAAATGCATTTAATTTAATGTTTTCTTGTTCTAACTTGAGGGTATTTTGAATATTTCTTTTGTCTATTTCACTTTTCTCAAATTGATATTGTGATTTTAATCCATTTGATTTTAAAATTTTTTTTTCGATATCTTTAAGTTCTTCATCAATCTGCTCTAAATGATGATATATATTAAATGCTGATTTGTCTGCCTTTTGAAAATTTTCCTTTTTTGTTTTATACTCCAGCCCTATAAGGCTAAGCGTATTATTATGTTTACTCATTTTTTCTTCGATTTCTTTTAGGAACTGTAAATTCTCATTTAATCTTACATCCCACTTTTTCTTTTCTTTATTTAGTAATGTCAATTCATTAGGAATTTCTTTAATTCTATCATTCCACTTAAAAAAATCTGGATCACTCTGAGTTTTTAATTCCTTAATTTTTTTATCTAATTCTTGAACTTCAACTTGAATAGATACATTATTTTTCTCTAGATTATGCATTTTTTCGTATAACAGGTTCTTTTTTGTTGTAATTCTTTGTTTTTGATTAAAATTAAATAACAGATCATTGAATGCCTCTTTTTTTCTAAAAATATCTTTTTGAATCTCATCTAATTTAGATTGCTCTACCTTAAGCTCTGAAATATGGTCATTTGATAATTTAATTTCAGATTCTAAAATTTCTGATTGTTCTTTTTGTGTTCCAGCACTTAATAATCCTTTTAATCTCTTTAAATAAGGTGTTTCATATACATATTTATAAGAAACAATTTGCTCTCCCTTTAAAGTAACGCATTTTCCCTTGAAATTATAATTGTTATAAAGTGCTATTCCTGAACGATAATCTTTAACAACAAGGCAGTTTTTTACTTTTGAATAAATAACTTTTTTTATTTCAATATCATCATCAGTAATATCAATTAGTTCTGCTAAATATCCAATAACCCCATTAGCAGAAATTTTAGGAAGAGGTGTGATATTGGTACTTTTAGCAATATAAATATTACAATATGCATTATATTTATTTTTTAAGCGTTTTAATAAGTTTAAGGTATCCCAATCATGTGCTACAAAGCTATATAATAATTTTTCCCCTAAAACCGATTCAATAGCATAGCTTAACTCATCTTTATATTTCAAATAATCAATAATAGGACCTTTTACATTTAAATCTCTTTTATATATCTCATCTTTGAGAACACTTATGTTTGAGGGAAGAATTACTCGACGTTCTCTAAGGGAGACTTGAAGAAGTTTTAATTTTCTCAACTTCTTTGATCTTTCAATCTCTAACTGCTTTACCTCTGATTCAATCTCATAAATTTTTAAAGATGTGTTTCTTAGTTCTTTATCAAGCTGTTGTAGAAGATTTTGTGTTGGATTTTCTAAAAACCACTTATTCTTTTCTAATTTGTGTTCTATATCCTTAAAGCTTTGAAATAACTGATTAATTTCATCTTTATTACTTTTATTTAGATTATCATTTTCGTGAAGCTGTTTTAATTTCTCCTTTTTCTCAGAGATTATTTGATTATACTTATCTAAAAGAGTTTTATTTTGGTTTATTTTTCTTACTAATTGATTTTGCTCTTTTATTAAGCTATCAATGTTAAGTTCAATTTTCTTGGATTCTCTCTTAATTGTATTTAATTCAGTATCCAAACTTTCTTTCTGTTTCGTAAAATTATTTGCTATTTTTTCAATTTTCTCAATTTCTTCAGCCAAGGTATCTAATTCTTGTTTGACCATTAACTTCTCTTTTTGCCATTTTTGAATTTTAGTAATTAAATCTTGTTTTTGATAATTTAATTCACCAATTTTTTCTGAAAGTTTATTAATATTTCGTTCTTCAACTGTAATCTTTCCTATTAATTCCTCTATTTCTTTATCATGCTTTTCTTTTTTATTTTTTATTCCATCAATAACTAATCCAAGGTTTTTAATCCTTTCTTTTAAGGAGTTTATTTCTTTTTGAAGTTTATCTCGATTTGCCCATAAAAGTTCGTCATTAATTTTTTTTTTAATTTGTAATAATTTATTCTTTTGTTTTAAGCGTTCTAATTTGGGCTCTATTAATTCTAAGCTGATATTCAACGTATTTTTCTTGCTAATTAATGAATTAAGTTCTGTATTCAAATTAAGTAAATTATTTTTTTGCTGTAAAATTTCATCCCTTAAACTTTTTAAACCAATTCCTTCTTCAAGAAAGGTGCACAACTCTGTTGGTTTTAAATTTTTTATGGCGTCGATTTTTCCTTGGCTCACAATAGCAAATTGGTTATCAGGATTAATATTCAAATCAGAAATTAATTTCTGAATTTCATGAGCTTGAACTTTTTTAAAATCATTGTCATTCTTTCTTTGAATTTTAAAAAATGGTGATTGCCCTCTGATTACAATTCTTCTTATTTTGATTACTTCTTCTTCTTTTTGAATATGTATTTCAACCATAGCATGATTTTGGCCATTTCTTATAAAGTTTGACCATTTTTTATAACGCTCATCTCTCTCATTGCTTCCTAAAGCAAATTTTATCGCTTGAAATACAGATGTTTTACCACTCCAGTTAGGACCTACAATAATTACAAATTTAGCTTTTCCAAAATCTACTTCATCTTTTTGGAAAGATAAGAAATTCTCTAAAATGACCTTTCTAATGAATATTTCTTTTCTTTGAGATTTATTGGTATTTTCTTTAAGTTTTAATTGTGATTGAATAGTCATTTTTACCATATCTAATTAAATACTATTTTCCAAAAGCTTGTTTAATCTGATCTATCCTTTTTTTTGCCTTTTCTAGATTGATTTGTGCTCTACTGGGGGAATCATTTAAAATAAATGCATACTTTCCCAATAATTTCCTATCATTATCTTCAAGAGGCTCATTTTTATTTAATTTATCAATTATTAATACAAGCTCATTATAATTTTTAGAAGCTGCATTTTCATATAATTGATTTAACATAAATTCGGAAATGCTTGATTGTCGGATATGATCAACAATCTCACTTACGTCCGCAATTGCAATTTGTTCATTTTTTTTCTGATTTGGCATTGTTGTAATATTAAGTATTTTGTCTTCTGTGGATTCAATATCTTCCGAAATCTCTGAAATTTTAAAATTGATTGATGGGATATATTCGCCTGATTCAATTAAATCGATTAAAATGTCTGTTATTTCATTACTTGTTTCATTTAATTCTGAATTTAAATAGTGTTTAAAAATACCAACTCTTAATAATTGATTTATGTCTAAAACCTCCCAGTTGGCTGTGTACTTGAGGATTTGATTAATATCAAAAACGATTTTAGGATTTCGTTCCAAAAAATGTCTAAGTATTGTCTCTCTTTCTATTTCATTTAAAAGAGGTATTTTAATAAAAAGGTCAAATATATTATATAATTGATTTGAATTCTCGGCTATCTCTTTTAGATCATAATTAATCCAAACGATTAACAAATTTGAGTTAAGAAAGTTCAAATTAGTATCGCTATTTTCTTGGATATCTATAAACTTTTGTAATAAACTTACTCCTTGTAAATTTTTCATTAACTTCTTTTGTTGATTTATAATTATTAATTTCTTATTATCATTTTTTCCAAAATTGGTTTGGTCAGGTACATCTTTCTCTTGTTTACTTATTTCTGATTCTTTTTCCGATTTTGATGCCATACCAAGACTTTTTATGATTGAATGAAAGCTGGTTAAAAATTTACTTTGAGATTTTATAATAGAATTATAATCTAATTCAATAAGATCTAAATAATAATTGCTTGAAATTAATTTAATAAAATCAATTATATCTGTTCCTGGACTTATATTAATTAAAAGTGCCCCCTTTGGTTCAATATATTCCTGGATTACCATATCGTCATTATTAGTTAACATTACCTTTATATAATTAATAATATCATTATATTTATCCCGATAGAAGATATTTTCTTTATCAATGGTAACTTCTGATGGGGTTATTGTTCGAAAATACTTAGAAAATTCCGGAATCTTACTTAAATCAATCATAAAAATTTTTCTTATTTGTTTTAGCAAATTTATGAACATTATTTACATGGCAATTTACACATATATATTTAGCGATGACTATATTTTCCGATAATTGGAACTCCGACAAAAACCATAAGATTTAAATATTGATGTTTTTTGAAGAAGAGAATTACAAAAAGAGGTTAATTTTAATTTAGATTAATAAAATAAAATACTTTCCTTACCATACAGAAGAATTAATCAAAATCAAATTTATCACTTAATATACTTAAATATGAAGAATTATTTTTTACAATTGGAAGTCTCCCTTTTGGTTAGTTAAAATTAAATTTCTCAATTAGATTAGTTAATTGCTTATTAAATTCATTCTCCATGAGGGAATAATAAGTAAATTTACCTTTTTTCCATCCCTTTATTAAATTAGCTTTCTCTAATTCTCTTAAATGATGAGAAATTGAAGGCTGAGATTTATCTAAAATTGTTTCTAATTCGCATACACACCGGTCTTTTTTTTTCAGTGCTAAAACTATTATTAGACGTTCTCTGCTTCCTAGTGCTGTAAGAAAATCTAAAATTTTTGTAAATTCTTCATTAAATTGTAGTTTTTCACCAAACTCTTGTAATGATTTAAAAATAATTTCAGAATTATCACATTTTTCACAACTGCATAACATTTTCTTTATCGTTTCTTTCCGTTTAGCTTTCAAAATACTCACAAATAGTAATTTTAATTCCTATAATTATATATATTTAATTGAATTTAAGATTTTTTATTCAAATCGAAATATTTTTATTTGAGCCACTATATTAATAACTCAAGCTTTAACAAAATATTCAACAATTTTTTAAATCAGGTTAAAATGAGTGAGTTACAAACCGAAAAAGTTATTGAAAGTGAAGTTGAAAAATCTAAGAAAATTAGTGTCTTCGAAAAATTTCTTCCACTTTGGGTTG
>JAEOTZ010000001.1 GCA_016839585.1 Promethearchaeota archaeon
AAAGATTTATATAAGACTGGGGGAACTAAATATGCAAACGCATCTACTTTAGCTATTATAGATAAAGCCAAGAAATATGACAAAATAGCTGTTGTAGGTACTCCATGTATGATGAATGCTATTGAAAAGAGTAATCTTTTTCCAAGTGGAGTACCTTTTTTCAAGAATATAGAATATAAAATAGGACTTTTTTGTATGGAGTCTTTTCCTTATGAAGGAGTTCTTGGATTAATTAAAGAACAATTTAATCAAGATTTTAATAAAGTAACAAAGATGGATATTAGTGGTGGTAAATTTATCATATATTTGGATAACGGAGAAGATTTAAGAGTTCCACTTAAGGATGTTAAATCTTATGCTCGTAATAACTGCCATTATTGTGAAGATTTAACAGCAGATTATGCTGATATCTCAGTTGGATCAATTGGTTCTGGGAGTGGATGGTCTTCTGTTATCACTCGAAATAAGAAAGGGGAAGATATTTTTAAAGGATCTATTAAAGCCAAATTAATAGAATCCAAGAGCTTAAAAGAAGTTAAACCAGGACAATTTCTAGTCGAAAAAATTGGTGGAATTAAAAGAAAAAATTGTAAACCAATCGAATTGGTAAAAGAACAATAAAAAATTATTATTATGAGTATAAAAACTTTTCAAGATTTAATTAAGGAAGTTCACGAAAAAGGAATCTGTCAAGAATGCGGAGGATGCACTTCTTTCTGTTCAGCAGCATTCGAAACTGTTATAGACTTCAAAAAACCTAATTCTCCTCCTGAATACATAAATAAAGATGCATGCCTTGAGTGTGGTATATGTTATTACTTATGCCCTCAAACACATATCTTAGATGATGACCTAAATAATACTTATCAATTCACTGATTTTACATCAATGCCTTACGGGTTTGCTGAAGATGTCTATTCTTGTCAGACTATAGATAAAGAATTTCTAAAACATGGGACAGATGGTGGTGTAGTGAATACACTTTTAAATTTCTTATTAGAAAATAAAATTATCGATGGAGCAATAGTCTCTAAAGTGGAAAGTCCCTTTTCTCGAAAAGCTATGTTGGCAGAGACTAAAGACGACCTAATTGAAGCATCGGGTACAATTTTGAATATATCTCCACAAGTAGATGAAGTACAAAGGTTTAGTACTTACACACGCTCAATTCCTCAATTAAGTCATTATAAATTCAAAAAGTTAGCAATTGTGGGAACACCTTGCCAAATTTATACTATTAGATGTATGCAAACTTTAGGTGTTACCCCTTCGGAACATATTGAGATTTGTTTTGGTTTATTCTGTTATCATAATTTTCTATTTGAAAAATCTCAAATCGAGAAATTTGAAAAAGAGTTTAAGGTAAAATTTGAAGATATAAAAAAAATAAACATTAAGGAAGATTTAATTCTAAAGATAGAGGATATAAACTCAAAACAAAAGATAGTTCATATTCCTTTTAATGAATTAGTTAATTATATACGCCCAGCTTGTCATTCCTGTCTTGATTTTACTAATGTTTATTCAGATATTTCGTTTGGAGGGCTTGGATCTCCAGACAAATTTACCACTGTAATTCCTCGTACTGAAAAAGGTAAACAATTATTCCAAAAAGCATTAGACAAAAATGTAATTAAAAATCTTAAACTTGATGAAAATGTAAAAAGAAATATGAAAACCCTAATAACAAAGTTTTCTAAATCAAAAATAGAACGAAGAAATGAATTCATGAAAAATTTAAAATAAGGAAGTGAATTTCATAGTAGAAATTGAAAGATCTAAAAAAGCAAAATTGGAAGCAGATGATTTTGATTCGTATTTAAGAAAGATATATGAACCAGATTTAACTAATTTATTAAAAAAATGTTATCAATGCGCCCGTTGCTCAGGTGTATGTCAAATTAGTAAAGTTCAAAAATTTACACCTAGTAGAATTATTCAAATGATATTAGAAGGCTTTGAAGATGAGATAATTAATAGTCAGGTACTATGGGATTGTTTAATGTGTAATAGTTGCCTACAACATTGCCCTAAAGATATTAATTTTGCTGATATAGTTAGAATTGCTCGATACAAAATGCGAGTAAAAGATATTCAAAATCCTGATCGTTCTATTGCTCATAAAGGTATTTATCCTTTGATGTCAGAAATGATGAGTCAAGACAATATGGAAATTGAGAGACCTTTAGATTGGATTCCAAAATCGTGTACAACTTCAGATAAGGGAAATATTTTATATTATGTCGGATGTTTACCTTTTTTTAACTATGAATTTGAAGACTCATTATCTATAGCAGAAAGCACACTTAAGATTATTTGTCAATTAGAAAAGGATCCGGTAGTGGTTCTAAAAGATGAGATATGCTGTGGACACGATTTATATTGGGGTCAAGCAAAATTCGAAAGCTTTATTGAATTAGCAAAAAAAAATATTAAACGGTTTGAAGAAACGGGAGCTACAACAATTGTTACTGCTTGTGCTGAATGTTATAGAACCTTTAAAATTGATTATCCAACTCTTTTTGAAGATTTTAAAAAAAAATTTGAAGTTAAACATATAATTGAATATATTTTTGATAAATGGAAGCAAGGAAAAGTTCAATTTAAAAATCCTAATAAATCTCATGAGGTTATTCCTTTTACTTATCATGATCCTTGTAGGTTAAGTAGATTTTTACCAAAGGATAATAAAATAATTGAGGAAGTCAGAGAAATCTTCAACAATTTGAAAATTATTGGTTATAATTTTAAAGAAATGGAACACAATAAAGAAAATTCTTATTGTTGTGGAGTAAATTCTTGGATGAATTGTAATGAGCGGTCTAAAGCATTGCGATATAAGCGTCTTTTAGAAGCTAAAGCTGTTGGAACAAAAATGATTACTTCTTGTCCAAAATGTCGAATGCATTTAAATTGTCTAAAAAAAGATTATGATAACTTTTCTTCTATTGAAATTTTAGATTTTTCAGAGTTTTTAGTGGATTTGATAAAAATAATTGAACCTAATCAAACTATTGAGGAGAATTAATGGAGAAAATCGGAGCTGTTCTAGTAATTGGTGGTGGAATTGCAGGTATTCAATCTTCTATAGATTTAGCAGATTCGGGTTATAAAATTTATCTCGCAGAATCAACAACCAGTATTGGTGGGGTTATGTCTCAATTAGATAAAACATTTCCAACTAATGACTGTGCAATATGTATTCTTGCCCCGAAATTAGTAGAAACTGGACGACATGAAAATATCGATATTTTAATTAATTCTTCAATAGAAAAAATTGAAGGTGAACCTGGTAATTTTAAGGTTGATTTGATTCAAAGAACTCTTCGTTTAGATCAAAATAAATGTACTGGATGTGGTTTGTGTGCTCAGCAATGTCCAATAGAGGCTATAGATTTTTTTAATGAGAAACTTTCTAATAAGGCAGCAATATCCGTAAAATTTCCACAGGCAGTTCCATTAGTGTTTTCAATTGACAAAGACAAATGTATAGGCTGTGGAATTTGTAAGGGAATATGTAAAGCAAAAGCCATAGATTATGAACTTCAAAATAAAGAAATTAACCTTAATGTAGGTGCTGTAGTATTAGCAATAGGGTTTGATGAATACGATCCTACCCCTTTAAAGCAATTCGGCTATGGCAAATATCTAAATGTAATCACTAGTATTGAATTTGAGCGTATTCTAAGTGCTAGTGGACCACACTCAGGTTTAATAATTCGCCCTTCTGATGGAATTATTCCTAAAAAAATTGCCTTTTTAAATTGTATTGGTTCAAGGGACAGAAAGCAGGGTAATAATTATTGCTCTTCAGTATGTTGCATGTATACTACAAAAGAAGCAGTAATAGCGAAAGAGCATATGAATATTATAGATCCAACCATTTTTACAATGGATATCAGAGCATATGGTAAAGATTTTGATAAATATATTGAACGAGCAAAGGATGAGTATGGAATAAGATATATCAGGCGTAGAATATCTTCTATTAAAGAAATTCCGGACTCTAAAAATTTAAAAGTTTATTATGAAACAGGAAAGGGAAAAATTATTGAAGAAATTTTTAATCTAGTCGTCCTTTCTGTAGGAATGCAACCTAATCAAAAAGCAAAAGAATTAGCACAGAAATTAAATATCCAATTAAATGAATATGGGTTTTGTAAAACTGATACTTTTACTCCAGTAGAGACCTCTAGACCCGGTATTTATGTTTGTGGGGCTTTTGCGACTCCTAAAGATATTCCAGAAACTGTTATTGAAGCTAGTGCTGCAGCAGGATGTGTAAATGTTCTTCTATCAGAAGCAAGAAATAAATTAGTCACAAAGAAAGAACTTCCCGAAGAATTAGACGTAAGTGATCAACCACCGCGAATAGGGGTATTTATATGTCATTGCGGGATAAATATTGGTGGGGTCGTTGATGTTCCTAATGTAGTTGAATATGTTAAAACTTTACCTGATGTTGTTTATGCTGAACATAATTTATATACTTGTTCAGCAGATACTCAAACTAATATTAAAGAAAAAATAGAAAAAAACCAACTTAATAGAGTAATTGTTGCGTCCTGCACTCCAAGAACTCATGAAGCTTTATTTCAAGCAACAATAAGAGAAGTCGGTTTAAATAAATATCTATTTGAAATGGTAAATATTCGAGATCAATGTTCGTGGGTTCATATGCATGAACCTGAAAAAGCAACGGCAAAATCAAAAGACTTATTGCGCATGTCAGTAGCAAAGGCTAGCCAATTAATTCCTTTACAGGAGCAAGAAATAGCTGTAATAGATAAAGGTTTGATTATAGGTGGTGGTGTATCTGGAATGTCAGCAGCATTAAATCTAGCTTCTCAAGGTTATGATGTTTACTTAATTGAAAAGGAAGATTCTCTAGGGGGAATTGCTAGAAATCTTTATCGGACCCTTGAAAATGATAATATTCAAGAATATCTTAAAAATTTAATAAAAAATATTGAAAATAATCAACTTATCCAAGTATTTAAAAATGCTCAAATCAATTCAATTTCAGGATATATTGGGAATTTTTCCACAAACGTAAGCTATGGAAATAATAACAAAAGTGCTGATCTTGATCATGGAATAATAGTTGTAGCAACTGGAGCTAAAGAATATCAACCAAAGGAATATAATTTTGGACAAGATCCAAGAATTATAACCCAAACTCAATTTGAAAAAGATCTTTTTACTACAGATAAAGTAAAAGGATTGAAATCAATAGTTATGGTTCAATGCGTTGGTTCCAGAAATGAAGATCACCCATATTGCAGCAGAATATGTTGCTCAGAAGCCATTAAAAATGCGTTAAAAGCAAAAGAAATCAATCCTAACATAGAAATAGTGATTCTATATCGTGATATTAGAACATATGGTTTTAAAGAAAAATATTACAACTTAGCACGAGATAAAAAGGTTATCTTCGTTAGATTTGATGAAACTAAACCTCCAGAATTAAAAATTAAAAATAAACAGGTAAAAATAATAGTAAACAATCCAGATTTAGGAAAAATTGAAATAAACCCTGATTTAATTGTATTAAGTACGGGTCTCGTAGCACCCATAAAAGAAAATGAAGAATTAGCAAAAATGTTAAAAGTTCCCCTTAATGAGGACAAATTCTTTTTGGAAGCTCATGTTAAATTGAGACCAATTGATTTTGCAACAGATGGTATATATTTATGTGGGAGCGCACATTCACCTAAAGATCTTCGAGAATCAATAGCACAATCCAATGGAGCTGCTGCTCAAGCAGTAAAAATTTTAAGCGCTGAAAAACTTGTAACATCTGGGCTTGTAGCTGTTGTAATAGAAGAAAACTGCATTGGCTGTGGAAGTTGTGTCGAAGTCTGCCAATTTAATGCCATAGAATTAATAGAGAAAGAAAGAACATTCGAAGATTTTTCAATGCGTACAATGAAATCTCATATTAATCCTGCGCTCTGTAAGGGATGTGGTACGTGTGGTGCTCAATGTCCTAATTCAACAATAATTATTAAGCACTTTGGTTTTGAGCAAATCAATGCTATGATTTCTGCTCTATTAGTCCAAAGTTAAATAATAAGGTATAAATTATGTCCAAGTCAAAAAAGAAATTAAGTAAAAAGGATTTTCATCCAAATATATTGTGTTTCTGCTGTAATTGGTGTAGTTATGCTGGAGCAGATTTAGCTGGAGTCTCACGATTTCAATACCCTCCCACTATTAGAATAGTACGTGTAATGTGTTCTGGTAGAGTAGACCCCGCTTTCATTTTAGAGGCATTTAAAGATGGTATTGATGGAGTTATTGTGACAGGTTGTCATATTGGTGACTGTCACTACCTAAAGGGAAATGAATTTGCGAGGGATAGATTTGAACGTTTTCAAGAAGTTTTAAAAATATTTAATCTTGATAAAAGATTTAGACTTGAATGGGTAAGTGCCTCCGAAGGTAAACGATTTGCTGAAGTTATCACTGAATTTACTAATAAAATTAAAAAATTAGGCCCTTTATTTGCTACTTAAAAATTTGAAATTATTGTGATTATATGTCAACAACACTTTATTATTTTACTGGAACAGGTAATTCTCTTTGCGTCACAAGAGGTCTTTGTAATTCTCTCGCAGATTGTGAAATACAATCAATATCAAAAATCTGGAATCAAGAAAAACTTGAAGCTTCAAGCGATAAGGTTGGATTGATCTTTCCACTGTATTATTGGGGGTTACCACTTATTGTAAAAGAATTTATCCAAAAAATGAACTTTATGAAAAGTTCGTATATATTTGCAGTAGTAAATGCTGGTGGGGATGTACCGGGAATCCCTTTTTTGCAATTAGATCAAATTTTAAAAGAAAATTCAAAACGATTAAACGCAAGTTTTTTCTTATCCATGCCTTCAAACTATATCGTTGGAGGAAGTCAAGCAACTGCAGAGGAACAAAGAGAGAAATTAATAAACGCTAAAGAGATAATATCAAGGATTGCGGATAAAATTATAATTAAAGAGGACACCCCCGTGATATCCACAATTGAAAGGAAAGCTATAACGATTGAAAAGATGAACGCTAAATTTCATAAAAAAGTTAATGAATCTGATAAGTTCTTTTATGTAGATGAAAATTGCTCCGGTTGTGGTATATGTGAGACTGTCTGTTCATTAAATAATATTATAATGACAGATTCAAAACCAGAATGGCTTCATAAGTGCCAGCAATGCCTTGCTTGTATTAATTATTGCCCAGAAAATTCAATCCAATATGGAGATGTAACTATAGGCAAAAGAAGATATCATCACCCAAGGATTACTCCGGAGGATTTATAAGCCACGCAGTTAAATATCTCATATTCATAAGATTATTTCTTCAAGAGTGTGAATCATAGATGAGATTGGTGTGTAGAGATTGTGGGTCATTTTTAATAGTTCAAAACGAATCATTAACCCAATGTCCCCAATGTGGATCAGAAAATATAGAAACTCGTTTAATTAATTCTGCAAGACGACAAGAACCAACGATATTTGAGTGTAAAGATTGCGGATTTGGAATCAAAGTTAAAGATAAGCAATTCAAAGTATGCCCTCAATGTGGTTCAAGCAATATAGGAATTAGTTCGATTAGTTCTACAAGTAGGCAAGAAGGAAAATCAATTAATTCTACATTTGGTTCGGATATTTGGTGTTGTCTATGTGAAATTCTTGTCCCCCTTATTGGATTTCTTATAATATATTTAGTTTTTATAGGGAGTGTATAGTGGATCTTTTAATTAATAAACTTTGAATATGGTTTAATGACCAAATTTTCAGTATTTATTTCTTTAACATTTTACATGTTTTTTATAAAATTGATTTTGAATAATGATTCCAAGTTTATCAAATCTTTAATTTGATAATCTTAAATATTAAAGATTGTTTCGTTACTAATGAAATCTCTATTGGTCTTGTTTTCATATCATCATAAAAACACTGAAAAAATCGCTGATGTCTTCGTAAAAGTTCTTGATGCACAAATAAAAACCCCACAGCAAATAAACCCTGAGGAGCTTCAAGAGTATAGTCTAATAGGCTTTGGCTCAGGGATCTATGGTGGAAAACACTATCAACTTCTTCTTGATCTTGCCGATACACTACCACAAGTCACCAACAGGAAAGCATTCATTTTTTCAACCAGTGCAATGACAGGAGAAGCCAAAGTCGCCAAAGATCACTCGCTGCTTAGGGAAAAACTGCAATCGAAAGGTTACATGATTGTTGATGAATTTAGTTGTAAAGGTTTTAACACAAATAGTTTCCTAAAATATTTTGGGGGAATGAATAAGGGTAGACCGAATGCCGAAGACCTCAAACATGCGGAAGAATTTGCTCAGAACCTGAAGCAGAACCTGCAATAGAAGTGAAACTTGAACACATGAATTTCCTTTGAAATTGGAATGGAAAGGTAAATTCAGAGTCTGCTTTCAATGAAAAATCCTTTGAAAAAATTATAATGCTTAAGACGGGGATGGGGATGATAAAAGAACTAGTGATTTTTTTTATATATGGGGCGTTCTGCTTGGATTTATGTCATTATTAGAAGATAGATAATTGAATTAGATATAATTTCTTATTATAATTTTCTGTTTAATTTTTAAGCTCTCTGTACTGTTCTAAATAAACATACCAAATGAAAATTCTGGAGCAGTTTGAAAGTAAGCTAACCACCGAACTTATAAATTTAATGAGTCACTAGTTCTTTTTTAGCTTTTTTCATTGTTCTTGAGATTTTTTTTATGACTTTTTCATACGGTAATATAAAACCATAAATTAATCCAAAAGATTTTAGAATTGATAAATGGATATCTTCGGACCAAGCTGCACAACAATCTTCCACAATAATTGTTTGAAATCCATAATCATGTGCTTCTCGAGCAGTTGAATGGACACAAAAATTCGTCACAACTCCAGAAACTAGAATGGTTTCGATTTCCATATTTCTTAAGTAAGTGTCAAGCCTAGTTGAGATAAACGCTCCACTTGTATTTTTCTGTAATATGAAATCTCGATCTTCAGGCTTTAATTCTTCAATTATATCAGAGCTGGGGTGAGATATATGAGGAAACGCAACTTCTCCTACGAGATCTTTAGCTGTTTGATTTAAAATTTTTTGATTTTTTGGCAGATCACTCCCGTCAGGCATAAAACTTGAATATTTTGTGTATATTACTGTGATTTCAACTTCATGACAAAAGTTAATTAATTTTTGAAGATTTGGGATAACCTTTCTTTCTACTTCATTTACAAAATAATCTAAGACTCCTGGAGCAACTTTGTTAAATGATTTATACGCAGCATAATCTTTCTTTAGTTGACATTTTTGCATATCAACAATAATCAATGCTGTTTTTGCAGGGATAATATCACCCATTAGTCCTTGGACAACTTTATATATCGTATTAAGCTTTTCTTCCATAATACCACATTAATTTTTTTTTCCAAATTTGTATATATTTGATATATTTTTATTAGTACCTTTTTAATTTATATACCTTGTTAAAAAAATGTATTTAGGAGATTGATTTAATTTAAGTGGACTAGGAAAAGACTGGAGGTTCTGCTTGCATAGAAAGATTTTTCTCGGGGTTAGAATACTAAAAGACTACCTTTTTTGAATATTTAGATTAATTTAGGTTTTAATTAGATACTTTACGTATTCAAAGGCTAAAAAAGTAAATTCAGTGTCTAATTTCAATGGAAATTCAATGGAAAAACGATAGAAACGTGATAAAAATGTATATAAACACCTCAATAAAAGAATTAATTTATTATAATAATTATATTTAAATTCAAAAAAAAAAAAACCCACCTTTATGTTAGATGAAGAAATAAGATTAATAAGAGTGAATCATTCTCATGAACACAGAATCTAAGAAACCACGGCTCATCTTCCTTGATAATATAAAGGTCTTATTTGCTATTCTCGTGATTTTCACACATGTTAGGGTTACCTATGGAGGGGAAGGATGGTGGTATTATATCTCCACACTAAATGAGTCTAATCCAATTGATACTTTCACCCTTATATTCTTTTACATGACAGCTGGATTTGCAGGTATTTTTCAAGCCTCACTCTTGGGATTATTCTTTTTGATGGGGGCTTATTTTACTCCTAGGAGTTATGATCGAAAGGGAGTCTCTTCTTTCTGGAAAGAACGATTTCTTCGTCTCGGCATTCCCATCCTTTTATATATTTTGCTAATTAATCCTCTTATTTTTTATCTCCTAGCCACTGGAGGAATTCAACCATGGGCTGCTAACCCAAGAATGCAAGGATCCTTTTTAGATTATTATTTAAGCAATTTTCAATCCCTAGAAAATTTCGTAGGATTTCTAACAACATTTACTATTACGTGGTTTGTCGTGGTTCTATTAATTTTTTCTGCTGTTTATACTATTTGGCGTCAGATAACGAAAATTGACTCGATACAGCAACGAATCCCAAAGGAGTTGCCCATCCCAAAATACATCTATTTACTCCTTTTAGCTATTGGTTTAGGATTTCTCTCTTTTTTAGTTCGCATAAACTTTTCAATAATCGAAAGCCCGCTGGGATTACCATTAGCTTATATCATTCAGTATTTTATGATGTTCAGCGTTGGTGTCATCGCTTATAGGTATGGTTGGTTCGAAAAGATGACTAGACGTCATGTCAAAGCCTGGGCTATTACAATATTTGCTACAGTTATGTTATTTTTTACATACTTCTTTGTTATTATAGGTGTGGATTCAGATTTTAGTGTTTTTTTTGGAGGAGGCACTTTACCATCACTTATATTTGCATTGGTAGATAATATCGCTTGTATGGGAATGATTTTTGTGTTACTTAAGTTTTTTTACGCAAAATTCAACAAGCAAGGAAAAATACTACAGAATTTAGCCGATAGCTCATTCCATATGTACCTCATTCATCCAGTCGTCGTTATTCCTGTATCCCTTGGAATTGCATTTATACCCCTTTCTCCTATTATAAAACTATTCATTGTTTTACCTGTATCAATCATCCTTTGCTATCTATTGAGTCATTTTGTCCTCGAAAAAATACATTTGAAAAAAGGCAAAAGAGTTCCTCAGAATAGATCATAAAAAATATAAGATAAAATAAAGATTTAAATTTGAAAGGAACATTTTCTTCGTGAAAGACTTGTTTCACGTATATTATTAAATGATTAAAAGAGAATAGGGGGTTTGAAAATATGGAAGAAAAATATTTTCCCCTTTTCTTATTTTCACAATTTTAATATATTTTTTCACTTTTTATTAAAATTATGAATCAGAATCCTAAGAAGAAATTTATAGGTACATTGTCCCAAAAAGATTTACTTAAACTCTATTCTCGTTATATTAATGCCCCAAAAGTACGTTTTTTTAAAAGCTTTGGGTTAGGTGTAATACCTGGAGAAAGGAAAGGAGTTATAATGAAGACATTGGAGGGTTTCAAATCAGGAGAGCCACCGTTAGAATTATACAATTGCCGTTCTTCGGGGGGTGTATTTAATTTGGGACACCGAAATCAAAGAATTATTCAAATTCTTAAAGATGCTTTAAATGGGGGATTAGATTTAGGCGATCACATTTTATTGTCTGAACAAAGGGCACTTTTAGGAAAAAAGCTAGCTGAATTAATGCCAGGTGATATTAGTAAAACCACATTTGGTGTTAGTGGAGGGGAAGCAATAGATTGTGCTATTAAGTTTTCGAGAGCCGTCACAAAAAGGAAAGGATGTATTTCTGCTGTAGGTGGTTATCACGGACATACTGGTTTCGCTTTAGCGACAGGAGATCCAGATTTTAGAGATATATTTTTATGGAATCTTCCAGAATTTAAGCAAATACCTTTTGGTGATATTGATGCTATGAAAAAAGCGGTTACAGAGGATATTGCTTGCGTTATACTAGAAACAATTCCAGCTACCGCGGGTATACTGATTGCTCCTGAAGGCTATTTTGCAGAAGTAAGAGAAATTTGTGATGAAACAGGTACCCTGATGATTATAGATGAAGTTCAAGCGGGACTTGGTAGAACGGGAGAATTGTGGGCAATTTATGGCGGATTATATCCAAATGAAAAAGTTGTACCTGATTTTATAGTATTAGGAAAAGGAATGAGTTCTGGAATTTATCCTCTGTCTGTTTGTAGTTATAAACCGTTTATTGAGAAAGCTGTTTACAAAGATGACCCTTTTATACAAATCTCAACTACAGGTGGTTCTGATATCGGTTGTGCAATCGCTTTAGAAATGCTAGAAATCCAATCAGATCCAAAATTTTTAACTCATGTAAAAAAGATGGGAGATATTTTCCAAAAAGGTTTGGAAGAAATAAAAAAGGAATTTCCTGATTTAATTAAAGAAGTGAGAGGCAGGGGTCTAATGTGGGGCGTTGAATTCTATGATGAGACTGATAGCCAATTAGGTATGCTATCTATAATTAAAGAAGGAGTTCTTCTTGATTATTGCCATAATAAAAAAGATACAATTAAAATTCTGCCTCCTTTAATTGTTCAAAAACAAGAACTCAATGAAATTCTTGCAAGAATACGCAGTGGAGTAGTTAAATTAAAGAAAGTAAAAACTTAACAATCATATAAAAAAATAAAAAAAATTAAACTTTTAATTTCTTTTCTTCATGAATTTTTTGAAGATCTTCCTTTACTTTTATTAATCTTTCACCATCTAAAGGGTATTTATAAATTGACAAGATAGCGATTCCCAATGCGACAGCTGGATAAACAAACATTAAGATTCTAAGTCCTAACTGAACTTCTACAGATGCAGGAAGAGTAAATACCTCCCAATCGGCAATAATGAAAACAGGGCCAATACTAAGAAAAACAACAATAATTGCTAATCTTAAGAAAAAAGCATTTATACCATAATACCCCGCTTCTCTACGTGTTCCTGTATTTACTTCATCCTCATCAACAATATCAGCAATAATCAAATCGATAATGTAAAGAGACCCTGATAATCCAAGACCAATAAAAAAGAAAACTATCATTGCAAAAATTTCCATATTTTCTCCAAGAAACATTAATGGCAAAAGCGTTAATATCCATATTGACATCGATAGAATCCAAGCTCTTCTATTTCCCATCTTTCTAACAACTGGTTTCCATAAAATGGTGATAAAAATAGCAGATGAGAGAAATGTACAACCTAACAGAACTGATATCAAACGGGCATCTACCATACCTAATACTGCCTTTGCATAAAGTGGAACCAACGTAGGTAAAATTCCGTACACAAACCAATTTGCAACTTCGGCGGGAATATACCACATGAAAGATTTACTTTTCACACACATTTTAATAGAGTTAAAGAATCCCGGTGCGCTTTTGTAATCTTCTTTGAATTCAGCTTTTTCTCGAGGGGTAAATTTTATGAAAACACCTCCTATTAAAATAACGATTATACCTAATACTATTCCAAAGATTTGATATTCCCCTAAAGCTTTTGACGAAGGATCTGAATAATCTTCTATAAATAAACTTGGTAAAATAAATGCCACTACTAAACCTAAAATAAGAAAGACCTGTCTTACGTTATTTGCTTTGGTTCTATCATCCTTGGAAATAAAAGTTTCTGGAAATAAGGATGTAGCGTTAAGGCTAAACATTGTATAAAAGAGTTCAAATAGTATTATTATAATCATGAAATAAGTGAAATTCCCTAATTGATTTTCCACACCTATTGGTAATGGTGGTGTAAACAATAAAAATAAAATTACTCCCAGAGGTATAATAGCAATCATAATATAAGGTAATCGCCGTCCGAATTTAGTATGTGTTCTATCTGATAAATATCCTAACATAGGGTCGTTAAAACTATTCCAAAGTGCCCATATTATAAATCCAACAGTAATTAGAGTAATTTCTAGTTGAACTACAGCAAAATAGAATGTAAACACTAGAAAAGTAAAGGATTGATACGCACCTTGATCCGCTATCTGTCCAGTAGCATAACTAACGGCTTTTTTAAAAGTATAGCCTTCAGTATTTTCCTTTTTTTTCTTGCTCATATTAAGTTCCAAAATAATTTTTTAAATTGATAATACTTCTTTTTTGTTCCTAATAAACTTTTAATTTACATCAATCATGAAGAAAACAATTTATTATTTTAAACGATTAGTCTGAATATAAGCAAAAATAAATATGATTTAACTCCTTAAATAATATATCTAAATAAAAGCCATTAAAAGATATGTCTGAAATGGATTTACAAAAGCTATTCAAACCAAAATCAATGGCAATAGTAGGGATCTCAAAAAAAAATCCATTGAGTCCCGGTCGAATTGTGTTATTGAAGAATGAATTTGAAATGAACGTTAAAGTTTATGGTATCTATCCTACGGGAGGGGAAATCGAAGGGATAAAACTATATGAAAGATTAGACAAACTTCCTGAAATACCTGACCTTTTAGTTATTGCGGTAAATGCAAATGATACAATAGGATATATACAAGATTGCGCTGATCTAGGAATTCCTTCAAGTGTTATAATAGGAGGGGGATTCGCTGAAGTAGGAGGGGAAGGGTTGGAACGTCAAAAAAAATTGGAAAAAATAGCATTTGATAATGATATTGCAGTACTTGGACCTAATTGTCTTGGTGTTTATGCTCCTCCTTTGGTAGACACAATATTTCTACCCACTGAACGACTTACTAAACCTCCAAAGGGTTCTGTTGCATTAATAAGCCAATCTGGGGGTGTTCTTGTAGATCAATTTTTCAATAAATTCTATGAGAGAAATATAGGAGTATCTACTGCAGTTTCTATAGGAAATCGAGCAGTAGTGGATGAATCTATGTTATTAGAATATTTTTCAAAAGTAGATAAAGATACAACAAATATTGCATTTTATTTAGAGGGTTTTAAAGAAGGAAAAGCTAAAAAATTTGCACAATTGGTAAAAGAATCAGAGGATACCGTAATTGTTTTTTATGGAGGGAAAACAAAAGAAGGTAAAGTGGCAACTAAATCCCATACAGCAAGTCTCGCAGGGAATTATGAAATCATTTATAATGCTTTGAGACAAAATTTTGTTATTCAACCTCATTCTGAGAGAGAATTATTAACCTGTCTAAAAGTATATGATGTATTATCAAAGCGTAGAAACCCATTTGGGAAAAGTGTGGTAACTTTTGGTAATGTAGTAATAGTCTCTGGATCTGGAGGACATGGAGTTATAGCAAGTGACATGTTAAAAAAATATGGGTTGAATGCTGTTCAATTAACAGATGAAGAAAAAGAACATCTTAAATCTCTTACAAGTCTAACAGCACGTGAAATTGCTTCATTCAATAATCCAATTGATTTAACAGGTTCAGTATTGGATACCGATATTGAAAATGTAGTTAGATATTTATCTGATATAGAAAGGATTGAATGTATTATTTTATTGATACTTCCATATCCACCAAATATTTCTTTTCAAGTAGGAAGACGTATTGCGAATGTTGTATTATCTAAAAGAAAACCAGTTGTGTGCTTTATACCTTACATCCCAAAATATTCCTTAATAATAGAATCTTTAGAACTAGCAAATATTCCTGTTTTTCATTCCATTAAAGAGACAGTTCAAGCAGTTTCTGCTCTTAAACAAAGGACAAGGATAAGGAATGTAAAGCAAGGGAATATCTATTGGGAGTGAAATTTAACACCTTAAGCATATTTAAGTAACATCAATCAATTTATCTATCCGTTTTATAACTTTTCTTACGTAGTGCTCATCATCAATAGTTAGCTCAATTGCATTTTGAGGACAAATACTAACACACCTACCACATCCTTTACACATATCGCTTATAACAGCATGATTATCTACTAACGTTATGGCACCAACGAAACAAACTCCTTTTAAACATGTTCCACATCCAATACACTTATCTGTTACTTTTACATTTACTCCAGGGATTTTATTTACCTTAGATCCTATTTTAGGGCTTACAATTGGTAATATACGCCATAAACAACAACAAGGACAACAATTACATATACTTAGAAGTTTTTCACCTGGTTTAACACCTAGCCATTGGGCATCTAATTTATTTCTTCCAACCATATGAACTAATCCCGCTTCCCGACACTTATTTAAATGTTCCAAAGCCTCTTCTTTAGACACCTGTCTTCCAAGTTGTGGATTAATATCAAGTACAGCATCTCCAAGAAAAAGGCAACCTAAATTATGAGGATAATCCTTACATTCCATACTTGTTCTACAAATACAAAAATCCATTATCCAATGGTGTTTTGCTTTTTTAATGAAATATTCCAATACTTGTGAAGGTAAGACATATTCAGAATATTCTTCTAACTCTCTATCCACCTTTATAACTTTATCTTGAGGTAGATATATTATATCATCACCCTTAAAGAGGAGTAGATCAAATAAAGTACCTAAAATAGGGATATGTGTCAATTTAGCAATTAATTTAATATTTGGAAAGGTTTTTTTTATCAATTCTACAAACCATAGTGGACGTGCCATTTCAATATCACTTTTTTTGAAGTTCTTCTACTTTAAAAACTGTAATCATTTTAATGGTAAATAAAATCTCATTTGTTAAATATTATTTTTGATTTTTTATTGAACTTTGTCCATACCAATCTACAGATTCGTTTAATGTCATTGAATAACTCATTAAGAGTTCTCCTTTAGCATCAATCTCAATTTTTTTAAAAAAATCATTGCATAAATCAGGATTATCTTCAGCAATATTATCATTCCACTCTGGATCCTTAGATAAATCAAATAATTTCTGTTCACTTCTATTATTTGCTGTAATGAAAGCATAATTGTCGTCTTTATATAGTGTGGATAAATGAAATCCACAGGTTATATAATCACGTCCTTCTAATAATTGGTCATTTCCAGTGATAAATAGTGAAAGATCTAAACCTTCAAATATATCTGGTTTATTTTTTTCTAAGAATCCAAATATGGTTGGTAAAATGTCATGGTTATACACATAAGATTTCTTTATTCTTTTCGGACCATTTATACCACCTGGAGGTTTAATCATAAAAGGGATGTCTACCAGTTCAGGATATAAATACATAGGAATTTTACCAGTTGCATTATGCTCCCCTATGCTGTGACCATGATCACTAATGAAAATAATTAAAGAGTCATCATATATTTCAAGGTTCTTTAGTTCTTCAATAAAGTAACCAAACCAATTATCACATAGGGATACTTCTCCAGCATAAGAAGCCCTCATATATTTTAATTCCCCTTCAGTTAGATATTTCAAATTTATACTATAAAATGGTGTAATGACTTTCTTTCCAGTATAATTCTTATCGACATAAAGATCAAGATATTTCTGAGGAGGGTCCCAGGGTTCATGCGGATCAAACTCATCAATAACACAAAAAGCATTTTCTAGTGATATTGTATCTTTGACAAATTCAAGCGCCTTTTTAAAAGTCTGACCTGGAAAATATTGACTCTCATCTTCTCTATCTTGTATATTACTGAGATAGCTTCTTAACATTAATTTTTGATATCGTTGAGCAATCATCTTTCTTTTAGTTGTAATATGTTCCTCAATATTCTGTTTACTTTCTGTGGAATCCCCTCTAAACCATACTCTATATTTGTCAAATTCATGTCCCCGAATATAATTAAACTGATCAAAGCCAAGCTGAAAGTTCATATTTGGTTTGAATTGATGATATGTACTGGTAATAAAGACTGAAATGTATTTGTCATCTTTCAAATATTCAACCATGTGACGCTGGTTAGGTGGTACAGGCGCCCATCCCGGGTCGTCTACAATATCATCAGTCCGAAGTAAAGGTTTTTTATGATTAAAAGGAAAGGTTCGAATCCCTGTATGAATTGATCTTCGAACTGGAATTGTAGGTAATGATTCTGGATATGCTTTTTCAAATACCAGTGAATCTCTTGCAAACTTATCAAAATTGGGGGTCTTGATCCAACTATTACCATATGTTTTTCCAGTATGGTCCTTCCTTAGGGTATCAAAAATAATAACAAAAATTTTCATTAATCTTACTCCATACTTTGTAATTTAAATTTAGGTTTAATCTTATTTAAGTATATAAAAATAAGCGAATTCCTTTCATTTTTTAAATTTTATTCAATTATTTCAATTGCAGCTTGCCTTTTTCCTAATATAAATCCACTAATTATAATAAGCACTATACCCCCTAAAATAAAATAAGGAGAGAAGATTTTTGGTGGATCAGTTAAAAAAACACTAAAATAAAGAAAAATTGGTGTAATTTGTATTGGAATCTGCTGAATAGGCACAATTTTGCTAGCATCCCCATATTTAAAAGCTTCTTGAACAAAAGCTATACCCGCGAAACTAGTAGGAGCTACCAATATGGTTGATATAATAAAAATTATAAAATCTAGTGAATCCCCTTTACCTCCAAAAACATTTATCATAGAAATAGTAAAAGGTTGCATCCAGCTATTTCCAATTGCAAATGGAAGTCCTGCTGATAATGCTAAAAAAATTGTTTTTCCTCTATAATCTCTCTTTCCAGCCATACGCGATACCATCCATAAAATACATAAAATGCTTGTAAAAATTGTAATCCTAACATTAAAACTGGTATCAAGAAAGTAATCAATATCACCCTCAATTGATAACTCACTCAATCCAATTAATAAAATACCAATAATTAAGATACCAATACCTATAAATTCCAAATTCTTTAGATCTTCTCCAATTATCTTAATTGATCCAATCACAAGTACAACTAAACCAATAGCGGCTAACCCAGGGACTAACGCACCTCCAATCATAGCTTGAGCTAAGAGGAAGCAAACCGCACTGAAAACTACTATACAAATCAAACCTAGTATCCAAATAGGATTTCTTATTAGAGTCCTCATGAATCTCTCTTCTCTTGATTCTTTAGGAATTTCATTTACTACTTTTTTTTGAAGGACCACTCCAAAACTGTTTACTGCCCCTCCTAGAATTGCTAGAATAACCCCAAATACATAATTTTCAGCCATAATATCACCCAGAGATTTTAAAATAGCATAAACTTAAATTTCTGAAGGGAAATCATACTTATAAATTGAATTTAAATAACCCGCCTCTTTAGTGTATGGTCTTAATCGAAAACAATAAGTATATTCGATATCCTTTTTTAATTTAAAATCTTTGTGTAAATCAAGTATCCCCAAACGATCTCCGCCAACCCCCTTTTGTTTATAATCTATATTTACTGTAATCCTTTCACGGCTGGGGAATTCATGGATATGATTTGCTTTTTCTAAATCATCCATTGTATATGGCCAAGCGCTAACATTAAGTAAAGTGCCTCCAATATCGGATATAAATAAACCAGATTCTTTCATATTAGTTAATGCTGCCCAACGCACTTCAGTTCTGTTACCATTTTCTTGTGGTCTAACATAATTATGAATTAAATCTTCTAAATAGCCCGAATAGATACCAACAGCAGCACCGGTTTTTCTATCCCACATTGTCTCATGAGGACCTTTCCCATACCATGTTAAAATATTATATTGTTTTGGTATGGAAAATTGCATTCCAAATCGAACCATATCTTTTCTTGGTATAAATGAATTTTTTATTAAAATATCGCCTGTACCATAAATTCTATAAATAGTCTTATAAAGGGTTTTGCCAAATGGCATATTGAAAGAAACACTAATTCGATAAGTTGAAGAGTTTAACATACCTGCAGTGACATCTTTCACTTTGCGCCTATAGGCAACGCCCTTCCATCTATAAATGACACGTTTTAATTTTGAAGTATAACGTAAAATATTTATATCATTATCAATTGGTGCTCGCCAGAAATTGGGTAAAATGGGGGAATTAATTAACTCTTCTCCATTAAATTCATAAATATCAATAACTCCTGTGTTTTTATTGAAAACAACCTTGAAATTATTTCCGTTAATATAAATAAATTCATGAAAATATTCTATATTCAAGGGGGGTATTGATTCACTATCTAATCTCTGTGCTTTAGGAGTGTTAAAAGGTAGTTTAAATTGATCCCATGCTAGTACGTATCCTTTCTCGGCCCATAAAGTCTCTTCTGCCAATATGAATTTAATTATTAAATGATATTCAGTTTTAGGCTCTAAATCTGGTTTTTTATAAGGAATAGTAAAATTCTGCTCCCTTCTAGGGCCTAATGCTAATTTAGGTAAGATACCTTCTTGAATTTTTACACCATTAGCTGTAATTTCCCAAATAATATCTATAAATTCAAGAGATATGAAATTATATTTATTTTGTATTCTTACTTTTCCCTCTAATAAATCAACTGGATATACTTTAATATTTTGGTATACTTTCTTTACTTCATAAAGTGCTGGATTAGGGGTTCTGTCAGGTAAAACGATACCATTACAACAATAATTTTTATCATTAGGGTCATCTCCATAATCCCCACCATATGCCCAATATTCTTTTCCATCATAAGAAATTTTTCGTAATCCTTGGTCAACCCAATCCCATATAAACCCTCCAATACAATTATCATACTTCTCAAACACATCCATATATTCCTGAAAATTTCCAAGACTATTACCCATTGCATGAGCATATTCACAGAGTATTCTAGGTTTGTCTTTATACATTTCAGGTGTAACAGGACGATAAATCCCGTGTTGCCGTACTTTTAAGAGTTGTCCTGATTTTGCAAGAACTTTAGGCGTTGTATACATGGTACTAAATACATTAGATACTTTTAATTTATAATCTCCTTCATAATGAATAGGTCTTGTTGGATCAATACTAAGAGCAGACTCTTTCATTTTTATAAAGTTTTTTCCAAAACCAGCTTCATTTCCAAGAGACCACATAAAAATACATGGATGGTTTTTATCTCGTTCTACCATATTCACCATTCTAGCAATTACCGCATCAGCCCATTTTGATTTCCCTTTAGGTAATTTTCTTCGCAATCCGTGTGATTCCACGTTAGCTTCATCTAATACATAAATTCCATGTTCATCACATAATTCATACCATTTAGGATTATTTGGATAATGACTTGTACGGACAGCGTTTATATTATTTCGTTTCAGTAATTTAATATCTTGAACCATTCTTTCTAATGGAATTGCCCTTCCATAGTCAGGATCGTGCTCATGTCTATTAACGCCTTTAAAAATGATGGGTTTTCCATTAATGAGAATTTGACTGTTTTTAATTTCTACAGTTCGGAAACCAAATTTACAGCTTTCAACCTCAATATTTTCACCATAATTATCCTTTAAAACTACTAATATTGTATAAAGGTATGGTATTTCAGCTGACCAATTCATAGGATTTTTAACATCTACTTCCATATTAACAATAACTTCAGCATTGCCTTCTATGGTTACTACATGATCTATGAGAGGGTCAGAATCGACGATTTTATAATCTTTATCAAGCAAGATTAATTCAATTTTATGTTTATCTTTTACATTCTCTCCATAATTACAAATTTTAGCTCTAATTTTTAATAAAGCATCTGTATAGGTCTCATCAAGATTACAAAAAACAAAAAAGTCGCGAAGGTGTACTTTCGGTGTAGCAAATAAAAAGACATCTCTAAAAATACCACTAAAACGCCACATGTCTTGATCTTCAAGATAACTGCCATCAGACCATCGATATACTTCTACAGCTAAAATATTACTACCTTCTTGTATATATTTTGTAATATTAAACTCGGCAGGTGTCATTGACCCTTGGCTATATCCAACAAAATTACCATTTATCCAGAGATAAAAAGCGGATTTAACTCCAGCAAAATGAATGAAAACTTCTCTTCTATCCCAAATATTAGGAACTATAAAATCAGTTCTATATGAACCAACTGGATTATATTCATGATCTATACTAGGGATGTTTTTCTTTTTTACACTATAAGGATATTTACTATTCGAATAAATTGGGATTCCATAACCATACATCTGCCAATTACTTGGAACTGGTAGCTCATCCCATTCACTTATATCATAATTAAACTTATAAAAATTAACTGGTCGATTAGAAGGTTTCTTAACCCAATTAAATTTCCAATTACCATTAAGAGATTTATAATATAAAGAGTCATGATAGTTACCTTTTAGAGCAACTTCTACATCTTGGTAGGGAATTAGAGTGTTATGTGCTGGCTCTTTATTTTGCCCTATCATCCTAGCATTCTCCCAATCCATTTTCTTCTTCATTAAAGGCATCCAGCTATAGTTAATTTTATTTGTAAATAAAAAATTTGATAAACATAAGCATAAAAAGAAACGATATGAATAAACTTTATACTTTTAAATAAACTTAATGTTAAATTAAGTTTAATAAATATTGTTTAATACTAAATTGATATATTATGAATGTTAACATTGAATTACTAAAAGAATTTGAAAAGACAATAGATACTATTCATCCAGAAAAAGGTAAAATACCCATTAAAATATTAGGATTTGGAGAAATCAGTTTAGTTTTTAAGATTCTCGATGATCCATTGAATTTAGCATATAAGAGAATTCCAATTTTTTATAATGAGAAAGAAGTGAGAAGACATGTCTGGGCTTATGATGAATATTGCAGAATTCTTGGAAAAGAAATTGGATTTAATTTACCTAACCATGGTATAGTATGGTTTAAAGATGAAATAGGTGAAATCAAATTTTACTGTACACAACAAATAGTTGATCCAGAAGCAGTTGGAAATAAAGTCATTCATAACGTGAGTGATGATAAAATAGAAATCCTAATTCTTCTTGTAATGAGAGAAATGAAAAAAGTATGGGATTTTAATAGAAACAATGAAAATATAGATCTCGGATTAGATGGACAAATTTCTAATTTTGTGGTCGCTGATTATGATGCTACCAGCCCAAATGTAAATGAAAATTCTAAATTATTATATTTAGATACCAGTACTCCATTATTTCGCAAACAAAGCGTGGAGGCTATGGAAGCTGAATTGTTACTTAGAAGTGCACCTTCATTTTTAAGATTTATTTTAAAAACTTTGTTTGTACAAGAAGTTCTTGATCGTTATTATGATTGGAGGTTAGTAACAATCGACTTAATTGCTAACTTCTTTAAAGAACAAAAACAAGAAATCATTCCAAGGATAATTAAAAGAGTAAACAGATTTTTCAATGAGGAAGCTAAAGAGTTTGAAATTGAACCAATTACATTAGAAGAAGTAGAGAAATATTATAAAAATGATAAAATGATATGGACCATATTTCAAAATGCAAGAAGATTTGACAGATTCATTAAAACAAAATTATTTAGAAAAAAATATGATTTTTATCTCCCAGAGAAAATTAAGCGTTAAAAATTGAAATTAAATTATTACCAATAATAAATATGGCTTATTTACCTAAGGTCTATTTTACTTCAAAAGTATTTACCGTAGAAAAAATTGGTTCTAATGAAAAAATTAGCAAAAATATTCGTGATGTCATTAAGAATCTATGGCAAAAATTAAATGAAGTTGCTGAGTTTAAAATTTTCAATGGAAGGAATCCAACAAAAGACCAACTACAAAATGAAATTTCAAATTTCACTCCTCATATTATCGGATGTCATTTAGCTCATACAATCACAGCTGAAATGCTTGAAAGTTCACCAGTTTTTGCAATAGCTACCTCAACAGCAGGATACAATCATATTGAAAGAACAGAAAAGGATGATATCATTATAAATCATACTCCAGGGGTCCTTTATGACACAGTTGCTGATTATACTATAGCTTTAATTATGGCTAATTTACGAAATTTAATTGATCTCCATATATCCGTTTGGAATGGAGAGTGGACAGCAAAAAGTAAATGGGATTTAGATCAAACCTTATCATCTGTTATTACAAATAAAATATTAGGAATTGTAGGATTAGGTGAGATTGGTAAAGAAGTGGTTAAAAAATTGTATCCTTGGGGAGTAAAAATTATGTATTATGATATTAAGCGAATGAAAGAATTTGAAAAGGATTTTCCTTTGCTTGAATTTAAAGAGAACCTAGAAGATATCTTTCAGGAAGCAGATATCGTTAGTCTTCACATTCCATTAAATAAACATACGGAAAAACTAGTTAATCGAGACTTATTGAAACTAATGAAAAAAAATGCTTTACTAGTAAATACTGCACGAGGTCCCGTAGTAGATTTAGAAATTTTGCTTGATATGTTAGAAAACAATGAAATTCAAATAAATATAGCTTTTGATGTTTATCCAATAGAACCACTAGATTCTAAGACTTTTAAACGATTGAAAAAGATCAAAAAAAATCAGCCTGAAATTAGAATGATATTAATGCCTCATAATGCTTCGGCTGATGCAGATACAAGAGGTAAAATGAATATAATGTTCCTACAAGATATAATAAAAATTATAAAGTCATCTTCTTTAGAAGACCTAGATGAAATTCATATTATTCCCGAACATAGAAAACAGATAACTGATAAACAATGGAGAATTTTTAAATATTGGGAGAAAAAATGATAAGATCATTTATCGCAATTGAATTAAGTGATAAAGAGACTATTGAGAATATTACTACTTTTGCTTCTCGTTTAAGGCAGAATCAACCAAAACTCAAAATAGTCGAACCTAAAAATTTACATATGACCGTAAAATTCTTAGGAAATATCCCTGAAACTGTGGCACCAAAAGTCTACAATATCTTACAAAAAGAAGTTAATGAGACACATTTTCAAAGCAAATCCTTTAAATACTATTTAAGAGGAGTAGGACAATTCAATAAATTTTCAGTTTTATGGGTAAAACTTGTAGGTGATATTCAATTCTTACAAAATATTAAGGATTCTGTTGAAAATTTATTATTTGAAAGATTAAAAATTGATCGGGATAAAAGAGCACAATTCAAACCTCATTTAACTGTTGGAAGATTAAGGAGAGATAAGATCAATTACAAAGCATTTGACACTCTTAAGAAATTAATAAATGAGAATAAAACTAAGGAATTTGGAGAATTTAATATTGACCAAATCAAACTTAAAAAGTCAGAACTGACCCAGAAAGGTCCTATTTACACAGACTTAATTTTTTAACTGAAAATGACGATTAAGGCAATTGTTTGGGATTTGGATGGAACTCTTATCCATTTTAAAATTGATTATTTAAAAGCACGTCAAGTAGCTATTAAAATTTTAAAAAAGTATGGTGTCCCTAAAAATCTTCTTACTGTGGAATATTCCATTTTAGAGAATGTTTCAAGTGCAAGAGATTTTTTTCAAAAAAAGGGATTTTCTAGTGAAAAAGTAAATGCTATAATAGCGGAAGTAGATAAAGAGATAACAGAAATCGAATATGAAGCTGCTGTGAATGCATCAATGATTAATGGGATTGATCAGGTACTAAAATTTACTAAATCTAAAAATCTAAAACAAGCTATTTTTACATTTAATACAAAAAAAAATGCAAAAATATCACTTGAAAAAGTCATGTTATTAGGATTTTTTGTATTAATAGTAGGACGAGATAATATTTCAAATCTAAAACCACATCCCGATCATCTAAGATTCATATGTAATAAACTAAACGTTGAACCAGATGAAATTGTGGTTATTGGAGATTCTGATCGTGATATAGAAGCAGCTA
Source organism: Promethearchaeota archaeon (assembly GCA_016839585.1). GTDB lineage: Archaea > Asgardarchaeota > Lokiarchaeia > Sigyniarchaeales > SOKP01 > Loki-b32. Next base: position 25,619 of record JAEOTZ010000001.1, read on the forward strand.
TCAATGTTGGAGCTCACTCCATTGCTTTAAATACTAAAAGATCTAATTTCCATAAGCAAGAAACTTTTGAAAAAGCAGATAAAATTATTGAACTTAATGAAATTCCTTCAAAATTAATAAACGCTATTGAAGAACTTTTATAAATAAACAAAAAATTATAAGTATTTACTAAATTAATATTGATAAAGTTTAAAAATATCAAATTAGATTAATAAAACTAAAAGGTTTAAAATAAAATAATGAAAGTTGCCTACTATTTAGATATTTTAAAGCCCCATATGCCTTCTCTTGATTTAGTTGCTCGGAAATTAATGGAAATTGAAGGCATGAAAAATGTGCGAATCAAAGTTGATGAATTAGATCAAAAAACAGCTTCTTTACATATTAGTGTTGAGGGAAATGATATTTCATTAGAAACGGTAACTGAAGTTTTAAGTAGTATGAATTGCGCATTGCATTCAGTTGACGAGGTTATATATGAACATAAGGAATAAATGAAATATTTTTTTATCATTATTTTTTACCAATAACACCTCAACCAAAATATTATTAATCACTTACACTAATTTTAATCTAAATAAGAAAAATATTATTAATTAAAATGTCAGCTCCAAATGTAGTTAAGGTCCTTCAAGAACACGGAGAAATTAACGATGAGTTAGATTATGCAATTATGACTTACTTACTAAGAAATAGAGGAACAGGCTATACTGCTTGTCAACCCCAATTAGTTGAATTAGAAGGAAATAAACAAGCAATTAAAATGGATATTGACCAAACTTTTATTGATAAAGAAAATCAACTGATGGGTTTAGGTATAGTAGGTAATATATTTATCGACGTAGGATCTTTGCAAGTAATATATTGTACTCCAAATGAAGAATTGGAAAATAATATTGAAAAATTGAAGAATGCTGGCATTCAACCTCAACCTAGACCACGAGGAAAGTATTGAAAAAACGAATTTTCGTGAAAAAATTAAATTAATCAATTAATTTTTTAATTTATTGATAAAAAATGTCTATTAAAGAAAGTAAAATTAAACATCTTATTAGAGAATATCTTTTAGATGAGGGACTTTTAAGGAAAAAAATACCCAATACTGAAAATAAACTTGAATTTGGATTTCAGTTTTCTTTTCCTCCTGGTCCAATAAGGCATATGATGGTAGTCATTAAACCAAAGAATAAAGAATTGATTATTATAAGTTTAGGCACTCAGATTTCTCCACCTCATGTAAATGCATTAAACTCTTTGAAAGAAAATAAGAAGATGGAATATTTTATGGAATTAAGAAAATTATTTCTCTTAAGAGATATGTTTTATAGAATCGATATTCAAAATCATAGATATGAAATTAGTGATCAAATATTTCTAAATGAAGATGGACTAGTTTCAAAAAAGAGATTTTATACTAGTGTACGTAGAGTCTTCAATTGTGCTGCTTTGAGTAATATTATTTTAAGTGAGTATTGTGTGGGGAAAATAAAACCAGAAGATTTTACTAAAACTAAAGAATTTACATCAGGACCCGATTTTTCTCTATACTCATAATATTAATTTTAATGGTGAATGATAATTTTTGATAAATGGTTGCAAGCACTAGGAAAACTAGAATATGTCCAAGGAAAAGCAAGACCAAATGTGGATTGCATCCTATGTGCTGTACGAAATAATGATGAAAGAGTTACATCCCTTAAAATCTATGAAGATGATTTATGTTTTATTGTTTTAAATTTATACCCCTATAATCCTGCTCATTTAATGATTGTAACCCAAAGACATATAACTAAGTTCCTTGAACTTACTAAAGAAGAATTGCTTCATATCACAAGGGCAATTCAAGGGATACAATTGTTATTGGACGATTTATATAGCCCTAAGGGGTATAATATTGGTATAAACCAAGGGAGAGATGCAGGAGGTAGTATTGATCATTTGCATTTTCATTTAATTCCCCGATATGGCTCTGAACTCGGTTTCATAGATATAGTGGGTAAAACGAGAGTATTACCTGAGGGATTAGATGATGTTAAAAAGAAGTTAGAGAGTAATATCAATAAATACCTAACTAAAAAGTTTTTTGAAAGTTTTTAATTGTTTATACAATAAAAAAAGAAAAAAAAATCTAAAATTATTATAAATTTAAATTACTTATCTTGTTGCATTCCTCACATCAGCAGCCGTTATCCTTTTGCGCTTGTCGGTCTTACAGACTTTGAGTGCTTCTTTTGTAGCAGTCGCTGCACTTTTCTCTAAAAAGTCTATTAATTTATCTAAAGCTTCAGCAGCAACTAGATCAGCACCTTCTTTCTTCATTAATCTTCGGATAGGTGCTTTAGCAATATATCCTTCAGTCTTCTTTTTCGCTTTGACTGGTGCGGGTTTCTTTTTTGCCATTTTTTTATTCCTCCACTAATTTTAAATAAGATTACTTTTATTTTATTAGATTAATAATTAATTATAACTACACATTTCTATTATATAAATGTTATGATTCGAATCAATATTTTGAGAGCGCGATAAAGAGAGATCAATGGTATTCGAATATCAGATCGTTATATTAATTTTGGAAAAATTTTTCCGACTAAAATCAAATTTTAGTTTTTATTAAATGAAGGCTTTATTTCTTAATTTTTTGAATTTTCACTTTTATTAATATCTCAATATTCTCTTCGAAAATTAGTCAATTTATTATTAAGCATTATGAAATTTTTAAGGAATAGATAATTGTTGAAATTTTAACTTCTATTAAATAAAATCTTGATTTCTTAATTTTTCAATATTATATACTTATTAACGTTTCAATAACAAAGATTCACTATTTATAAGAAAAATTCTATTATTTCTATTATTTCATTTATTATTGATAATTATAAATTTAATTAAAAAAATAAATTAAAATATAAAATCTAAGAATAGATTATTATAATATAGATACAAAATAAAATTGACAATTCTGGAAATTGCTAGGAAACAATATTGATGAAACTGAAATTGAGGTTGCGCTTCAATCATTAGGTTTCACGAAGAATGATTCCAAAGTCTTACTTACTTTATGTAAATATAAAATATTGAGTCCAGCAGATATTGCAAAACACTCAAGAGTAGATCGCGCGAGAGTTTATGACTCGTTAAATAGATTAATCGAAAAAGGTTTTATTCAAAAAGAACCAATAAAGAGAGGAGCAAATTATCAAGTAATACCGATAGAAAGTATATTCAAGGTTATTCGTGAGGAATACAAGCAAAAAATAGAAGACACATTAAAATTAGAGAAAGCAATAAGCGAATTGGAAATTAATAAAGAAGAATCTGAACCCAGAGTATGGTCTATTAACTCAAGAGAGAAAATTAGAAAAAAGATTAAAGAACTAATCAGTTCAGCAAAGAAGCGAATCTTTTTCATAATTACTCCTGATCTATTAATGACAGAATTAGGAGGTTATGATTGGATTTTAAAAGATCTTTGGAATAAGAAATTTTCATCTGAGATTCAAGTTGTTATTGCTCTAAAATACATTGATACCTTAAAAGAAGAGATGAAAAAATTATTGAAAATTTCAGTAGTAATTCATTCTATAGAGGGCGATAGCGTGATTCCTTTTGGATTATTGATTACTGACAACGACTTTTTACTTACTACCTTAGATCAAGTAAAAGAAGCCCCTGAATATACCTCAGGATTATGGTTGGAAAATGGTATACCAAAACAAATTATTGGGTATGAACATTTATTTAGACATTTCATTTCTTCAGAATGCAAAAAAATTCAATTAACACCAAAAAAAATACCTTATCCAAGTTAAATCTTTAAATTTTACTTAAATATGAACTTTGATAAATTAAAAAAATCGAATAAAATTTTAAAAAAAATTAATTAATAAAGTATAGGATAAAAAAATAGGGGGAATTTATTATATGTCGTATCGAGGGAAAGTGATTTTGTGTGGAGAGCCTGGAGTTGGCAAAACATCTTTATTAGTACGATATGTAGATGACAAGTTTAACGAAGGATATCATCAAACAATAGGAGCTAATTTTTTAATAAAAGAGATTGATTTAATAAATATTCTTGATAAATTAGACTTTAAAAATCCTGAATTGAAGAAAGATGTGAAAGAAAAAGGCTTTAAATTGTACTTCTGGGACATCGGAGGGCAGCAAGATAAACTTTTTAGTAATGAGTATTATTTTGTACAAGCAGTTGGAGCTATGGTAGTTTTTAATTTAAATGATCTATCTTCCTTTAAAAATTTAGATTTTTGGATTTCAAAATTAGAAGAAGTAAGTGGAGATATTCCATTTATTATTGTTGGAAATAAAACTGATTTAAAAAGAAATATTAATAAACTAATTATAGATAAAAAAGTAAATAGTTTAGGAGTAAAGTATTTTGAGACTTCAGCCAAGTTAAATGAAAATGTCGATAAGGCGTTTGAAACTTTATCAGTTCAAATTTTGAATAAATTAAAATAAGTTTTGAACCATCTAAATTTAAAACATCCTCCATTATTATTTTCATCTTGTATTAAATTTATTAGATTATTATTATGAGTATTTTATTAATTCCTGTGGCACCATTATCAAGAACAAAATCTCGACTTAGAGATTGTTTTTCAAATAATCAACTTAGAGACTTAACTCTAGCTATGTTTAAAGATCTTATAAGGACTTTAACTAAGGTCAAATGTTTTGATAAACAAATAGTATACTGTAATACTGATGAGATATTGGATTTTGCTGAAGATTATGGATTGATTGGAATTAGAGAGAATTTAACTAATCCCCCTAAATCGTTTGATGAAGTTATTAAAAACCTTAATGATATAGCAATTAATAAATTTAATGCTGAAAGTACTATATTAACATTTATTGATATAATTTTAATCAAAGCTCGAAACTTTAATGAAATTAATAAAATGTTAAAAATTAATCAATTATTAGTTTGTCCTGCTATTCAATCTGCTGGAATATCTATACTTGGAAGAAATCCTCCTGATATAATTCCTACCTTTTTTTCAGATCCAACTATACCCTCTATAGTAGCCTTAATACAGAAAGCAAAGGATATGGGGATAAACAAGATATCGATTTATGATTCCTTTAGAGCAGGGTTTGATGTGGATGTTAAGCAAGATATAGTATTAGCATACAATTATTTAAAAATTTTTAATTTAACGCATACCGAAACTTTCCAATTTTTAAAAAACAATTTAAATCTAACCTTAAAAAAAGTTAATGCTGATAATAATCGGGCGTTCAGGATAATAAAAAAAAGTAAAGACAAATTGAAAAACTAAAATGAAAATGTGATATCAATTTTTACAGGCTCATTTAATACATGTTCAGCCATATTTTGAAAAGTTTCGCGTTCAACCTTTAAATTACTAAGATATCTAGTATAATCCTTATTTTTTCGGTTCTTATCATTCTCGATACGCTCTAATTTACTGCTGATTATTGATATTTGATTTTTTAAGTTATCTAATTTTTGAGCTAGACCTGCTTCTTCAATTTTATTTTCAATCTCTTTTATTTTTTCTTTCACTTGTAAATAATTCTCAATATTTACTTGTAACTCTTTTTCATTAAAAATAGCATTTATTTGCTCTATTGTCTTTTCTTTTGTTTCTGATTTGAGGATTAGTTTGTTCTCCTCCAAGGAATGGCGTAATTGTACCATGAGAGTTGTAAATTTTGGTAAGTCTTTTCGTTCATTACTCAACATTCTAATGGGATTTTTAAGAAATTCTTTGAGATAATTCAGATCGATATTAGGAATGTGACTTGTCCCCTTTTCTAATTCAAATTTTAATTTCTTTAGAGCTTTCTTGAATCCTATTTCATCATTAATCTTTAACTGTAGCTTGAATAAATTGTCCTCTTCATCTTCTAGGTTTTTAAATAATTGATTTTTCTCAAGTTCAATTAATTCCGAATTTAATTTCTTTTGAACCTCTTTTTTTTCTTCATGCTCATTTTCAAATTCATCCAATTCAATTCTATTTTTTTCAATATGATCTCTCAGAGAAAACAATTTTGGTAATTTTTTTAGTAATTCTTCTGCTTCCCTTACTTCAGTATATTTCTTTCGTAAGAATTCATCAAGAATGCCTTGTTTTTTTCCCAATTTTCGAGTAATATAATCGAGCTCTTTGATTTCAGCTTGAACTTCCTTCTGAAATTTTGGAAATGCCTTTCTTGCGATTTCATTTATAGTGGGGAATAGCTTTTTTATAGAATTAAGTAAATCATTTACATTATCATAGTAAATATCTTCGTCAGGAATTTCAATTTCATCAATCTCTTTTCTCATTCTGTCAGAAAAAAAGTGTAACGATTTTTGAGCTTTTCCATCGACTTTACTTTCTCCAGATTTTATAAAGTGATCCATACAGACTTTAATTTCGATTAAATTTTCTCGAATGTTAATTATTAATTTTTGGGTTGCTCTCTTTATTTTTGAAAATTGAGAATTAATCTTTTTTTTATAAAAATCTTCAAATTCTTCCAAAGATATTTCAATCATTATTATTTCTACTTTTATTTTATTGCTTTAATAATTTTTTTACCATTCATATATTTCTGAAGGGCTTCTGGAATTGACACTGAATGATCCTTATTTTGAAAATTTTCTAATATACAACAAATAGTTCGCGTTGTTGCTATTGCAGTTGAATTTAAGGTATGCAAAATCTCTTTAGCTTGCTGTGAACCAACTTTTCCCATCCTTATCTTCAATTTCCTTGCCTGATAATCTGTACAATTGCTACATGAGACGAGTTCACGATATGTTTCTGAAGCGGGAAACCAAGCTTCAAGGTCATATTTTTTGGCAGCATTATCATTTAATTCTCCTGACGCAATATTTACGATTCTATAGGGTATTTTTAAATTCTGAAAAATTTCTTTTACATTCTCTATCAGCTCTTCATATAGCTTCCATGAATGTTCTGGTTTACAAAAAATAAATTGTTCAACCTTTTCAAATTGGTGTACTCTAAATATTCCTAATGTGTCTTTTCCATGAGATCCTGCTTCTCGTCTGAAGCAAGATGATACTCCTGCATATTTCAAAGGTAATCTTTCGGGGTCTATAATTTCATCATAATGATAAGCAGCTAATGTTTGTTCTGCGGTGGCAATCATAAAAAGATCTTCATCTTGAATTTTGTATAGTTGTTCTTCAAAATCTACTAATTCTGCCGCTGCTTTTATAACATCGTATTTAATAAAGAAGGGTGGCCACATTGGAATATAATCCTTATTTATTAATTTATCTAAAGCAAATTTTATCAGAGCTAAATTAAGTAAAACTAAATCTCCCTTTAAAAAGTAAAATCTCGAACCCGCTATTTCAGATGCCTTTTTTGTATCTGCTCCATCAATCTTAGTGATTAAATTGACATGAGATAAAGGTTTAAAATCAAATTTTGGTAATTTTCCAACAGTTATTACAATTTCATTATCTTCTTCAGTTTCACCAATAGGTACAGAATCATGTAAAATATTACCAACTATGTATCGATAATTTTCTCTTTGATCAAACAATTCAACCTTTTTTTTCTCTAACTTATCAATTCGGTCTTTAATTTCTTTCGATTTGAATCTAGCTTCTTCAGCTTTTTTGTTATCACCTGATTTTTTAAAAGTTCCAATTTGAATTGATAAATCATTCCTCTGTTTCCTTAAATCTTGTAAAGTTTGTAAAACTTCTCTCCATTTTTCGTCATATTCTAATACTTTTCTTGCATTAGATGGATCTTTAAATCTTTTTACTTCGGATTCAATAATATTTTCTAAATCATTTCTATATAATTCGATGTCAAGCAAATTATAGTCCCTTTAAATTTTCAATGAAATTATCTTGAATAACTTATCTATTTTATCATTAAAATTTTATGAAATTTCTATAATAATACTAAAATAAAAAAATTTTTAATCATGCTGAATTCTTTCAGCTATTGTTGAGCGAAGGAGAGCCGTCTTTATCTTTTTTTTATCATAACCTACATTATCTATAATTTTCATGATTTTTATTCTTCTAGCTTTACCCTTTAAGCCTTCTTCAAGCATAAATTGCTTAGCAAATTCCTCTCTCTTATTCTCTTCTGACTCTGACATGATTAAAAAAAATTACTATTTAATAAAAAAATTTATTTAGAAATCTTTCGTTTTTTCTGATTACTATTTCTATCAAAAATAATCATACAAATATTATTAAGAATTTAAAAATTAGTAGAAAAAATTACAAATCTATGACTATCTTTTATTTAACATTGGTCTTATTTAATCTAATCAGAAAGAATAAATTATTTCTTTTTTTTTACTTAATCAGTATATTTTATTATTTGTTAAATTAAATATCAAATAAATAATGGTGATAGATTACAAGGGTGAGTTAAATGTCTGATAATCAGACCACTATTAGAATAGGTGTGTATGTATGCAGGTGAGGAGTAAATATTGGAGCTACTGTAGATTGCAATGTTGTAAGAGATGCTGTTGAACACCTCTCAAATGTAGTAGTTGCTAAAGTAAATGATTTTACTTGTAGTGATCCTGGGCAACAAATTATTAAAAATGATATTCTGGAATTAGGTTTAAATAGAGTTGTTGTCGCTGCTTGTACTCCGAAAATTCATGAACCTACATATCGAGCAGTTTTAGTTGAAGCAGGATTAAGTCCTTATTATTTTCAGATGGTCAATTTGCGTGAACATTGTTCATTTGTACATGCAAATGATAAGAAAAATGCCACTAAAAAGGCTATAAGATTAGTACAAGCAGGAGTAAACCGTGCACGTGAACTAGAAAGTGTTCCTCGTAAAGAGATTCCAGTAAAAAGAGCAGCTTTAGTAATCGGAGCTGGAATTGCAGGAATGAATGCTGCCTTAGATTTAGCAAACCAAGGAATAAATGTGTATCTAATTGAAAAAGAGCCTACTATTGGTGGAAAAATGGCACAACTAGATAGAATTTATCCTACAGATGATTGTGGAATATGAGTTCTTGCTCCAATAATGGTAAATACTTACAAACATCCAAATATAAATTTATATACATATAGCGATATTATCGAATTTAACGGTATTCCTGGTAATTATAAGTGTATAATAAGAAAAAATCCTCGTTATGTTGATGAAAGTAAATGTACTGGTTGTGGATTATGTACAACCAAATGCCCTATAACAATTCCTAATGACTTTGATAGAGGAATAGGCGATAGAGGTGCCATTTATATCCCTTTCCCACAAGCTGTACCAAATTATGCAGTTATTGATAAAACTGTTTGTACTAATTGCAAAAATTGCCAAAGAATTTGCCCAGCTGAAGCGGTTGATTTTGATCAAGAACCAGAATATATAGACATAAATGTCGGAGCTGTAATTATTGCTACTGGGTATGATGAATATCCAATTATGGAAACTAATGATTATAATTATGGGATATCTCCTGATGTAATCACTCAAATAGAATTAGAACGGATTTTAAGTCCTATTGGTCCAACTGACGGGCATGTATATAGAATTTCTGATGGACAGATTCCAAATACAATTGTAATGATTCAATGTGTTGGTTCAAGATCTGTAAAAGAACTCCCTTATTGCTCAGCAGTATGTTGCAATGTGGCTCTTAAAAATGCACAGTTATTAAAACAAGAATACCCTGAAATGGATGTTATTTTATTTTACATTGATATTAGGACATCAGATAAAGGAAATGAAGAATATTATAGAAGAATAAGAGATTTAGGGATTAGAATGATTAGAGGTAAAGTAGGAGAAATAGTAGATGACCCTGATACAAAAAAATTAATAATTCGGGCATTTTCATCATTAACCGGTGAAATTATTAAAGTCAATGCTGATCTAGTTGTATTATCTACAGGTATGATCCCTTCAAAAGGAACTGCTGAAATAATAAATATTATAGGTTTAGGAACAGGTCCAAATGGATTCTTAACTGAAATTCATGGATGTTTAAGTCCTCAAGAGACGACTAATATGGGAATTTACATTTGTGGATGTGCTACAGGACCAAAAAATATTCCCTATTCAGTATCGACAGCTTTAGCTGCAGCGAGTAAAGTTGCCACTCTGCTTTCTCATGATACAATAAATCAAGAATTAATTATTGCAGAAGTAGAGAAAAACCTCTGCATGGGATGCCACAGATGTGAAAAGGTTTGTTACTATGAAGCCATAAAAGTAGGGGAAGATAATATCGCTATTGTTGATGATTTGAAATGTAAAGGTTGTGGTGTGTGTATTACATCTTGTCCCGCTAGAGCAATTGATTTAAAATATTATAGAGATAAACAATTCATAGAAGAAATTAAAGGAATCGGTAGTAGTGAGATTAATTCAATTCAAAAAGCACAAAAAATTGAGGAAAATTAAACAATTTAGAGGTTAATTCTTATGATTCAAACAGAAAACAAAAATTTTAAAAAAGTAATTGCTTTTGGATGTGAAAAATGAGGTTATTCTGTTGCGGATTTAACTGGAACTACGAGAAAATCATATTCATCTGAATTTCACTTGATTAGAGTTAGATGTACGGGAAGAGTAGGTATTCATTTAATAATGAAGAGTTTCCTGAACGGAGCAGATGGGGTAGCAATAATTTCGTGAAAAGAAGGAGAATGTGAGTTTGGGAAAGGAAATATGAATACATATGAGCATGTGCTTTTTTTAAAAAAGTTATTCAAACATATTGGTATTTCTGAAGATCGCATTCAGCAATATTTCGTCTCTGCAGCGGATGTAGAAAAATTCATTCATTCTGTTGAGGATATTACAAAAAAAATTGAAGCTTTACCTCCTCTACCTAAAAAAATTTTACCCGAAAAAGAATGATCCTTTCAAAAAAATCATAGTTGAGAGGAAACTATCCCATAGCAAGGGTTTTCGGATTTTATATAATTAAATATTTATTTATAAAAAAATAACAATTATGAGTTCTGAAGGAAAATTTTCATGGGATTTTTTAAAAACAGTAGCAGATAGTTTAGATTCATATAGGGTTAGAGCTCTTATAGACGCAAAAGAAGATATAATAAATGCAGGAGTTTATGATGAAACTCAATACTACAATATCTTATTTAAGATGTTCAATGTGGAACAATCAAAATTTACATTATTCCATTTTTTAAATTCTAATCAGAATTTAAACTTAACTTCAATTAAAAATTTTTCTGAACAGAACTCAATTGAACTTAGAAAGGCTTTAAGTTTATTAGAATTATTAAAAAATGAAAAAAGAGTAATAGTAGAAGAAATATATGAAAAAATTAAGGGAGATGAAAATTCTCCAGATAAATTAATTTTTAAAGATTTATCGATAAAGATTGATGGATATAATGTTTCAAAAATCCAGTCTATTTATGAACCTGTAAAAGTAATATTTGATTCAAACATTTGCTCTGGTTGTAGTTTATGTGCAGGAATCTGCCCTGTAAATTGCCTTAACATTTATAATGGGTTCGGTAAAATCGAAGAAGATAAATGCATTCGATGTGGATTATGTTATTCTGTTTGCCCAAGATCTTTTTTACCTATGAATGTTCTAAATATGTATCAAGATAACTGCTCTGAATTTAAAGTTTATACCAACATTGGTCCGTATAAAGAAATCTATTCTGCTAGGACAAAACTTACAGAAATTGCCAAAGTATGTCAAGATGGAGGAATTACTAGTACAGCTCTGTATTATCTATTTGATAAAAAAATGATTGATCTCGCTTTAGGAGCAAAAATAAGTCAAACAATATGGCGCCCTGAGCCGATATTACTAAAAAACAAAGAAGACATCCTATTAACTACAGGAACGAAATATGTAAATAATCCTACATTAAAAGTGCTAAGCCAATTAAATAAGGATAATAAATCATTAGCAATTGTAGGAGTACCATGCATGATGCAAGCATTATTAAAATCAGAAATTTTTAACATAAATATACCTTCTTTAAGTAATGTTAAATATAGGATTGGTATTTTTTGCATGGAATCCTTTTCTTATGAATCAATCTTAAAGATCTGTGAATTATTAAAAGTAAATATTAAAGATATTAGAAAAATGGATATTAACAAGGGTAAATTTTTTATTTACACAGTAAATGATGAATATAATATACCCATTAAAGAAATTTCTCATTTAGCCCGTCCAGATTGTGAAGTTTGTTATGACTTAACCTCTGAATCTGCTGATATTTCTATAGGATCTATAGGTTCTCCTTCTGGCTGGAATACTGTAATAATTAGAACAGATAAAGGGAAAGAATTATATGATAGCTTAATTGCCAATAGTTTGATTGAATCAAAACCAATTGAAGATGTAAAACCTGGTTTGTCACTACTTCAAAAAGTAGCGGGGTCAAAAAAAAATAACTGCAAAAAACATGTTACTTCAAGATTAAACGAGAGCTTACGAATTCCTAATTACTAGATTTTTTGCATAGGATAAATCCCGCTAATTTCTATGTTCTTCATGGCTGCAACCATAAAATTAATATTAAATTTGACATTTAAAATTATATTATTCAAAAATTTATCGATTTGAAATGAGTTCATTATCACCGATAAGACCAAAAAACTTTAGAGAAAAAGTATTCTTTCGTAAACTTCGATCTCAAGTGGATGGTAACGCAAAAGTAGAATATGGGTTAACTCAGATTAAAGGAATTGGAAGAAGACTTGCTCAAGCATTAATTAGAGTAACAGATATTAACCCTAATATGAGAATTGGAGCTCTTCCTGAAAAGGAGCTTAACAGAATTGAAGAAATAATATTAAACCCTGTCGAAAATGGAATCCCAAATTGGATGGTAAATCGAATGAAAGATTTAAGAGATGGAACAGACAAACATGTAATCGGAAGTCAATTAGAAATCAGCGTTAAAAGAGACATAGACAGAATGAAAAGGATGAAAAGCTATAAAGGAGTAAGACATCACTTAAAATTAAAAGTAAGAGGACAAAAAACTAAAAGCACTGGAAGACATGGTTTAGTAGTCGGAGTTCTAAGAAGGAAAAAGAGATTTCAACAAAAAGATTAGGGGAAAAGTAATGGGAGATCCAAGACGTCTGAAAAAAAAATATAAAAAGCCTAAACACCCATTTCAAAAAGATAGAATGATGGAAGAACTGGAATTTCTGGGAAAATACGGACTTAGAAATAAAAGAGAATATTGGAAATCACGAACTATCCTTGGAAATTGGCGAAATATTGCTCGACAATCTCGAACCTTATCAAAAGAAAGAGCTTTAGAAGCACAACAAACTCTAATTCGTAAACTAGATCGATTAGGTGTTATTGGATCAGAAGCAGAATTTGAAGATATCCTCCTCCTTACAGTAGAAGATGTTCTTAAAAGAAGGTTACAAACATTAACCTATGAAAAAGGACTTGCAAGTACAATCTATCAAGCACGACAATTTATTACTCATGGACACATCCAAGTCGCTGGCAAAAAAATAAACGCACCTTCTTATCTCGTAAAAAGAGCCGAAGAAGATTTAATCGGATTCGCTCCAAATAGCCCCCTTTCAGAAGTAAAAACAAATACAAAACCAAAAGCAAAAGAAAAAAGTTAAGTAAGTAGAAAAAAGATAAGTAGTAAAAACATGAAAAGAGTAATCGTTCACTTTTACTCCTAATAGCCCCCTCTCAAAACAAAAAGAAACTACAACTAAATATAAGGAATACTAGACCTTACTTAGTATAGATCTTGCTTTTCTAAATTCTGATCTTCTTAAATTGAAGTAAGAAAACAACAATAAAAAACCAAACAATTAATCTTTGTTCCGTTTCTAAAAAAATCCCAAATTCCATTAATCCTTTTTTTAAAAATTGGATCAATAAAAAAAAAAAATTATTTTAATTTGATACTTTTGAATTAGGTACTCCCACTTATACGTTTCCTTCTAAGCAACAGACCTATTATAACTCCAGCTACTCCTATTCCAGCTGCGATTGATGTGCCTGTTATAATGACCATTGTATTATCTCCATTACCGCCATTCCTGCTTACATCCATAGTAATAACCGTTAAATCAGCCTGCATTGAATTATCATTTTCCGAATTTGGCCTTAATGAGCCATCTTTTGAACTATAAGTTTCATCTATGCTATTATAAGGATCAACAGTTAAACTTAAGGTAAATGTTCCCGTTTGTCCAATTGGGGGACAGCTAACAGCAATATACTCTGTTTCATCAACATCAAGAGTTAGTGTTGAAAAGGTATTATCATATAAGGTTAAATCAAGTTCTTCACATCTTACGATGATAATAACTCCATGCGCTTTCCAAATACCATTATTCGTTATCGAAAAATCAATAATAAAAGATGTTTTGTTATATGCAATTACTGAGGACAAATGCGAAACTTTCAAATTTGGCATAGGGTACCATGAAGCGTCAAGAGCATTTGTACCATAACTAGCCTCATCAGAATCACTGAAAGTATCACCATCAGTATCCCATCCCAGATACATAAGGGGCTTTGTATCATATTTATCAACTGGAAAGGAATGAGGAGTATCCCCTATACCATCCATTGGGAGAAGATCGTATCCAGAATAATTATCCCAATAATTCCCAAATATTCCATTGTCCCATTGATTATTTCCCTCATCTCTAACATGATAAACATTTCCAATAAAACTATTTAAGTAAAAGAGATTTCCATCATGAGTACTACCTGAAAGGACTCCATATTGATTGTTGTAATATATGGCATTTCCTATGATTATATTCTTATCGCAATTCTCTCTTAACCTTAATCCGGCTTCACCGTTATTATATAGAATGTTCCCCGAGACTGTGTTCTCATGGCATATATCCCGTAAAAGTATCCCGTCCTCACCATTGTCGTTTGCGGTGTTTCCCGAGATGATGTTATAGTTGCAATTATCACGTAGTCGTATTCCATGAACTCTACTATTGGTTACGGTATTGCCCGATATAGTGTTGTTATTGCAATTAGTATAAAAAAGTATCCCGTGATCATTACTATTGGTTACAGCGTTTCCCGAGATGGTGTTGTTAACGCAAGAATTTACTAAATCTATCCCATTATCTAAATTGTTGTCTACGACGTTTCCCGAGATGGTGTTATTAACACAATTATTTTCTAAATATATCCCGTTCCCATGATTGCTGTCTACGCTGTTTCCCGAGATGGTGTTGTCGTCACAATAATACCATACATATATCCCATGAATAATATTGTTGTTTGCGGTGTTTCCCGAAACGATGTTGTTATGAGTATTATCTTGCAGGAATATCCCACACCCATTGTTATTTGCGGTGTTTCCCGAGATGGTGTTGCCACCGCATTGATTAGCTAGATATATCCCATTTGCATTGTTATTTACAGTGTTTCCTGAGATCGTATTTTTATCACAATTAGTGAAAAATATTATCCCGTTGCTCTCACTGTCTACGATGTTTCCCGAGATGGTGTTATTATCAGAATTATCATATATACTCATCCCATATAAATTATCATTTACGGTGTTTCCTGAAATGATGTTATTGTCACATCCGTACCTAAATCTTATCCCAGCTTCTGTATTATCGTTTATGGTGTTTTCTAAGATAGAGTTATAGATGCAGCTAATATAAAGACGTATCCCATGATTTGCATTATTGTTTGCGGTGTTTCCCGAGAGAGTGTTATTTTCGCAATTTGAATGTAAACTAATCCCCATACCATTGTTATTTGAACAATTATTATTTGTTAAGGTTCCATTATTTGTGTTTTCCAATTTGATTCCTGCGTCTGAGCTCCCAGTACCCGCATTGTAAGCCGTGCAATTTGTGATGATAAAATACTCATTTTTGGAATTATTTATGAAAATTCCACTTCCCGTAGGCGAAGTACTTGCGTCAATAATAACGTCCTCAATTGTGTAGGGATTACCCCACGAACCATCACCGCTACACCAAGCATAGGTAGTTGCTGTATCTGACCAATTACCATCAATATGTATAAAATTCGTTGTCCAGTAACCTGAGCTTTTTGGACTTTTTAAATTCGTCTCGTCTCGAATCTCTATAGTATAATTAAAGCTGCTAACGGCTGTAATCGCAAAAAAAATTCCTAAAATTATTAATACATTTATTTTTTTCCTATTAGATTTCATTCTTTTTTCTACCAAAAACTAATTTTGGCTTATAATTAAAATTAACATTATTGTATTTAATATCTTTGTATATAATTCTTTCAAATTTCTAAGATGAAAATAACCTACCTTTTGATTTTGGAAGTGAATAGTATGGAAACGAATGGATAGACCGTTTAATTCTCTAAATTAAAAACTTAAATAAGCTAAATATCTCAATACTTAGAAATAAGAACTTAAGAGTAAATAATCAAAAAATTAATATTCTCTGAATTATTTATAAATCCATTATAAAAAATCATCGATAAATAACTCTCTAAGTGAGTACAAAAGATGAGTAGCAAAGATATGAAATGGGCAATTATTCACATCTTTTCGAGTTATAATAATACCATCGTGACTGCTACAGACCTTAGCGGAGCAGAAACCTTCGCAAAATGCTCTGGTGGCATGGTAGTAAAAGCTGACCGTGATGAAAGCAATCCCTACGCCGCAATGCAGTGCGGTTTCCGGGTCGCTAATGAGCTCAAAGATAAAGGTGTTAGAGGGATACATATCAAAGTAAGAGCCCCCGGTGGTAATAAATCGCAAACTCCCGGTCCAGGTGCTCAAGCATGCATCCGTGCCCTCGCACGCTCCGGTCTACAAGTTGGAAGGATTGAAGAAGTTACACCTAAGTCGCATGACCACTGTAGAAGGAAGGGGGGCCATCGTGGTCGCCGTGTATAAAAATCTCTGAGGAGATTATCTCTTTTAAAGATCTAGCGAATCTATTCATTTGAATTTGATCTTTCTTTATTAGAGAACCTTTTAGTAAATTTTTCTTTCTGTTCATAATACCAATTTATATAATCATGCTGTCTTCTGTCTTCTTCACTTCCATGGGAAGGATACCAGATAAGATCTTTTTCTTGACACTCAATACAATACCACGTCTCATGGAGGGGGATATATACCATATCTCTATCACTATGCGTGCATAGAGGGCACACACAAATAGATTTACTTAATGCACTGCGGAGCGAATGTTTTGTTCCTTCTAAATAGAACACTTCTTTCCGTTCTTCTGGAGTTAAATCTAGAATTGCACCGTATAGGCTAGAAAAAGTACTTAAAATATTAATCTCATCATAAACAGCTCTTATTATAATTTCTCTAAGGTTATTTCTTATCTTTTTAAGTTGTTCATTGCGTATAATGACTCTTCGCTCATCTTTCATAATTATAGTAAACCTATAGAAAAAAAAATATTTAAATAATGGGTCTTTGCTCATCCTTTAAAATTAGAGAAAAGGTATGAAAAAAAAAAAAATTTAAATAATGGATAAATAACCACTATTTAATAGTTGATGCGTTCCCAAAAAGAGTCTATTTAAGATGTAAGAGTTTAAAATTGGTGCTGGTCTTCCTTTATTAATCCATTCTTGGATTATATTTCTTATTTCTTGTTCTATATGACTCTCGGGAACATTTTTGAAGAACCTATCGATTACATAGTTGTTTCCGTCTTCATCAGTGAAATATTTGTTAATGAAATTAGCTATCCCATATTCAATCAAGAAATTCCGTCGTTTAAGATACTCCTGCCAATTATCTTCCCAATCTTTTACGTTGCATTTATAGTATTGAGGACATTCTAGACCAAAATTTAATCTATGTTGAATTAAATCTAAAATTAAATCTGTTTTTCCTTCAAGTTTACTATGATTCATATGCATAACAAGGGCTAATCTATTTACATCGATTGTGAGTTTATCATTAATAAAAATGTGATGTCTTTCAAAAGTAAAGGATTCCATAATGCTTGTTTTTTTGAAAGCTTCGGGTTCAATGGGATCAAGGTTTAGAACATTAAGACCTAAATCACGGATGATAAGCATTACTACATGAAACTTTATAGTATTAAAAACATACCAACTCGGATGATAAACTCTAGGTAAAGTTGGATATAGATTTCGTTGTTCTATATACTTCCATACTTGCTCAAAAGTTTCTATATATTCTTCACTAGGTAATAGTGAAATCAATTCTTTTAATAGATGCATCATACCATCCCATGAATATTCCCAACCTTTATTCAGTCTTCCAAATGTGTCATATTTTAACATTTTTTGAGCATGTTTTAAGAGGACTGGACCTTTCTTAGCTTTGGATAAGGCGAACCATATGTATAAGGTTAAATCATATTCAGGTTTAAAATAAGTAGTTCCTATATCATGTTTATCACTGATGTATTTCTCATCAAAGGGGTTGCTAAATATAAAGTCTTCTATTAATTTTTTCACTTTACTTTTTATATTATCTAATGATTGTTGATCGACTTTCTTGATATCTCTAACTTTTTGAATAAAATCCTGGATAGTTAAAAAATGAATTTTGTACATAAAGCTGAAGAGTGTAGATTTAGTAAATCTACGGAATTCGAAATCACCTTTAATATGAGAATCTTTCAATGTTCTAGCTCTTTTAAAAAGAATCCTTGATAGATCAGTGTCGAAAACTCTAATATTGGGGAAATATCCTTTAATAATATCTTTTATATCATCAAAGAATTTTCTTTTAATGCTTTTTTCGACTGTAGATGAGTGAGAAGGCAAGTTTGTTTCGGTAGGAAAAGCGATGTTATAAAGATTTTGAAATTTGTTTTCAATTGTATTCCAAGAATCGATTAATAGATCTTTGTATCTCTCTGACAATCTAATATATAAATCATCAAAAGTTTTTTTCACTGGATAATGCGTTTTTAGTGAATTCTTTTTATCCTTTATCCAATTATAAGTGAAGCCAAGTTTGTTTGACAGTTCCATGTATGAGGGTCTTTCGAGAATGCGTTTTTGGAACATGATTTCTTTTAGATGGTCAACGAGTTCTATGTAAGCGTTTCTAATTTCGGGCAAATTTACTTGTTTGCTCATTTTATTATCAACGTTTTTATTTTTTTTTCCATCCTTTGGGTTTTATCAGTCGCTATAATCGCGCAGACTGATGGGTAAGATTACAATAACGCGCAATCTTATAAAATTAATATCAAAGTTTAATATATATATGTATTCCTCGAATAGACTGCTCTGTGAAGTTTAAATACTATTAAACTAGTTCATATTTAATTAAACCTCACTTTTCGTGTACACTTTTTAAATTTAGAAATCTTAGGTTTCGCTCGTTTTTATTACAAACAAGAAAAAGTGTAGTTTAAAAACTTTTAAACTGAAAAGTTATTGTGCTGTCAAAAAAGGAAATGAAGCAATTCTATCCTCATCTTATCTCGCGGATACTGTTATTTCTACGGCAACAGCGACATGTTAAAGGGGAGGTGCTTACAGAAGATCTTATTAAGAAGTTTAATAAATCGAAGAGTAGAATTTCTCAAGCTCTTTCTTTTTTAGCAAGTAAAGAATATATTGAGAGAAATTATGTTAATAATTTTAATAATCAAGGATCCCGTCATAAGATTTCCCTTACTCCCAAGGGTTTAGAGATTACTGAAGCTATTCTAATGGAGGGATTAGATCCACTCGAGAAAAAGGTCATTGAAGCATTAAAAAACCGTTCTAATTATTTATGTAAAAATAAGGTGACTCCTACCGGGAACTCCCTACCTACGAGTTAAAATTATTATTATTAATATTCATTTTTAAATTGGAATATTTCTTTTCAAGAATTTCTATAGTAGTGCCTTGGTTTTGTATTAGCTAATAGAAATTATTTATATTATGACTCTAGATAATTAATTATCGAAGATATTATCTCAATTAAATCTAAATCAGAGGTAGAACTAAGTTGTTCTATTTTTAATCTTAATTTTCTAATAATAGGCAATTTATCTTCTTCAATTTTAGTCGAATATAATAAATTCCTAAACATTTTTAGTGAATTTATATCTTTTTTATCTATTGCTTCACAAATCTCCGTAGAAATGCTCTCAAACTTTCCACATTTATATAAAATTAAAGCTATATCGTTTTTTTTATATCCCCTTTCATATAGCTTTTCGAAATTACTATAATTGATTTTTCTTATTAAACTTACAAGTTTAGGATTTAATACAATCATCCTGATAGTTCCTACAATTATTCTTATTATCTCATTATCTTTTCCTAAAATGTATTTATTTATAGTTTTAGCATAATCAGTTATTATATCAAGTTCATCTTCAAACATATCTTCTTTATATGAAATTTTCGCAAATTCATTGTGAATCTTATTTAACATTGGTATTAAATTCATAGGAGATAATTGTGAATTCCTAATCATATCTAAATAATTAAAAATTAGTTCAAAATCGATTTTTTTCCTTTTTTGGGATCTTTCTTTCTCATTAATATATAAATCTTCCTCTTCCTCTTCATCAATCATTCTAATGTAGTCACGTTCAATTATATTATTTGCACCTAATTTTTCATATCTTAGAGTGGCTTTTAATTGAGCATAAATATTTCCTATTATACTTTCAACAGTTTTTTGTTCAGTTTCATCTAAATAACTATTATGAGCAATTTTATTTCTTAAATCATACAAATCTTCTAATTTTGATGTAATCCAAACTTCTTTAGGAAAATATTCTTTAAAGATTTCCCAATTGCTACTTATTATAGTTTTTAGATCTATTAAATCCGCGTAAAATAGATCAGAATCCCCCCTTATAGATAACCATCTCTTAATTCTCTCTTCTTCTTTTCTATCATTAATTTTATCTTGAATTTTTTTATTCATATTTAGTTTTTTCCAATAATTTAAACCAAATTTAACCTTAGCTACATTTTCTATAAATAATCTGAAGAAATTCTCAAAAATGAAAAGATTATAATACGCCTCTACCATTTCTTTTCCTTTAAGGAAAATTTCAGTTGGTATTTCAATTTGAAACTTTTGTTTTAAATTCTTTTTTTTTATTAATTTTGGATTCATAATTAGTTAATTCAAATTATAATTTTAAACAAATTGCTTTAAACAAATTGTAATGATTTATTAATGATTCATCAAAACTCAGTAACTTAATGCTTAATCCCATAATAATGTAAGTGTTTTATTAAGAGTAGTTTTTCCACACTTTGGACAATTTACATTATTAAATTTTTTTGTAAGATCCCAATCCATCATGCTAATATTTCTACTTCTACAATCTGGACATGCATATTTTACTTATAAGAGGTTTCTTTTTTATTAAAGATAATTAGTTATTTTATTATTAGTTTCTATGTCCTCTACATAGCGAAATGATTGTGGAGCATTAAAGTTGAGAAATATAGATTTAGGATCTATTGGGTTCTTGAAAAATTTTAGGTTAGAAATTTCTATAGCAAGTCCTTTTTCTTTTTGATTAAAATATTTGAAAAATTCAGCTTCACCAATCCCAGAAACATCCTTATATTTTTCCCATAATACCGTGGGGTGATCTTCGATAATGATATTTAATAAGAATTTAGCTACGATTTTTTTCACTGGTGAGCTTGAATATATGTAAATCTTTTCAATTTTATCAAAATTCTTCTTATTACAAAATGATTTGCGAAACTCATATTTTTTTCTCCCTTTCTTTATTTCTTCTACATATTTCGGTTTAATTGAAAGTAAAACGTTCATTAATTCCTCCCTTTTCTTTAATAGATAAATACTTTTGATGTTCTATCTCAGTAATCGATTGTGGACGTCCTTGAAGAATATTACTTTTTATCAATTCTTTATACGATATAGGATTTTTAAGATAGAAATGGTGGTTAAATAATATTACTGTAATTGGCTTTTTTACTAATTTTTCTATTTCTGAAAGGGAATAAACTGTTCGCTTGCCAACTAAATTGAAAACATACTCTTTATTTGTTAGATCATATTCAACTTTCTCAACAACACCTAAAGAAACAAGTTCTTTCATATCTTTAGATCGATAGAAAAATACAATATCACCTGGAGCAATTTTTTTTGTTGAAGAATGAGTTAGATATGTTTTTCTTATCGTATTTCCTTCTATTAAAAATTCATTTAAAACTTCATTTATAGTTAGTTGTCCTCTTCTTGGAAAATCAGTAAACAAACGATTATGATATTTTGGTCTGATTGGAATTATGTGTTTTTTCACATTTTTCCCATCATAAAAATTAGGAAAATATATTTTTGAAATTTGAACTGGTTCTATTGATTGGATCTCATCGTGGGAAATAAATAACTTTTTTACAAATACATCTTCAGGAATCTCAGACCATTCATGTTTAATGATTGCTTCTTTTTTAAAACCAAAATCTTCAATAAGAGCCACTAAAGGATCATTATCTTTGATAAAATGAGTTAGATATATCTCAGATCTATTATTTTTAAGGGCAAGGTTAATTGATAATTTAATGAATAACTCGCCAATTTTTTGACCAGTGTAAGAAACAACAATAGTAGCAATTTTTACTCTCTTCTTTTTTGGAAGTTTAGGTATAGATGCTATTTCCTCATTTTCAAATTTATAGATTAATACGGCTCCAAGCTTATTACCATTTCTATAATAAACCCAACAATTCCTACCATCTCTTGCTTTTTCATTAAACCAATCGTTAAATCTAGGATATTCTTCTCTCAAAATGTTAAAAATTGGGTCTAATACATTCAGACGAGACATTGATGTTGCTTTTAAAGCGTATGGTCGTTTTATTTTTTCTTTAGGGATTTCTTTTTTAAAGAGACTAACCGCATCTAATATTGAGATAATTCTTTCAGAAAGGTCTAATTTTTTCGCTTTCTTATGTATTCCTATATCTTCTGTTACTAAGAAATTTACTGCATTATGATAAACAGCATATAAGAGATAATTATCTATTACATCATTAACATTTTTTGGCTTTCCTACAAGAGAAAGAAATTTTGAATTATCAGAAGGGTCGGGAAAATCTTCTAAAAGATTATAAGTCTTAAATTTCGAAAGCGTTATTTGTTTTCTCTTTTTATCTCGATCTCTATCAATATCTTCAATGGATTTTTGATGGAGGATGATTTTAATGTCTAATTGATTAAAAATTCTCATTAATATCTGTAGATCTTCATCTATAATCTTGTTATCTTCTCTCCCAATAATGATATTTGTATCTAATAAAACTCTCATCAAATACCCTTTTGACGTTTAAGATTTTTTCTTTTTAAATCAATTACTGAGCTTTTTTATTATATATTTAAATATGCGTTAAATTAATATTTAAATATTATGAGAATTTAATCAATTTTTTGAATTATTTAACGCAACTTGCCCAATGCTTACGACAAAAAAAGGATTTAACAAAATTAAGAAATAGTGGAGTATCATTTACAGAGGGATAATAAAGAAATCTCTATTTGTTAAAAAATAAGCCTATTAATTATTCCACTAGATTTAATTAAATTAAATGAAATTGAAAAAAAAAAAGGAATTAATTATTAATGTTAAAATTCTTTTCTTGGCTCATAATATGTTTTCTCATAATCATAGTATTCAGAAATTTTATCCTTAAATCTAGGATATATTTCTATTAAATATTGGGTAAATTTTTGAAGATCTTCAGTAGAGGGGACTTCTTCACGATTTATTATGTCATCTGCAAAGCGTTCTATTTTTTGAAGTAATCTTACATCATTATATTCAATAATTTTACAATAGTTTGTAAGCTCAAGGCTTTCTTTAAATTCATCAACAGAAGGATCAAGTATATCAGTTACATCAAAATAAAAACGTACTAATCTTTCATATACTTTATCCCAATATTCATAAAATTGTTCAATCAACTGGGCATTTTTACCTAAATTCGTGAGAAATGGTTTTACAGGACGTTCGAATAATTTAGACAATAAGATTCTTGCTATAGAAGTATAGGCAAAAATTATGTCATACATAATTGGTTTCTTTTTTATTGAGTGATATACACCATTCCTTTTCGTATGAAATCTAGCAATATTATCAGTCATTTCTTTTGTTATATGTTGAGGTGCCTTCTCTCTAAAAATTTCAATTAATTTAGGGAATTTTATGAAATAATCAATATTGAGATATGTTCTTATGCAAAGTTCGACAGCATTATCAATGTTAATCATAGCGATATGCAGATCAAATGGAGTCCCTTTTTCCATGTGGATTGTTCCATGTTTGATAAGTTTAATGATGTAATCAACGGGCTCGAAATCTGAATTACTCATAATGAAAAAAATATCAAGTTTACTTCTTTCTTTACTTTATCTTTAAAAGGATTATTTATTTAAATTTTAACAATTTTTTTCATGTTATGCTGATGAGTCTTAGTTGAAGTAAAGTTAAATAAAAGCATATAAATTACATTTATTACATAATAATCAAAAAGAATTAAATAAATGAATGATTTAAGGTCAAATACAGGGAAATATGGAAGATCTTAAATATATGGATTATTTATTTAAAGATAAGGTAAAATACAATTTATTAAAATCAAAAAGAGAAAAAAATGGATAAAATATGGCAATTGCGATGGATGATTTCAATTATCTTGGTAATTATATCAATAATTATAGTTATATTCTCTGTATTTAATCTTTTCTTACTATTGATAGTCCCTGTAATCTGGGCGCCTTCATTTTTTATTCTTGAGATGATGGTTATACCAAGATTCAAGGAGATTGAAGAGGAAGAGAAAAAAGGAGCTATTGAACTTAAAAGATATGACCCTATAAAAAAAATCATAGAATTACTTGAAGAATATGAAGATCTAAAAGATGATGAAGTAAATGAAATTAAAACTACGCAAGAATTAGGCCAATTATTCCCTGAATTAATGTTAATAGGATTTGGGATGATTCGAGATACAATTAAAGATAATAATTATGAAATACATCTTACAAAAATTCCTTTTACAAAGCAATTTCTAATAAGACGTCTAAAATTAGGTAAGGAATTAGGACCTAAAGAAGTATATTATTCAAAAGGCTATTCCAGATTAGATTCAAATGTTCAAGTATTAAACAATTTTATTGATTATCTTAAGGAAAGATTAGAGAAATTTCAGTAAATTCAATGAAGCATAGGATATTGATATTATGCATTGCTTGATGATATAGCGGTTCTGCTTTGAATTGATTAAATCTTGCATCTATAAGTGTTATTTATCTTTAGAATTGTCAAATTAAATGTTAACTATTTTCCAAGAAGTTCTATTTTAACTATCTTATAAACATATGAGTTAAAATCTCTTTTCTTTTAAAATATTTTACAAAAATGTTCTTTTTACGACCATGGTTAATACCACATTATTCAGTGCCATTATATTTGATACCCCATAAAAAATATTACTAAGATAAAAAAAAAATAAGGATTTATTTTTTAGTTAGAAAGTAAAGGATTTCATACTATTCAAACTGAAAAGGGTACTTATATTACCTGACCAGATGACTAAATTTATTTAAAATCAAAAAAGTTACAATGAAACAAATAATAGGTAAAATACTTTAGAAAAATAATATTTATAGATTCTTTATAACATTCAATTGATATATAAAAAATATGAAAGAATGTTTTAGTATTTACATAGGTAACGATATGGATTGCTTTTGGGACGAAAGATATGGATGGTCTGTCGTGCATGCCTGCAAACACCCATGCCACTGTTACGCTGTAGGGTATAAGGGGAACCTACCCTCCACTCACCCGTCTTACTTAATATTTCGTCGAGAGTCCCATTTAGTTTTAAATTTAGTAGATATGGATCAACTGGATGACCGCTTTATGCGCCCTATCATAATGGCATTCTATAGTTTCATGGATGAGATGGAAGGGCAAAAAATCCTAATACATTGTAATAGAGGTGAATCACGTGCACCGAGCCTAGCTATCCTCTATTTAGCAAAACGCAGAAAAAAGATCCCAGATGATTCTTTTGATGCTGCAAAACAATCTCTTAAAAAGATTTATCCTTTATATAATCCTGGACGAGGTTTTAATAAATATTTACAGCAATATTGGGATTCTTTATAAAGTAAATACAATATAAATGATACTATTTCCCTCCCCCGTGGTGCCCCCTCATGAAAAAGTAGTTTAAAAAATTTTATATAATTTATATCATAATTCACACCAATAGAGATTTGTAAATATAGCTCAGACTTTCTCGTATGATGGCATAGATTTTTTCTATATACTCAGTATTTATATCTATACATTCTCCAATTCGAGATGGATCATATTCCAATTTCTTACATGATTTTTCGTTAATTATACCAGAATTATGAACAATAATATTTCGAATGTAATTTGCTTCCCTTAACTCTCTCCAACTCTTAAAATCTCTTTTTAAATTAATATTAAATCTTGATATAATTCTTTTAGCGATTTTATCAATACTTTGATATCCCCACCAATCCACTTCATTATCGATCATTTTAATTAATAACTCTTCTCTTGTTTGAGAATCAATTATCTCCTTATTAGTAAGATTTTTTGAATTAGACCTTAGAAGTTCTGGTTTGTATTCATATATTTTCCTAAATAAATCTTTCAGACATGCTTCAAATAAGGAAAATTGATATACTAAAGTCATTTTAGCCAAATGAGTGATTCTTTTATGCAATTTATCCAAAAAATCGTTACAATTCCAATATATATATTCCCTTTGAGGTAATTTGAGAGTAGTTCTTCTACGTTCTTCATTCGACTCAATGCCTTTTAATGATACTGAATAATCTCCTGCAATGATGAACTGATTAAATCCTTGAGATTTTGAATCTTCAATAAAATCCTCTACTTTTTTAAGAGTTTCTTCGTAACTTAGACAATCTTTGTCATTTTCTAAAATCTCAACAGGAATATATGAATCCCGTTGTCTTTTTTCATTACTTTGCATTGAAGTGAAAAATTCCATTAATTCATTTAAATTAGAAGTTTTAGCTTTTTCTAACAATATTTTGTATTTTTCCTTATCTTTTTCTAATGAAATCCAAGCATTCCTTGAAGATCTGAATGCATTCATCATATCGGTAAGATAATGGTTAATGATTATATTTAAATCATCCTTCAGAGAATCTCGCATAATCATAATCACTTTTGGTATTGATATACAAGAGAGTTCCCATTCTATAAAAAGCTTTTGTCTTTTTATTTCACATCGAGATCCTATTCAAACTCATCTCGGAGTATTTTCTGTTACTGAGGATCTCTTTCCTTAAATGGTAGTTTTTCATTACCATTGTAGATGTAAAAAGTTTTACATTCCCTCCCCCGTGGTGCCCCCTCCTAAGTGCGAGGTGAACAATTATTTTATTTCATAGTCTCTGGACTACTGGTTAAGATACTTCACAGCTTAACCTTCCTAATCAACGGCCTGGTAATAACTTATTGAGAAATATTTATTATAAGCTTCTGATCTTTATTTACTCCCTCTTCATCGTGCTTAAATGAGCAGAAAAATTGTATTTTTTTCATTTTAAATTCTTCTGGAAACTTTATCATAATAGGATATAAACCTAATGTAACATTATGTTGGATTTTTTTAATACTATATCCAAATACCCATATATCATTTTTCTCTTTTTCTATTTTTTCGGGAGAACTGTATTTTACATTGTATTCTTTATGAGTAAATTGTGGTATAGTTAATGATGTGTATGGAAAAAAATCTCTCTCTATTTTTGGTTTTTCTGGTTTTTCAAGCTCTTCCTTGGATTTTAACTTAAAACCTTTTTCCAATATAGTAAATATTTCAATATTAACATTATTATATGGTTTATTGCCTTTATTTGTTAAAAATAATTCAATTTCAATGTATTTCCTATGTTCATTCAATTCTTCATAATATTTTAAAACCTCTTCTTTAAAGTGTTTACGGCTTTTTAGATTAAATGATAATGGTGAAAGAAGTTTTGATGCGTTTGGTCCTAAACTATTAATCAAATCAGCAACAGTTAACCCTTTTTCTTCTGCTTCTTTAATTGTCATATTTTCAGATATTCCTGATTTTTCATTATCTTTTAAAGCTATTATCTCTTTTTCTTCCTCTTTCATTAAGTCTGGGAACGCTGGAAATTCCTCAGCAATGAATTCATCCAGGCTAAGCTCATTCTCAGTAGATAATTCATACTTGTTATCTTTATTTTTAAAAAGTAGTTTTAAATCAGTTAATTTGCTTTTTCTTGCTGGTTGTGTTTCACTTGGTTTGAAAATTGTTTTATATTCCTCATCTAACCAAAAAATAGTATTAATTCCTAAAGCATCAGCTTGAAAGTAAGGCGTGTTATCTCCTGTTACAAAATATACTTCATCATCAGGATTGTTTTCTTTAAAGACGAGGATTTCAGCTATAATCTTGCAGTCAGATTCATTTTCATCTAATATTTCTACCCATTCAGGTTTTAAAGAACTCCATTTTGTTGGAAAAAATGAAATATTTAAAGTAATACCTTCTTTAAATTCGACATCCTTTAATTCTCTTAATTTATTCTGTATGTTTCTGGCTTTTTTTTCGTATCTTTTTAAATTGTCCAACTCCTTATTAACCATATATGATACTACAATTACAATTTTATTATCATCCTGAGTTTCCTCAAATAAATTTCTCCAATCTATTTCTGTAAAGGTTTTACAGTGCAAAAAAACATTTGTATCAAGAAAAATATATTTAGTCATAATCATCACTCTTTACTTAATTGTATATAGTCTCGATAGTCTTAAAACTTTTAATACAATAACAGAAAGATTTAATCCTGACAACTCAATATTTTTTATAATTTCTTCAAACAAATGTAAGGCTTCTTCTAAATTTTTTTTACTCGGAGGTATATATCTATACATTTTTATAATCCTAACTACTAATCTTCTTATTTTGTTTTTGCTTTACCCTGTAATAAACAAAACAGAAATATATGCTTTTCCCCATTCTCTCTAAAAATTTGTGTCTCCTTCTTATGATCTTTGCTGTAAATGGGAATTTTTAACCTCCTAAAATAGTCTGGTCAGGAAAATCTTCTATTAGTTTTTTGTCAATACTATAAATGAATTCTGCAATATCTCTATAACAAGACTCTACTATTGATAAATCTATCTCTGGACCACTTAGAGAACCTTTTGCACCACTGTGAATTATCTTATTTCTCAGTTTTCTATAGCTTGAGGGTTCATCTGAAAAAATTCTTTGCCATAAAGTGGGAAAAATAGTGGATAAATCTATATTTAATAATTGAAACGCACATCTTACAATATCTTTTTCTTGAAAAGATAATTGAATATTTGGGGGCAACAGAGCGTATAATTTTACATTTCTCAGAAGATCAATATTGTCATAGTTTAATCTTATATTGACTCGTAGTTTTCCTATCCGTTTATTAAACCTTTCTACCACTCCTAACTCATTAAACCCGTTCTCTCCATAGCGAAGAAATAAATCTTCTAGAGTATTTATATAGGCTATTATCATAAATGCACTTCTTAGATAATCCTCAATTGCAGTTATTAAATTCACAATGACATTTTCACATAAAAATGTGAATTTTATTGGATTACTTTCAGAATTTTGAATAATATCTGAATAGATCGAAAATACTCTATTAAAGTTTAAGACAAAATTAGGAAAAGCTAAAGTGTGTCTATCTTCAATTTTTTCATAGGTATAGAATAAAGATCCTTGTTTATGTTTTAATTCTGTTATTTTTACTATATTATAGTTTCTAAGAATATCTCGGAATCTATTTTCATCATTAATCATAGAAGATCACTTCAATTTACAAATATATTTATTAGAATTACTTAATTGTTTGTTTATATTTAAATTTATATTTAATTTCTGTCTTAACCAATAATAAACGCAACAGCAATATATTTTTATCCCTCTACTTACAACTTATGGAAAAACCATTCTAATGATTTTTGCTCCTAATTAGGGGACAAATAGTTGTCCTCACAACAGCTGATGAAAATCTACTAATTAATTTGATGTTCATGTTCTTTTTGAAGATAATATCTGTTGCAAGTGTAGCATCATCGAGGATTTCCAGATTTTAATAATAATTGAAGTAGGATGGTATTTCAGCTGAAAAAATAATAATGCGTTATTAAATCAGCTTATAGATATTATGAATAGCTTAAAAATTAATGCTAACCTAAAAAGGACATAAGAAAGACATAACAAATATAAGAATTAGAAATTGTACGTTAATTGGATTACTTTTGGCAATAACTTTCAAATATTATTGATTAAGTAAAGAATAAGTTTTTTTAAATTTTACGGTTATTTCACGAAAAATATTGATAATAATATATAGATAGACTGCAATTATATTAAAAAGGATATAAAAATGATGTTTAGTTGTTATTTCAATTCATAATTGAATTTTATTTTTCCCCATCTAAATCTTCATATAAATCACTAAATTGTTCTAATGCTGTTTCTAAATCTTCTATTATATCTCTCGCAAGAACAACTGGATTTGGTAGATTCTCAAAATCTTCAAGACTCTCATCCTTAAGCCAAAAAATATCCAAATTTGTACTTTCCCTCTGTATTAATTCATCATAAGTAAAAACTTTAAACCTTTCAGTTTCTTTCCTCTCCCTTCGATTTTTAGGATAATAACATTTAATAAAATCTTTAAGATCTTCATAATTCATAGGATTTTGTTTTAAAGTAAAGTGCTTATTAGTTCTTAGGTCGTAAATCCAAAGATTCTCGCTCCATGGTTCTTCACTTGCAGGTTTTCGATCAAAAAATAAAACATTAGCCTTAACTCCTGATGCATAAAATATGCCTGTAGGAAGTCTTAAGAGAGTGTGAACATCACATTCGTGAAGTAATTTTCTTCTAACAGTTTCCCCTGCTCCACCTTCAAATAATACATTATCTGGTAATACAATGGCAGCTTTTCCGTTTATTGCTAAAGTTGTTTTTACATGTTGAAGAAAATTCAGTTGTTTATTCGAGGTTGTTGCCCAGAAGTCAGGTCGTTCATAAACCAGAGATTGTTTATCCGCTTTTCCCTCACTATTCATTATAGTAATACTACTTTTTTTACCAAATGGAGGATTAGTTAATACCATTTCAAAACGGTCTCCAGGATCAGCGCTAAGAGAATCACCTACTTCTATAGGGCTTTCTTCACCCCCGATTCCATGTAGATAAAGATTCATGACACACAGTCTAGCAACACCGTCAACAATATCTTTTCCGAAAAGAGTGTTAAATTTAAGATTTTTTTTCTGTTCTTTATCTAAATTATAAATTTTAGAAATATAATCATGAGCAGCTAAAAGAAACCCTCCAGTTCCACAAGCAGGATCATATATTTTCATTTCGAGTTCAGGTTGCATTACTTCAACAATCGTTTTTATGAGGGATCGTGGTGTAAAGTATTGTCCTGCTCCACTTTTACTATCCTCGGCATTTTTTTGTAATAGTCCCTCATAAATATCACCTTTCACATCAATATCCAATCCAACCCATGTTTCTTCATTTATAAGCATAATTAGACGTTTGAGCTTAGCCGGATCTTGAATTTTATTCTGTGCTTTGCGAAAAATTATTCCAAGCATCCCCTTTTGCTTGCCAAGTTCTATAAGAATATGACGATAATGAACTTCTAATGCATCACCATCCCTTTCGAGCAAGCTTTGCCAATCCAACCCAGGAATTATTATTGAAGATTTGTTAAAAGGAGGTTTTGTTTGTTCATCAGCCATTTTTAAGAATATTAGATATGTCAGTTGCTCAACATAATCTCCGTAGCTTACTCCATCATCTCTTAAAACATTGCAATAGTTCCATACTTTATCTACTATTATAGAACTTTTATTCAACATACTCACCTAAATTCTTTTGTTTTGATTCTCGATTTTGGTTTTTTTTTTGAGAAGCCTTTTTATTTAAATTATTATTTACAGGATTTTCATTATCCTGTAATTGGGAAATTAAATTTCCTTCAAATGCGGATTTTAAAATGCTTTGGCGTAACTTATCTGATTTTTTAATTATTGATTTAAACAAATTCACCCCATAATCTAATTTAGTGAACACTTCTTCAATTTTTTCTACTATAATGCGTTGTTCATTAATAGAAGGTATAGGAATTGGAATTAGTTTCATTCTAGTCTGATTTAATTTATATCTAGTAGTGCCTGTAATATAATCTCTGTAGTTAAATACATTTAGATAATGAAGTAAAAAGGAATTTAATAAAACACCTTTTATTGCTTTTAATACATGAGCATGGTTATTTACCCAAGTCTTTCCTCTAATCATATATGCTTTGGGTTTAGATGGATCTAAAAAAGGAGCTCCATCTTCGCCTAATAATATTAGTTCTTCATCAAATATAAAATCATCAATCCATCCTATTTGTCCAGTCGCACCATAATATGGATAAAGTTCAGTAATATCTTTTCCAGCGATTCTGTCATTTCTATCAGAGGAATTAATGGGAACTCGTTGACTATCTAGAATCTCAACACAATCTTTTAATTTCATCCATTCCCAATGAGATGGTAAGTCTGCCAAAGATGTCAATTCAGTCAAACAGAAAGTACCTCATTTAATTCGTCTAAAATATAAATAAGTTCTTGCTTAAAAAGTTGATAAGCTCTAAATGGTCCACCCTTCTCATAGAACGGAGCTAATTCAAAATCATCCATTTCAATTTTTAGACTACTAGTAATATGATCTTTTATCATATTTAGCCATTCTAATTGTTCAGATGTGAAATTTTTACCCATACTTAGTTGAATATCCAACCATTCATTAAAGTTCCTATTAATCGTTTCATAATAAGGTTCAAGAATTTCACTTTCACCTAAAGTAAATCGAATGATTGATATTATATTTGTTAACAATTTTTGCGGTCCGGCATTTCTTACTTTTGATTTTTCCAATTGTTCATAAGCTTGCCATAACTGTTCAGTTGTAAAATTGTAAGGGGGTTTTTCGATTGATTCACTTAATTCCTTAATTTGTTCATAAGTAAGATGTCTTTTACCATATGGTTGATTAAAAATGATTTGTAGAGCAGTAATCTCATCCTTATTCTCTTCAATAAATTTTTTAAATGTATCTATAAAGGTTTGAGCTTTCTCTTTAGCTTGAGGGTCCCAGCTAGCAAAAATTGTTTTATCTATACTTATTTTATCCAGCACTTGTTCATTTTTCTTCTTTATTTCAATTAAGAAATTTCTTAAATTAGGATTATCAAAAGGTTTACATGCGGATTCTTTCAATTCATTCGAAACTTCTTCTTTTTGTTCTTCTGAAGGAGTTTCAGTTTGAAATTTTTCCTTTGCCCTTTCATTTATGATATCAGGATCGAGAGCATCAAATATATTATTAGTCATTTCCTGTAATGTAATTCCTCCTGAAATTTCCTCAATTTTTTCTCGGTCATTTGATTCTAGTGTGCGATCTAGCCTTGCGAGACGATTTGAAAGAGTCAAAATTGTATCTTCGTCTCGTACACCAACAGCTACTTGTTGTAGTAATTTATCAAAAGGAACACTTGGTTTTCGTTCTAGAGGTCTTGAGTCAGTTTTATCGCCTTCACACACTCCAACAGCATCTACAATTACAAAATGGGTTTTATTTTTTACGTTAGGAGTAACAGCTTGTAAATCTGTAGAGGATATAACCCGAGTTCCTCTACCTTTCATTTGTTCGAAATATACTCTTGATTTAACATTTCTCATAAATAAAAGGCATTCTACGGGTTTAATATCTGTACCAGTAGAAATCATATCTACAGTTACAACAATTCGAGGGTTATAAGAGTTTCGGAATAATGCAATTAAATTTTCAGGTTTTTCACCAGTGGTTTTATAAGTAATTTTTTCGCAAAATTTGTTTCCTTTTCCAAAGATTTCTCGTGTAATTCTTACAATGTCTTCTGCATGTGAATCATCTTTTGCAAAAATAATTGTTTTAGGAACAGTATTTCTTCCCGGAAAAATTTGCGTAAACAAATTATCTTTAAATGTTCTTATGACTGTCCTTATTTGGTCAACTGCCACAACATCTCTATCTAATTGTTTTGCTTCATATTCATAGTCATCATCTAATTGTTCCCATCTAACGCTTCGTGTTAATTTGTCTCTTTTATCAATGTAATATCCTGCTTCGATTCTACTACCTTTTTCTGTGATTTCCGTTTGTATTCTGAACACGTCATAACCCACATTAATTCCATCTGCTACAGCTCTTTCATGGCTATATTCCATTACTAAATTTTGATTAAAGAATCCAAGAGTCTGTTTTGAGGGGGTGGCGGTTAATCCAATAATAAAAGCATCAAAATATTCCAGAACTTGACGCCATAAGTTATATATCGAACGATGACACTCATCAGTAATTATAAAATCAAATGTTTCAATAGGTATATTAGGATTATAGCTTATTTCTTTAGGCTTATCATCCTTAGGAGCTATTTCATACAACGACTTTTCTTCAAGTTCTTCATCAATCTCAGGTTCATTTTTTAACATGGAATAAAGTCGTTGAATTGTAGTAATACAGACTCGACTTACGGGATCAAACACGTTTGAGGTTAGATGCTGGATATTGTAAAGTTCTGTAAATTTTCTTCCATCATCAGGTGTAATATACTGTTCGAATTCTCTTTTTGTTTGTCTTGCTAAATTATTCCTATCTACAAGAAATAGAACTCGTTTCGCATTAGCAAACTTAATTAGTCTATATACAAAACTCACTGATGTAAAAGTTTTTCCACTTCCGGTTGCCATTTGGATTAATGATTTTGGTTCATTTTGAGCTAGAGATTTTTCAAGATTCTTTATAGCTTTAATCTGAGGATCCCATAATCTTTCTTCAATAAGAGTGGGCAATTCTCTAAGTCTAGCTCTTAAAGTTTCATATTTTTTAGCCCATTTATATAAAGTTTCAGGGGTGTGAAATGAAAATACCCTTCTACTTCGATGATCTGGGTCCCTCATATCTCTGAAAAAAGTCTCAGTTCCCGTACTTTCATAACCAAAAGGGAGTGGTACTCCAATTTTAGCATAATTTTCGGGAACTCCATGCAGATATTTATCAGTTTGTATTTCCACACCACTTAATGTAGTTCCTTCTGGTTTTGCTTCAACAGCACCCGCAAGCTTTCGGTCAATAAAAAGTAAATAATCAGCAAATCCAGTCTCCAGTGGGAATTCTCTTACAGCGATTCCTAAAGAAGCTCCTAAATTAATTTGATTATAATCCTGAACAACCCAATCCGCTTGTTCTAATAAATGATCAATTTTTTTCCGCGCGCTTTCTTCAGGTCTCATAATTCCCGATTTAAAAAGGAATAATTAAAAAATTAGTTTTATTCTAACTGAAGTTTTCAGTCTTTAGTTAAAATATAAAAGCAACTTAATTTAAATTTTTATTATGTTTTTATTGAATTTTCTTAGTAAATTAATATTCTTTGATAAAAATAGAATATATCTATTTACTGGGAGTTATTTTGCTCAAGTTCTAAATATTCACCTAATGTGATATCTGGATTATTTTTATTCTTCCAAACCCTTGGTCCGCTATAATGTCCCCCAGAAACGAAAGCTGCGGCTCCTGAAGATGACCTAAATTCTTGATCTTCAGTTAGAAGATAGTTTCGTCCCTCTGTTTGCCTTAGGAGTATTCTTTCTTCAATTAATTTGGCTCTTCTTTCAAAAATTTTTTTTTTTTGCTTAGGAAAAGTATCCAGGTAATCTTCTACTATGATCGAGTCTTTAAGTACAACAAAACCCGTATCAGCACGGTACATAATGGCATTAGCTCCCCTTTCTGAACAAATAAAGTAGTTTTTTTCATCCCCTTCATCAACTTTTATTTTTTCTTTTAATATAGAAATTCCAAGTTGTTCCAGAATGATTTTAATTTTAATAAAAAAATCATATAAAATGTCTTTATCAATTAAATTTAATTTACCTGAATAGTTTTCAGTCTTGTTTAGAATCCGAAAATTATCCGATTTTCTTGCCTCTTGAATAATTTTTGCTTCAATTGCTTTTCTTAATGAATCTCCTATTCCCGCACCGCCTAGCTTTAGTGATTTTGAGAAGAAGAAGATTTCCGAAAGAAATTCCCATTCTTCATTTAGAATTGTTTCTTCATCTATTTCCTTATAACTTCCAAAATGTTGTTTTATCCTTCCTTTAAAATTCCCTGTCTCACCAATATAGGCAATACCCTCTTTCACTCCTTCTATATCTTCTCCGAATAATATATAAACTCCATCGATATTTTCTGTTCTATTAACTATTTCGCCAACTATATCTTTCTTTTTCTCTTCTTCTATCTCAAAATCTAATTTCATATTATTTCTTAATAAATCTATGTAAAATTGACGATTTATTTTTATAACTTGTCCATCCCATCCATCAATGTCTAAAAATTGAAGGCGATCATCTGAGAATGGTAAGTATGAACTAATTCTTGTGGAAATATTAATATCTGGAAACATAATTTTCACAATTTATGTTATTTTGCCATAGTTTTGGTTAATAAAATAAATTCTAAATTAAAATTTTTAAATAGAATTGATTTCACACTAGTTATATAACTCATTATATTTATATTCAATTTTCTCCATTTTCAATAGATCTCCTAAATCAATTAATATCGAAAGACTAGAAGTATAATCTATTCATAATTATGGATTTTTATCTTTATCATAAGCCCATATAGCTAGATCAACTTCTTGTGGATGCCATCCTAACTTATTAGCTAATTCTTTAATCTTTTTTAGATATTCTAAATATTGATTTATTGTATATGAGTCTCTTTCTTCAGAAAAAAGTTGCCTCCAAACCCTAAAGTCAATAACAGCATATTTTTCAGGAAAGCAAAGTGCAAGAATTGCTGATGCAATTCTAACATTAATTCCCCGAGGAACCATAAGTGTTTTAATTTTAAGATAAGTTTCATAATCTCTATTGGTATGGGTGATCTTAAAAGCTAGTTTTGTAAAATTTTGAGCAATTTCATTAGTAATTTCGATAAATCTCTTTTCTTTTTGCCTACCATATTGAGTTAATAATTTCCATTGTAGTATTTTATCAAGTTCTTTTAATTTCAAATAAAAAGGATCCCTTTCTTTCATAAGGCTTTTCAAAAATATCTTAATTCTTTGAGTTTTCTCATAATCCTCGGCCTTATGGCGATACTCCTTAATATCTTTTATTTCAATCATGAATTACACATTTTAAATTTTTTATCACACTATTCTTTTTAAAAATTAAATTATATAACGAAAACCCGAATTATATTGTCAATCATCCATTTTTTCATGTGAATTACAAGGTGTTTCAAAATTTTCAATTTCGCAAATACTTTAAATTTTTCTTATAGAGCAGTAATTATAGTCTTGGTTCAAATTTTGTGAAGTTTTAATTTCATCAAAAATTTTGAATTATTTATAGGTTATTTTTAATGTAATAGTGAATACAAATAACTTTATGTTCTTTTTTTTCAATTCTAGGTTTCAGCAAAATTTTATGATTCCTAATTTTACTAGTATAAACTGAACTGTTCACCATTTCAAATCTATCAGGCATCTGATCTAAAATTGCAGCTATATTTTGAGCGGCTAATATTGTCCTATCTCTGGCTAAAATATAAATAGAACTTATACCTTCCTCTTCACACTTGAAAACCCATTGAATATAAGGATCAAGATTTAGATCTCCAGTTTTAGTAAATACTTTACTATACCTACCAATCATAACAATGCTTATTTTGATGTTAGTACCACGAAAAGTTGGATTTATATCTTCTCCTGCTTTTCTATATGCAAATTCCTTAATTTTTTCAAAAAAAGATGTTGGTTCTTTAAAATATTCAATATTTGGAGGTTCTGGATAATATTTTAATCCATAATCCTTTATTTCCTTTAATAAAATTCTTGTAAATACACCTCTCTCAGTTAATACTTCCAAAATATTGATATTTTCCTTTAATTTCTCATCTTCATCCAATTTAGGTGATAAATGATAATCAATGAAATAATTTAATTTAGATTTGTTCTGATTAAAAATTAAATTCTTAACAAACTGCCAATCAATTGAATTCATTAGGTGAGGTTCAATGTAACGTCGGGAATTAGGTATTAATATATCTTTTATGCTAAACATTGATGCTCGTACAAAGTTTTCATCCTGATTTTTTTTATCTTTTAATACTACTATTACTTTATCTTCTTTATGTTCAACTCTTTCCTTCTCAAAACTGAAAGGATTGATAAATTTTATAGAGGTTTTAAAAGGTATTAAACCTTCACATTCCTTATTTATTTCCTTTCTGTAAGTATTCATCTTAGATTGAATATCTTTAGAGATATGTATTTTTTTAAATTTTTTACCTGTAAAAGAAAACCACCTTGCTAAGATTGATTCCCATTTTTCTACTTTTTCTGGGTGTGTCAGGAAATAAATTAGTAAAATTGCTAAAACACCTGTAATTGACCAGGAAGCTATTAAAAGATTTATTAAATCTATGAATTCATTAAATATCATCCTTTTTTACTTCCTCATTAAGTTTTAAATAATTTTCATAACAGGATTCCTTATTACATAGAAAAATAAATTTGTTCTTCTTGATCATTAAAGCACAAATATTATCAATTTTTATAGTCTCATTACAACAATAACATTTGATATTACCTTCTTTGAAATCATCAGAAAGTCCAATTTTTATTAAGAATTGCTCTAAGTCATCTAGATATAAAACATCTAAAGTTTTTTTCTTAATGCTCATATTTTATACACTAAAATAAATTCTTCAGAAAGGATTACAATATTATATATTTTTGTCAATTATATTATTATTTAATACTTCTTAGTATTTTAATTAAATGATATTGAAAGATGAAAAAATCGAACAGGACATTATCATTTTAATTCTTTCATCTTTGAACTATTCTTGGAGTAGTAGAATCAATATCTCCCATATCTTTTAGAAATTGGCAGTACTTAACTTATATCTCCTATCCTTTCATTAGGTTATTTCTTTAAAATCTCTTGTGGTTACAAGAACCACAATAAGGGCAAATTTTATGTTTAGTCTCAATTATTGAAAAGCATTCAGGGCATTTTCTATAATTTTCTGGATTAAAGCCGTCTTTGGCATTCTCATTACCCTCCAATAAGTTGTCAATAAAAAATTTGATCTCTGCCGCATCTCTTATATCTTCGTCTTCATTTTCGGTGAACTGGGTTTTTTGGGAACCTTTCTCAGATTTATCAATTTTTTTAATCGACTTTTCTTTATTTTTCATCATTTCAGAATCTTTTTCTTTAAATTTTTTCAGAATTAATTTATTCTTTCTATTCACATCTCCTCTTTTTAACCAGTATCTTTCGACAAGGGGGACCCAAAGCAGAAATGGTCTTTTAATAGAATTAGTACGGACGATGCATTCCCCTTCTTCTAATATAGAGAGATAGTCTTCTTTTTCTTCATCCATATTTAATAGTTCACAAATGAAACTCCTCTGCATATGATTTTTGAAAGTGATCAGAACACCACAGTTAGCTAATATTTCTTCACTGACATTAGGTCGAGTGGCAATTGAAATTAAACATTCTCCAGTGCCTCTTTGTAAAAGTGCTATATCTTCCAGGTATGAAGTCAACTTTGTTTGGAGAGACAGATCTTTTGGGGCAAAGTATTGAGTATCTTCGATTATTGTAAGATGCTTTATACCCTTAAAATTATAGGCTCCGTATGTTAAATTTTTATCCCATAAATATTTTAGAACCATATTGAGAAAGAACAAGGCATCTTCCTTTTCTCCACCTAAACGGATAATTGAACTTAAATCAAAAAGAATGTTCTTGTCAAATAAATCTTTTATTTTCAGTTTATATCGTGTGGCAAAGATTGACTTTAATGGTCCTAGTGAAAATCTCCTTATTCTATTTTGAATGCTAACAAGACTCTGATGCAGCATAGGAATTTGATTTTTCTGGTTTTTCAAGTATTCTTTGCATTGATCAAAGAAGCCTTTCCAGCTCTGATGTTGTGAATTTCTACACACATTTGTTAAAATATCTACTAGCACTTTTTCCATTTGTGGTGAAAATTCTGCGTTTGCATCCAAAAATTGCCCACTTTGTAAAATATCAAATACTCTTTCAGCATGAATTTCAGGATTAGCCCCTTCAGGATTAAATATATTGATTGAAAAGTTTTCCCCTGGTCTTATTATTAACAAGTCCTCGATAATGTCT
This sequence comes from Promethearchaeota archaeon, assembly GCA_016839585.1. Taxonomy (GTDB): domain Archaea; phylum Asgardarchaeota; class Lokiarchaeia; order Sigyniarchaeales; family SOKP01; genus Loki-b32. Next base: position 65,911 of record JAEOTZ010000001.1, read on the forward strand.
TGTAAGAAAATATATTCTCCTTTAAATTCTGCTAATAAAAAAGGTATATCATAACGTTTTTTGAAATCAATTAAAAAATTTTGTACAAAATTGCTTTTACCCGAACCTGTAATCCCACATACGAACATGTGCCTTTCTAAATCTTTTAGTGAAAGGAAATATTTATGACTCTTTCTTTTCTTCTTCATAACCTTTCCTATTTCAATATTTCCTTTTCTTGATTTATATCTTGAAGGAATTTCTAAGTTAATAACATCTTGATCGAAAATATAGAAGGATTTAATAAAAAACATTAATGAAGAAAGTAAAAATAATAGAGAAAGACCAATTAACATCGAGTTTTTGTCAGATTCTGAATTTTGAGAAGGATAGAATAAAGCTAAGTTAAAAAGAAAGATTGAACCCATAATAATCAAATAAATAAAGATAATGTATTTAGATTTCTGTAATTCATATTCCTTTTTCCGTGAAATGTAAAAAATGATGGTGTATATTAACAGAATTAGGAATAATGTAAGGGAAATTTCGAAAGGGATCATTAATCTTATTTATTAAGAGATTTTTAAAAACTACACTAAATACAATATGCTCATTTTAGTAATTGAAAAGAGTGTAATTCTATCAATGGAGAATAAAACCAAAAAAAAAAAGGTTTATTGATTGGTTGTTTTCGCCAGTCTTGTTTCCAAGAGGCATGGACGTTCATCGAAGAAGGTCCAATACTTATGGAGACTGGCAAAGCGGTGTCCGCAGTGGCAGGAGAGTCTGCTTTCTTCGGGCGTTATCGGGGTCTCGATAAGACGCTCCAGAGATCGCACTTTTCTACACTTAGGACAGTAAATCCAATATTGCGCTTTTTTTATTACTTCTCGGATTTTGATTTTGATCACATCCATTGATATCATTACAAAAATAATTCTGAATTTAATAATTTAAATTGCCACATTTAAGATTTTGAAAGGGAAATCCTAATCGACTTTTTATATTTTTCTTTAAATTGATCTATTTTAATAGGATATAAAAGGACTAAAAAGAGGTTATATAAGTGCGAGTTATTAAGGAAGGACGTCTAAAGTCTACAAGAGAGTCTCTAATGTTTTTTAAGGACCATTTTCGAGAATTAGGAAAAGTAAAGTACATAATTCTTTATTACGCAGAACGGGAATGGTCAATCAATAAAAAATATTATCATCAATATGTTATTGTAATCGGGGAACGGGCTCAATTATGGATATCCGGTCTAACTTGGGGGTATTATGGGCAAGGACCTTATGGATTATTTGAGCTTATGCAAATGATAGATCCAACTATCACTTATGAGCAAATTGTAAGTCTGGAATGGATGGCAGAATATCCTATTATGTTTGAAAATGTCGATAATAAGCTAGTCTTAAGACCATATAATGAATCTGCAAGCTCTCTCCTTTATAGAGAAGGGGATAGATTACCACGACAAATGTTTTAAAAGGAAAAAAAAAGTAATTTTAGGATACTTTATTATGGTTTTTCTTAATTATTAGAGATATAATCAAGATAATAAATATCATCAGTAAGCACACAGGATATCCTGGAATAATACCACCTCCATTTCCTTCTTCTGGAATTGCAACTACAATTTCAATACAGTTGGAAAGAGTATCTCCATATTCATTGTGCGCAACCACGATAAAGTAGTACGTTCCATCCGCATAGTTGCTTAACATTAATGATAATTCGGTGATTTCATTCGCTAAAATGGTTAGGCTCTCATTAATCTCCGTAATATAGCTAGAATGATGATAGACAGAGTAATTATCTGCGCTAAGGGAACTAGTCCAAGTGAGAGTAAATACTCCGTCAGTATCTGGAGTTTCTGCATCGGAAGAAAGTGTGAAATCTCCTGGGATTGGACCCCCCCCATCTATAATAGTCCAAGAAAAGTCAGTAATGATG
>JAEOTZ010000057.1 GCA_016839585.1 Promethearchaeota archaeon
AAAATATTCAACAATTTTTTAAATCAGGTTAAAATGAGTGAGTTACAAACCGAAAAAGTTATTGAAAGTGAAGTTGAAAAATCTAAGAAAATTAGTGTCTTCGAAAAATTTCTTCCACTTTGGGTTGCCTTATGTATAATAATTGGGATTTTACTTTCACAGATTATTCCGGGAATAAGTGAAGCCATTGATTCTTTACAGTTAGGTGGGATCTCAATACCTATTGGGATTTGCTTATTTCTAATGATGTACCCTGCAATGTTAAATCTCCAAGCATCTGAACTTAAGAAACTAGGAAAAAATCCTAAACCAATTATCTTAACTTTAGTATCAAATTGGCTTATTGCGCCTTTTGTAGGCCTAGCAATGGTAAATCTATTTTTACAAGGAACTAGCAATACAATAAAAGAATTAACAGTGGCTATAATACTTCTAAGTTCAAGTCCATGCACAGCAATGGTTTTAGTGTGGGGTTGGATGGCTAAAGGAAACCAAGAACAGAATGTAGTAAATACAAGCCTGAATACAATAACGATTATATTTCTATATGTTCCAATGGTTACTTTTTTAACAGGTATTAAAAATATTCAAATCGATTGGATACTTTTATTGATTTCATTAATATTCTTTATTGGACTTCCATTATTCTTAGGCATACTCAGTAAACGATTGATTATTGCATCTAAAGGAGAAGATTGGTTTAACAATACATATCGTCCTTTTGTTGGGAAAATTTCGATTATTGCATTGTTAACAACATTAATAGTCCTATTTTCATTAAATGGTGATGTTTTAATAAATAATCCGAATTATTTATTATTAGTTTCAATTCCACTCTTGGTGGGCTTCGTCATTGTAGTTGGATATAATGTAATTATGACAAAAATCTTTAAATTGAAATATAAAGAAGCAGTAATTACAGTTATTATTGGTTCCTCAAGTCATTTCGAGATTGCAATTGCTACGGCTATAGCTATATATGGAATTGGATCTATTGCCGCTTTAGGTACAACCATGGGATTATTTTGGGAAGTTCCCGTGATGCTTTCCATAGTATATTTAGGAAGATATTTAAGAAAGAAAGGTTTTTGGAAGAAGAATTAAAAATAGAAATTTTTTTATAAATTAAAATTTAAATTAGAGAAATATCGTGCGCTTATGGCAGTCGTTTATATGCGAAAACTGGAAGAGGAACCAGAATCTTATGATTCTAAATTTACTTCCCTTACAAAGGGAGTAAATCTTGAAGTTCAAGACTGGGTTCTAAATCATGTTAATTCTTCGGAGTCAATATTAGAAATAGGATGTGGTACTGGCTCTCTTGCGTCAAAAGTTGCTTTAAAGGGGAATAATGTTATCGCAATTGATAAAAATTTCCAAATGATTAATTATGCTATGCAGAATTATCCTAATAACTTATCAAGTGAGAATCTTTTATATCAAATTGGTTCATTTACTGAATTACCCGTTGAAATATGTTCTCAAGATGTTGTTGTAAGTACTTTTATGTTATCTGAACTTCGGCCTTTAGAACAACAAATCTTTCTTAGAAACGTTTGGAAAGTGTTAAAAACAAATGGTCGCTTAATTTTGGCTGCTGAATTTGTTCCCTCTGGTTTTTGGAAATTTACATTTAAGGTTAAAAGATGGTGGTACAAAAAGAAGTTAAAACGACTCCGTTTAAAGAGCACATTTCTTATTAAATGGTTTTTTAAATACATAGAACCTATAGGTTTTAAAATCAATTCCCTGAAAAAATGGAGGCATAGTTCAATTCAAGCAATAGAACTACAAAAAGTTAATGATAACGGAAATAAAGAGCCTGGTTATTATAAACCTGAAAAAAAAAGATATAAGGGACTTCGATCTCAATTAAGAATTTATCGTTGTATTTTAACTGGACAAGTTGATCACGTTCCTATTGAACCTGGAATTTATCAATCTGGAAATCCCAATAAAATGTCACCTATAATTATAACTGCCAATTATGAATTTACATATATTAAAGTTATGCGCGATCTTAAAGGGCTCGATGCTTGGGTATTATGTGTGGATTCAAACGGAATTAATGTATGGTGTGCCGCTCGCGGTAATGATTTTGGTAATAAACAACTTCTTGAGGCAGTAGAAGCAACAGGGATTACAAATCTAACTGAGAAAAAAACATTAATACTTCCACAACTCTCGGCTGGGGGAGTTGCAATACCTCAACTTCCAAAAAAGTCAGAGAAATTCCCATTTAGAATTAAATATGGCCCTGTTTGGTCGAAGAATGTACCTGTATTTGTGAAAGATAAACCTGCTCAAAAACCTGAACATATGAAATTAGCAAAATTTACATTATTCCATCGAATTCGCGCTGGAATAACCCACACGACATTTTTATTTCGAAAGTTATTTCTCTTACCTCTAATTGGATTATTGCTACTCTTTTTAGCTTTTAATTGGTTTAACAAATTATGGTGGATTGGTGAGTTAACTCTCTGGATACTATGTGCAAATTTAGTTATAGTTCTCTTATTTCCACTCGCAAGATTCACCAGAAGATTTATATTCAAAGGGATTTTTTTTGGGGTAATTAACATTATTCTCTTTGGAGGATTATCATATTTAATCCATAGCTCGATATATTATATACTATGGCATATATGTTTTTACTTTTGGATTACCTTCTTCTCAACAATGTCATTTAGTGGATACACAATGGCTACAAGCCCTAGAGAAATTCAAGAAGAATATCCAATATTTAGTATAATTAATAAAATTTTGTTTGTTTTAAGTTTGATTTTTCTAACTTTAGGTATTATATTTTATTAAAAAAACTTTAAAAAAATTAAAAGGTATAAAAAAATAAAAGGTAAGAAAGATGACAGAAATAAATCTTAATTTTACTGAAATTGTAATAGATCTACGGATTTTTATTGATAAACAAACCTGTAATGGCTGTGGACTTTGTGGAGAAATTTGCCCATTTGGCCTTCCTCAAGTCACTGATTCTGGTAAATATGACATAAAAAGTCCTGATTTATGTACAGAATGCAGTGCTTGTAAAAGAAATTGCCCAACACAAGCAATTATATTGAATGAACGAAAAGGTTGCGGTTGCTTATGGGATGCCAGAGGACGAGCTAAAAGTTCTAAAAAAGGAAATATTGACGAGAATAGTTGTGCCTGCGGTTCAGATACTGGAATAAATTCGAATAATAGTTGTTGTGGAGCATAGTATATTAAAGTTAATTGAAAGATAGAGGTATAAAATATGAAAAGTGAAGATTTAAAAAGTATACCAATAAAAGATAACAAGAATACAATAGACTCTAATAAATTACAGGTAGATATATATGTTCCTTTGGATGCATGTGCTTGCGAATGGTCTCAGTTTATGAACTTAATATTCAATGCTATTACGCCATATATAAAGCATATTAAGCACGAAACAAAATCACTAAACTCAGAGGAAGCACAAAAACTTAATCTACATAGCAAATGTGTAGTTGTAGATGGAGAGAAAAAATTTTCTTCATCATTTGCACTTAAAAAGGAACTACCAAAACTTCTTAAAGCTAAAGGACTTATTTAGAAGTTAGTATTTTTATTTTTTTATATTATTGGGGGTGTTAATAAAAATTAAGAAAATTAAATTAACAATTTTTGCTCCGGATCCTGAAAAGAAATTATCAAATGGGCTTGAGTACGACATAAATATAGATAATAATGGATCAATAATTGAAGTATTAAGCATTTTGGATAAAATAGTGCATGAAAATCCTGAAAAATCTATTTTCCCCATATATAAAGGCTTAATTCACAGTTATCTTCAGTTAATATGGGACGCTGAGGAAAATGCTATTTATGACGATTGTGCAGTAAACGCCTATGGACCAAACAAAGAATTCATACCTTTACATGAAGATATAAATTTTAACTTATATCCTGATAGTGAAATTACAATAGCTGTTCATGCTGATTGATGAGCTGATGTTATGAAAGAACGATT